>JAJSZB010000008.1:0-48644 GCA_050613715.1 Streptomyces sp. IBSBF 3018
GCAGCGCCGCGAAGCCCTCGTGGGCCGCCGGGGCGCGGCCCCCGGCCCACACGCAGCCCCCACCGGGGCAAGACCCGGCAGCCCGAGGCCCACACGCAGCCCGCACCGGGCAAAGGCCCCGCGGCCACCCCCGCGCACGCAGCCCCGCACGGGGCAAAGGCGACGGCTCAGGCGATGAGGCCGGCCAGCTCGCGCATGTCGTCGAAGACGACCGCACCCTCCTCCGCGAGCCACCCCGCAGGGGTCAGCCCACCGGCGTAACCGTAGACCCGCATGCCCGCGGCACAAGCGCCCCGCACGCCGTACCGGCTGTCCTCGACGACGACACACCGCCCCGGCGCGACGCCGGACGCACGCGCCGCGTGCAGGAACAGATCCGGCGCGGGCTTGCCCCGCGGGACGTCCGCCGCGCTGAAGATCCGCCCGCGGAACCGCTCGTAGAGCCCGGTCAGCGAGAGGCTGTGCCGCACCCCCGCGTGCGAGGAGTTGGACGCCACGCACGTCGGCAGCCCGCGCGCGGCGAGCGCGTCGAGCGCGTCCACCACGCCGTCCACGGGAGCCAGCTCGCGTTCGAACGCCTCGCGGTACAGATCGCGGTACCGCTCGCGCCACCCCGCCGGCAGCGGCCTGCCGAGGTGCTGCTCGATCGCCGCCGTCATGTCCGCGGCCGACCGGCCGACGAACCGTTCGACCACCTCGCCCAGCGGCATGGGCCAGCCCAGTTCCGCCAGCACGCGCGCGTCGATGTGCACCGCGATCCGTTCGCTGTCCACGAGCACGCCGTCGCAGTCGAAGATCACCAGTTCCGGCGCGGCGGGACGTTCTGCGGTCACCCGGTGGAGCGTACAACCGGTTCCGGACCGCGTGGAAACGCGGAGGGCCGCCCCGCGGAGAGCGCGGCGCACCCACGGCGAAGAGCCGGAGCACCCCCGCGGAGAGCGGCGAACCCACGGCGAGGAGCGGGAGGCGCTCCGCGGAGGAGAGCGCGGCGTCGGGAAGGGCCGGCTCCCCGCACGCGCAGGCGTGGCCGTGCCCCGCGCGGGTAACCGCCCGGCATGACGTACCCGTGGAAGGGCTGGGACCGGGCGCTGTTCGCCCACGTGGCGGCGCGGCACTGGCCGGGGGCGGAGCCGGTGCTGCCGCGGCTGAGCCGCGCCGCGGACCACGGCCGGCTGTGGATGGCGGCGGCCGGAGGCATCGCCGCGGTCGGCGGCCGGGAGGGGCGGCGCGCCGCCCTGCGCGGCCTCGGTTCGCTGGCGCTGGCGTCGCTGGCCGTCAACACCGTGGGCAAGGGCTCGGTGGGCCGTGCCCGCCCGCTGCTCGACGCGGTCCCGCTGATACGGCAACTGCACCGGCAGCCGGTCACCTCGTCGTTCCCCTCGGGGCACTCGGCGTCGGCCGCGGCGTTCGCGGCGGGCGTGGCGATCGAGTCGGGCGCGTGGGGGACGGCGGTGGCGCCGCTCGCGGCGAGTGTGGCCTTCTCCCGCGTCTACACCGGCGTGCACTACCCGAGCGACGTGCTGGTCGGCTGCGCGCTGGGCGTCGGGGCGGCGCTGCTGCTGCGCGCCGCGGTCCCGCCGGCCGGCCGCCGCCCGCATCCGGGGCCCGGCACCCGGGCGCCGGCCCTGGACGGCGGCGCGGGCCTGCACGTCGTCGTCAACGCCGCGTCGGGACCGCCGCCGCTGCTCACGCCGCCGGTGGACCGTATCCGCACCGCGCTCCCGCAGGCTGAGGTGGTGGAGCGGACCGAGGACGAGGATCTCGCGGAGCTGCTGGAGAAGGCGGCGCGCTCGGCGGTGGAGGCCAACGGCGCGCTCGGCGTGTGCGGCGGCGACGGAACGGTGTCCCGGGCGGCGGCGGTGGCGTTGCGGCACGGCCTGCCGCTGGCGGTGTTCCCCGGCGGCACCCGCAACCACTTCGCGCTCGACCTGGGCCTGGACTCGGTCGAGGACACGGCGGCGGCGGTGCTGAGCGGGCGGGCCTCGGAGGTGGACGTGGCGCGCCGCACGGAGGTGGTCCGCACGCCGCCCGGGGACGGTGGCCCGGCGGCGGGCGACAGCGGTGGCAGTGGCGGCAGTGGCGAGGGCCGGTTCCGTGACGGCGACGGTGACAGTGACGGCGCCGGGCGCAGGGCCGCCGAGCCGGTGCCGTATCTGAACACCTTCAGCATCGGCTCGTACCCCGACCTGGTACGGGTGCGGGAGCGCTGGTCGCGGCGGGTCGGGAGCTGGCCGGCGAGCGTGCTGGCGGCGGTGCACGTACTGCGCACCTGCGAGCCGGTGGAGGTGGAGATCAACGGGCGGGCGCGCTCGGTCTGGCTTCTCTTCGCGGGCAACTGCCGCTACTCCAGCTGGGGCCCGGCGCCGGTGCGCCGCCGCGACCTGGCGGACGGGCTGCTGGACGTGCGGGTCGTCGACGGCGGGCCGTTCGCCCGTACCCGGCTGATGGGGGCGGCGCTGACCGGAGTGCTGACGGGTTCGCCGGTGTACACCACGGCGGCGGTGCGGCGGCTGCGGATCCGCGTTCCGGGCGCGGGCGTCCACCTCGCGTTCGACGGTGAGGTGGCGCCCGCGCCGGAGGAACTGCTGCTCGACAAGGCACCGCGGGCGCTGCGGGTCTACCGGGGTCCTGAGCGGTCCACGGCGGCCGGTTTCCGCCGCCGCCTGCCGGACCGGCTCCCGGACCCGGTGCCGGGCCGGTCGTAGCCGGGTTGCCGGCTGCCGGGACAGCCAGTTGCCGGGGCGGCCGGGCCGCTCGGTCGGGCTGTCAGTTGTCGCCGACGAGGCCGGCCAGGGCCTTCACGCCCTCGCCGGAGATGCTCAGCGCGTCGGCGCTGCCCGTGTCGATGGACAGGATCAGGTCGTCCGAGGGCCAGGCGCCGCTCAGCGCGGCGAGCTGGACCAGACGGTAGCGGCGGGTCGCGGGCAGCGCCTCGGCCATCCGCGTCTCGGAGGTGAACACCGGGACCAGCTGCCTGCCGTCCTCCTGCTCGTAGACCGGCAGCTGGATCTCGCGCGGCGCCTGGGCGCCGTCGGCCGCGCCGCCGGCGCTCTCGTCGGCGCCGGGCACGGGTAGCAGGACTTCGCTGACCGCGAGCGTGCTCAGCGCGATGACGTTCTGGCTGCCGTGGGCGATCTCGTGCAGGGCGCGCTGGGCCGGGGGCAGGGCGCCGTCGGGGTTGATGTCGGTCATCGCTGGGGGTCCTCTCGCCGCGTCGGGTGCTCGGGGCTCCGCCGAGTCGTCGCTGATGTCGTCACTGGAGTCGTCACTGAACCCCGCGCGTACCCAGCGCTCCGCCGGGCATGCGCGCGGGAGCCGGAAAAGGCGCGGAGCGTCGGCGCGCGAGCGGATCCTGTCCGAGTCCCGGCGCGTCCGCGGGCACGGCTCCGGGCGGGGTACGCCCCCGCGTGCGAGTGCGGGTGCGGCTCCGGGGAGGCTACGGCCGAGCCGTGGGTGAGGTGCCGGGTCCGGGTGCTGGGGGCATGTGCGAGGCTGCGGGCATGCGATACATCGTCATCGGGGCCGGAGCGGTCGGCGGAACCATCGGGGGACGGCTGTACGACGCCGGGCACGAGGTCGTGCTGGTGGCGCGCGGTGACCACGCCCGCGCGCTGCGTGCCGACGGGCTGCGGCTCGAACTGCCGGACGGCGACCGGGTGTTGCCGATCCCGGTGGTCGAGGGGCCCGGCGAGCTGACCGCCCGCGACGGCGACGTGCTGGTGCTGGCCGTCAAGACCCAGGACACGGCGGGCGCGCTCGACCTGTGGACCGGCTTCGGCGACCGGCCCGCGGTGGTGTGCGCGCAGAACGGCGTGGAGAACGAGCGCCTCGCGCTGCGCCGCTTCCGCGACGTGTACGGGATGTGCGTGTGGCTGCCGTCCTCGTATCTTGAGCCGGGCGTGGTGCAGGCGCCGTGCGGGCCGCTGACCGGCATCCTGCACGTGGGCCGGTTCCCCGCGGGCGCCGACGGCACGGCCCGGCGGATCGCCGCGGACCTGGACGGCTCGGGGTTCGCCGCGCCGGTCTCGGAGACGGTCATGGCCTGGAAGTACGCGAAGCTGCTGTCGAACCTGGGGAACGCGGTCGAGGCGGTCTGCGGCCCGGCCGGGAACTCCGAGGGCTCCGAGGGCTCTGGGATCGGTTCTGGGACCGGTTCCGGGACCGGTTCCGGGGAGCCGGGGGCCGAACTCGCCGGGCTGCGGGACGACTTGGCGGCGCGGGCGCGCGCCGAGGGCGCGGCGGTGCTGGACGCGGCGGGCATCGCGTACGTGGGCGTGGCCGAACAGGCCCGGGTGCGCGGCGACCGGGTGGAGCTGCAGCCGCTCAAGGGGCGTACGCGCGGCGGCGGTTCGTCGTGGCAGAGCCTGGTCCGCGGCACCGGCTCGATCGAGTCGGACTACCTCAACGGCGAGATCGTGCTGCTCGGCCGCAGCGTCGGGGTCCCCACCCCGGTCAACGAGGCGCTGCAGCGCACCGCGAACCGCCTCGCCCGCGAACGCCGCGGCCCGGGCGAGCTGGCCCCGGCGGAGCTGGCGGCGCTGCGCGCGCTGTGAACGGCGGCGAGCCACCCCGAATCGTGAGCGGACCGCGGCGGATGACGGCGGAGCACGGCGGACTGCCGCGACCGCTGTCACGACCGCTGCCGTGAGCGTCCCCGGCCCGGCGGTCGGGGGCGCTCGCCGGATCACGTCTCGGGGCGCATCCGGTAGTCGTACGCCGCGGGCAACGGGTGCTGCGCGCGGGCCCGTTCGCGTACGGCATCGGTGACCGGGCCGTCGCCGGCCACGAGGTTTTCGGCGATCGCGTACCAGGTGGCGCTGAGCGTCTCGTCGCCCTCGCGCAGATTGCCGACGGTGAAGCCCTCGTCGAAGTACGCGCGGGCGCGGTCGGGCCGGCCCTGGGCGAGCGCGGTGCGGGCGCGCAGCAGGGTCAGCCGGCCGTCCTCCCCCGGCCCTCCGGCCGCGCCGGACCCGGGCGGAGCCTCAAGCTGCGATCCGGGCTCGGGTTCGGAGAGCAGGGCGGCGGCCGCCTCGGCGCGGTCGGCGGCGAGCATCGCGGGCACCGCTTCCAGGAGCAGCGCGCGGTGGGCCGTCCGTGCCGCGTCGCCGGTGAGGCCGCTGTCGCGCAGGCTCTCCCATGCCTCGGCGTAGCGGTCGGCGGCGCGCTGCGGCTCGCCCGCCTCGGTCTCGGCGACGGCCAGCGCGCGCAGCGCCCAGGGCGAGGGGTGGGCGGCGGTGGAGCGTTCCCAACTGCGCACCGCCTGGGCGCGGTCGCCGGCGGCCCACTGCGCGATGCCGAGGTGGTAGTCGAGGAACCACTCGTTGCCCGGGTAGGTGTCCGCGGACTCCAGCAGGTCGCGCCAGGGCTGGGAGACCAGGGCGTGGCCGGGGAGGCCCCCGGCCGCGGGCCGCGGGAAGACGCCTGCGAGCAGCAGTTCCAGCCACGGCTTCTGGTCCTCGCCGAGCGTGGTCGCGGGGAACGGCGTGCCCGGCAGGTGGTGCCGGCCCCGCTCGGCCTCCAGCGCGCCCCAGCCGGAACCCGTGGCGAGCGTGTCCTTCGGCTCGTCGTCGGCGTGTGCCGTCCAGGCGGTGTATGCCTCCTCGACCGCGGCGCGCGGCAGTGCCGTCTCCAGCGCCTCGGCCGCGGCGGCGCGGGCGTCCGCCCAGTCCGCGCCGTGCACCCGGGCGGGGTCGGCGTGCAGCGGGCCGTACGCCTCCAGCCAGCTGAACGAGGAGTCCGCGGGCATCGGCACGTGCTCCAACTGGGTGCGGGCCAGCCCCGCCTGGATCTCCAGATAGCCGTCGGTGCCGGGCTCGGTGAGCCACTCCTGCCAGCGCCGGCCGCCGCGGCCGGTGCCCCACAGGAACAGTTTGCGGCCGCGCAGCACGTCGGTGGACGTCTGGACCAGGCCGCTGCCGTCGCCGTCCAGCGCGGTCACCCAGCGGCGTTCGCCGTCGGCGAGGTCGAAGAAGTAGTCGGCGGCGTGCTCGGCGCGGGTGGTGTAGCTGATGTCGACGCCGTCCGCGGGGTGCGGCACCGGGACCCGGTCCAGGGCGCGGGTGTAGTCGAAGCGGAACGCGCTGTCGGCGGGCGCCAGCACACGGGTGCCGGGCGCCTCGGGGACCGCGATGTTCGACCACCAGTAGGCGGGGACGGTGTGGTCGTGCGGGTTGCGCACCCGCACCCCGACGTACAGGAACCGCGAGTGCTCGGGCAGCCACATGTCGATCTGGAACGGCAGGTTTCGCAGCCGCTCCCACTCCCACAGCCGCAGCATCTCCCCGCCGTCCGGCGCGGCGACGCGGGCGGCGTGCAGCGGCCGGCAGGTGTAGGCGCTGTGGCCGGTCGCGCCGAGGTTCCATTCCACGCCGCCGGAGAACCACGCGTCGGCCAGCGCCAGGTTCGCCGGCTGGAACACCGGGTTGCGGTACAGCAGTTCGCGCCCGGCCCCCTTGTCCACCAGGGAGTACAGCCGGCCGCCGAGGCCGGGCAGCACGGTCGCCTCGACGAGGTCGTTCTCGATGACCAGGGCGTCGAGGGCTACGGGCGCGCGGTCCCGCCCGTAGCCGTCGAGCAGCCGCACCGGCAGCAGCGTGCGCAGCGGGGCGTAGCCCAACTGCCGTGCCATGTCGGCCGGCAGCCGCGACCGGTCGCCGACGTCGACGCGGTGCGGTTCGTCGAGCGGGCGCAGCGCGGGCAGCGGGTTCTCCGCGCCGAGGCCGGCGGCGGGGATCGTCACCGCGGTACGTCGCACGGTCGTAGCCAAGGCCACCTCTTCTGGTCGTCCCGGTCGTTCACCCTGGTGGTGCACGTGCTCGGTGTCGCTTTGTCGCTCCACCGCCCTGCCTCGGGCGGCGCGGTCCCCGGTCGGCCGCCGATGACCATGGAACAGCTTTCCCGCCCGTGCCGCCAGGGGCTGTCGGTCCCCGCTGCTAGAACGGTCCCCATGACGACTTCGCACTATCCCTGGCCGGGGTTCGCGGACTGGCTGGAGCTGATCGAGGACCGCTCCGCCGCGCTGCGGTCGGCGGCCGCCGCGACCGTGCCGGGGGCGCGGGTCCCGGGCTGCCCCGACTGGACGGTCCCCGACCTGGTCGCGCACCTGGGCGGGGTGCAGCGCTTCTGGGCGACGGCCGTGGCGGCCGGCCCCGCGCACCGGCCACCGGCCGACGAGGCCGTCCCCGACCGGGAACCCCCTGCCTCCGGCAGCCCGTCCGCGTCGGCCTCCGGTGGCCCGGGCACGTCGGCCCCGGACGTCCGGTCCGCAGCCGTCCCCGGCGGTCCGTCCGCGTCGGGCTCCGGTGGCCCCGCCGACCCGCCGGGCGTCGCGGACCGGCTGCTCGACTGGTCCGAGCGCTCCACCCGCGTGCTGCTCGACGCCCTGCGCGCGGCCGGTCCCGACGCCGGCTGCTGGACCTGGTGGGCGGGGTCCGGCAATCCGGCGACCTCCGGCAGCGTCGCCCGCCACCAGGTGCAGGAGGCCGCGGTGCACGCGCGGGACGCCGAGGAGGCGGCGGGGGCGGCCCTGCCCGTCCCGCCGGCCGTCGCGGTGGACGCGGTCGACGAGTTCCTGCACGTGGGGTTCGGCTCGATGGACGGCTGGCCGCACTCCCCCGCACGCGTGGCGCTGGTCGCCGACGAGGGCGTGGCCTGGACCCTGCTCCTCGACGCCACCGGCGCCTCGGCGGTCCGCAGCGCCCCGGCCGGCCCCGATCGGCCCGGTGAGCACGGTGGTTCCGGCGGCCCTCACGGGTCCGGCGGGAGGCGTCCGGAGGCCGGCGCGACCTTCTCCGGTCCGGCGAGCGACCTGCTGCTGGCCCTCTACCGGCGGGTGCCCTGGGACGGGGGCGCCCTCCGGGTCGACGGGGACCGCGAGTTGGTGCGGCAATTGGTGGTCTGGCCCCCGCTCGGCTGAGGACGTACCGTCCTGAGCAAGGGGTGATGCCCATGTCAGGTCGAGTGCTTCGTGCGGCCGGAGTGGTCTGCGGGGCGTTGGCGTTACTCAGCGGGTGCACGCTGGGCACCCACGCGCATCCGACACCGGCGTTACCGGCGCCGACTTCCGCTCCGCCACCGGTCGGCAGCATCGACCATCCCCGCCCCGTCGACTGCGTCGACGGCACCGCGCTCGTCCCCGGGACCTCCGGGACACCGCCGCGCGGCGCCCCCGGCTGGCAGGGCCACCCGGACCCCTCCCAGCCCACCGCCTCCTCTCCCTCGCCGTCCTCGGTGCCGTCCTCCGCGCCACCCTCGGCGCCGCCCTCCGCCGCACCGCCCGCCGCCGGTTCCTCCGTCGCCTCCTCCCTTTCCGGCGCCTCACCGCGCGCCGCGGTTTCTTCCAAAGCGCCCACTTCCCCCGCCGGCTCGGGCACCGGCGCCGCCGCCGGGGCGGGTTCGGGGGACGTCACGGTCGGACCGCTCACCTGGCACGGGCTGCGCGACCTGGCGACCGGCGACCAGCAGGCGCACGGCGTCGTCAACTCCGGCGGCTGGCACTACCGCGCCGGCCCCGACGTGGCCGGTGGCGCGGTCGTGACCGTCACCGTGGGCGCCGAGCAGCGCGCCCGCGCCGGGCTGGAGTTCGGCGGCGGCTACGGCAACACGCCCGCCCCGTCCGTCACCTTCCACAGTTGCCCCGGCTCGGTCACCTCCTTCTACGGCGGGTTCTTCGTCGCCGGGGACGGCCGGGCGTGCGTCCCGCTGGACATCCGGGTCGGCGACGGGCCGGTCCGTCGCGTCGTGGTCTCCTTCTTCAACGGCCCCTGTCCTGCGTAGGCTGGTGACATGACCGAGCCCACGCCCGACCTCAGCGCCTCCGCCGCCGGAACCGACGAGCCCGGACACCCCACCGACCTGCTCGACCTCACCTCCCAGGCCTTCGACTTCGCCCGCGAGGGCGACGCCGAACGTCTCACCGCCCACCTGGACGCGGGTGTGCCCCTCGGCGTCACCAACGACCGTGGCGACACCCTCCTGATGCTCGCCGCCTACCACGGCCACGCCTCCTGCGTGAAGGCGCTGCTGGCGCGGGGCGCCGACCCGAACCAGATCAACGAGCGCGGCCAGTCACCGCTCGCCGGCGCGGTGTTCAAGAGCGCGCAGGACGTGATCGACGCCCTGCTGGAGGGCGGCGCCGACCCCGCCGCCGGAGCGCCGTCCGCGATCGACACGGCCGTGATGTTCGGCAAGACCGATCTGATCAAGCTCTTCGGCGCCGAATGAGCACCGAGCCGGGAGAGCGCCGAGCGGGGTGACCGCCGGGTGAGCGCGGTCTGACGGGCTCACCCGTGCCCCGGGTGAGCCGGCGCGCTCACCGGCGGGGCCGGCCGGCGCGCCCGGAGGTCAGCTCAGCGCCTCGGCGCGGTCGTTGAGGCGTTCGGCGCCGGCCCGGGTGAGGGAGCCGTACAGCCGCAGCCGGGATATGCCGCCGTCGGGGAAGATGTCGATCCGTACGTGGGTGGCCGGTATCGGGTTGACCAGGAACCGGTGCACGCTGTCGGGTTGCAGCCGCACCCGGGGGACGATCTGGGTCCACTCGCCTCCGTCGCCGTCACGGGTGGACAGTGAGGCCCAGCCGGCCGCGTTCCCCTTCAGGCAGGCCGTGTCGATCTCGACCGCGCGGATCACCCCCTGCTCCACCAGGCGGTAGCGGATCCAGTCGTGGCCGTCGTCCCGCCGCCTGCGGGTCTCCCAGCCGTCGTCCATCTTCTGCGAGCGGCCGGGCAGGATGGTGTGCTCCGGCGGGGAGTAGAAGCGGTCCGAGGCGTCCTCCACCGCGCCGCCGTTCTCCAGCGCGACGAGGTCGAAGGTGCCCAGCTCGGTCAGCCAGCCGGGGTCGGGCACCACCTCTCCGTGCACCCGCAGCCGGGCGATGCCGCCGTCAGGGTGCTGGCGCAGCCGCAGGTGGGTGAAGCGGCGCTCGACGCCGACCGCGAAGGCGTTGCGCGCGTGGCCGCCGATCGGGGTGCGCGGCACCAGCTCGGTCCACTCCACGTCGGGGTCCAGCAGGTCCTCGGGCGCGGCGGACAGCGAGTGGCTGGTCGCCTCGACCGACACCGCCTGCGGGTGGTTGCCGCGGAAGTGGGCGGTGTCGACGACGATGCCGCGCACCACTCCCGGGACCCCGAGGCGTACCAGCGCCCAGTCGTGGTCGTCGGCCTCCGGGTGCGGGACCGCGGCGGACGCGCCGCGCCGGCGGCGGGTCTCCCAGCCGTCCATGACCTTGCCCTTGTGCCCGAAGCGTTCGGGGTCGAAGACCGCGGGGCCCGGCAGCAGCAGATTCTCCCGCTCGGCGAAGAACTCGTCGTTCGCCGCTATCACCGCGGCGCCCAGCCGCCGGTCGGCCAGATCGGGCAGCCCCGCGAAGGGCAGCTCGGCGCTGCGGTAGTCGGCGTACGGATCACCGCCCGCGTACGGCCCGGCGGCACCGGTGAAATCCGTCAGCGCGGTGAAGGCCGCCGGGCCTCCCCCGCCCCCGCTGTCACCTCCGCGCACGCCCTCACCTCCGCTCACGCTGTCACCTCCGCGCACGCCATCATCTCCACGCACGCCACCGCCTCGCACCTCGTCATCCCGTGCACCCGCGCCCGGCGCGCCATCGTCTCGAACGTCATCTCGTCTCATGCCCCCACTGTCACCCCCGCCCTTCCTTCACGTCCATCGAAACTTACTGAAGAAATCGTTCAGCTGTGCTGCACAGTCGGGTCCAGCTCGGCCGCTTCCCGGAGCGCCGCCATCGTGCGGCGCAGCAGCGGAGCGTCCTCGGCGCCGCCGCGCACCGCGCCGACGATGCGGCGCCGCGGCCGGTCCGCCTCCAGCGGCCGGACCGCGACCTCGCGGCGCAGCCCGCCGGACGTCGCCATCCTCGGCACCAGGGCGACGCCCATGCCGGCCGCGACCATGGAGAAGATCGCCGGCCAGTCGGCAGCCGCGTGCGCCTGCTCGGGCACGAAGCCGGCGTCCGCGCAGGCCGCGAGGGTGATGTCGCGCCAGGGTCCGCGACTGCCGAAGATCCACGGCTCCTCGGCCAGCCGGGCCAGCCGCAGCCCCGGCGCGTCCGCCATCGGGTGGCCGGGCGGCAGCGCGACGTCCAGCGGGTCGGCCAGCAGCGGGAACAGCACGAACCGCGGGTCGCGGGCAGTGGGCGCGTCGACCGCGAGGGACACCGCGACGTCCACCTCGCCGGCCGCCAGGTCCTCGTAGACCTCGGCCGCCTCGGTCTCGCGCACCGACAGCGTGATCCCGGGCGCCGAGCGGCGCAGCAACTCCGCCGCCGGGACGACCAGGCGTGCGATCGCGGTGGCGATCGTGCCGATCCTGACCAGGCCGGCGTCGCCGCGCGCGTAGCCGTCGAGTTCCGCGCCGGCGCGTTCGAGCTGGGCGAAGACGACCTCGGCGTGGCGCAGCAGGACGTGGGCCGCGCCGGTCAGCCGCACGCCGCGCCCGCGCGCCTCGATCATCGGCGTGCCCGCCTGCTTGGAGAGCGCGGCGAGCTGCTGGGAGACCGCGGACGGCGTCGTGCGCAGGGCCGCCGCGGCCGCGGTCACCGTGCCGGTCTCCTGGAGCGCGCGCAGGATCTGGAGCTTTCTGAGGTCCCACTCCTTCATGCAGCCAGGCTAAACGTTCCCCGTACGACCGTGCGGCACGCCTCACCGATCACCGCCGGGGCCAGGCGGCGCGGGCACCCCCTCGCGGTGCTGCCGCGGGCTGACCCCGCGGACCCGCTTGAACGCCGCGCTGAGCGCGACCGGGCTGCCGTAGCCGACCCTTCTGGCGACCGCCGCGATCGTCGCGTCCGGCTCGCGCAGCAGGTCCGCGGCCAGGGCGAGCCGCCACCTGGTGAGGTACGCCATCGGCGGCTCGCCGACGAGATCGGTGAAGCGGCGGCCGAGCGCGGTCCTGGACACGCCGCTGCGGGCGGCCAGTTCGGCGACGGTCCACGCGTGCGCGGGCTCGTGCTGCTCGCCGCCACGCTGACCACCGGCCTGAGGGCCGAACTGCACTTCGCGTTCTCGGTCGCCGTGATGCCGGGGCCGGCGCGGGCGGACGACCAGACGTTCATCGAGACGCTCCAGCGCGTCAACGCGGCGATCCGCAACGGGTGGTTCAGCCTCGCTTTCGGCGAAGCGCTGGTGCTCGGCGGCGTCGCGGCGGCGCAGCACCGGCGCGGCGCAGGCCCAACGCCCCACGGACGCGCCTGTGCCGGCGAACACCCGTGGACGCCCGCGGACCGGCGGACACCGGTGATCACCGGCGATCACCGGCAGGTCAGGCTCCCTCGAACCTCCCGTGGCGGCCCTCGCCCGCGGCGAACCGGGCGGCGCCTGCGGCTGCTTCGCCGAGGGAGACCATGCCGTGGCCGAACTCGACGGCCAGCGCGGCGGGTTCGTCCAGGCCCTCCTGTTCCAGCGCGGCGAGGCGGTCGTGACGCAGGCAGGTCTGGGGGAACGCGGCGATCTGCGCGGCGAGTTCCTCGGCCGCGGCGCGGGCGCCGCCGGTGGGGACGACGCGGTCCACCAGGCCGATGGCCAGGGCCTCTTCCGCGCCCACCGGGCGGCCGGTGAGGATCAGGTCCATCGCGCGGCCGGCGCCGATCAGCCGGGGCAGCCGACCGTGCCGCCGTCGATCAGCGGTACGCCCCAGCGACGGCAGAACACGCCGAGCACCGCGTCCTCCTCCATCACCCGCAGGTCGCACCAGATCGCCAACTCCAGGCCCCCGGCTACCGCATGGCCGCCGATCGCGGCGACGACGGGCTTGTGCAGCCGCATCCGGGTCGGGCCCATCGGCCCGTCGCCGGTCGCCGCGACCCGGTTGGCGCGGTCGGAGCCGAACGCCTTGAGGTCCGCGCCCGCGCAGAAGCCGCCGCCCTCGCCCCAGAGCACCGCGACCGACGCGGCCGGGTCGGCGTCGAACTCCCGGAAGGCGTCGGCGAGCAGGGCCGCGGTGGGCCCGTCCACGGCGTTGCGTGCGACGGACCGGGACAGCACGACGGTGTGCACGGCGCCGGCGCGCTCGGTGCGTACGGCAGGCGCGCCGGGAGCCGCGGGAGCGGCAGGAGTTGAAGCGGCGGAAGGAGCGGAAGGGTCGGAACGGGTTGTCTCGGCGTCGTCCATCCGCCGATTGTGCGGCGCACCGACCGCCCGGGGCCACAGCGCGGTACGCCGTACGCGGTCCTGGGCAGCCCGTCCCTCGGCGCCGAAGCCTCGCACCCGCCGCCGCACGCAAATGGCGCGCCCGCCGCGCAGCACGCACCGCGTGTCCGCCGCACACCGCACACCGCGCGCCGCCCGCCGCGCACCGCGCACCCGCGGGACGCGAGGAAAGTCCGGATGCGGAGGTGACAGGAGGAATGCAGGTCGTGTTACGTGTCATGTCTCCGTCGATTCATGCGCGGGCGTCACCGTCCTGGCGGAGAGCCATCCCCCACAGGAGGACACGTTGAACGGTCTGTTGACCCATCGGTTCCCCCGCCGCTCCCGCAGCGCCTCGGGCGTCGCCGGCGGCACGAGCGACTCCGGGCGCTCGCGTACGGCGGCGCGCGCCGCACTGCTCGGCGCCCTCGCCGCCTGCCTGGCGTTCACCGTCGCCGGGCCGGGGAGCGCGGCCTCCGCGGCCGACGGCGACAGCCTGCCGCTGTCCGGAGCCACCACCTCCGGTCTGCACAACACCTATGACCCGTCCGCGTTCAGCTACCTGGCGCAGGGGCTCGACACCGGCACGTCGATGATCGAACTCGACGTCTGGGACGACTTCTTCACCTCGGAGTGGAAGGTCAGCCACTCCAGCCTGACCAGCAACGGCAACAACTGCGTGAACGCCTCCTCGCCCGCCGACCTCTACACCGGCGGCGCCAACAAGGACCTGGAGAGCTGCCTGGACGACGTCCGGGTCTGGCTCGGCGCGCACCCGGGCCACGGGCCGCTCTACATCAAGCTGGAGATGAAGGCGGGCTTCCAGGCGAACTACGGGATGAGCCCGGCCAAGCTCGACCAGTCCATCAGCGCCCACCTGGGCAGTCTCGTCTTCAAGCCGAACGACCTGCTGAACAAGCCCGGCGGCGGCCAGTACGCGACCCTCGACGAGGCCGCGAAGGCGGGCAACTGGCCGACCAGGCAGCAGCTGGCCGGCAAGGTCATCCTCGAGGTCATCCCCGGCACGGTCGAGGAGGGCAACCCGACCGACTCGCTGTGGACGGACCAGGAGTACGCCGGCTACCTGCGGGACCTGCACAGCCAGGGCAAGACCGCGCAGGCGAACATCTTCCCGTCGGTGCACAACGCGCAGGCGGGCGACCCGCGTTCGCGCTACTCCGACACCTCGCTGCGGCCGTGGTTCGTGGCCTTCGACGGCGACGCGTCGGCGTACCTGAACGGCAGCATCGACACCAGCTGGTACGACACCAACCACTACCTGCTGTTCATGACCGACGCGCAGAACGTTGCGCCCGCGCTGGACGACACCAACCCCTCGGCCTCCGACGCGCAGGCGCGCGTCGCCAAACTGGCCGCCGCGCACGCCACGGTGGCGTCCAACGACTGGCGGACGCTGCCGCAGGTGCAGTCGCTGGTCCTGCCGCGCGGCTGAGCCCGCCACCGACCCCGCACCACCCGGCCCCCGCCGCGCGCACCCGACTCCGGTGCGTACGGCGGGGGTCGGCCGTCAGGCCGCGAGCGAGGCGCGGTCGCCCATCACGATCACCGGGTGGTCGGCGGGCCGCAGCGTGCGCAGCAGCTCCACCATGTGCGCGGCGGCGATGCTGACGCAGCCGTGGGTGGGCCCGCCGTGGTCGACATGCACCCAGATGCCGCCGCCGCGGCTGGGCCCGAGCGGCTGGGTGCCGTCGAGCGGGGAGTGGCCGGGGACGCGGTTGTAGTCGATGGCGATGACGTAGTCGAACGCCGCGTCCAGCGGCTCGCCGTCGAAACCGACGCCTCCGGCGCGGAACTTGGAGGAGTGGTGGTACGGCAGGTGCGAGCCGGGGTCGGCGTCGAAGCCGCCCGCGTCGCTGAGCGTGAACACGCCGATCGGGCTGTGCAGGTCGCCCGCGTGGTGGGCGTCGGTCCACCCGTGCAGCGCGTTGTGCGCCGGCCAGGACGCGCCGGCCTTCCAGTGGCCGTCGGCGGTGCGCGACCAGAGGGTGACCACGGCCTGCGAGGAGTCCTTGCCCGCGCCGGACGCCACCAGCACCTGGGTGGTGGCCGCCGGGATCTTCGCGCGCGTCTTGGGGCCGAGCCCGGGAACGGCGCTGGGCAGCGGGTCCTTCAGCACCCGGGTGCCGGGGTGCGCGGCCGGGGCGCCGGCGACCTCGGCGCGGGCGGCGGCGTGCTTGGCGTCGTCGGCGACGGCCGTGCCGCCGCCGGGCCTGTCCAGCACGACGTAACCGGCGCCGATGACGGCGAGGCCGGCCGCGCCGGCGGCCGCGGCGTACATCGCCTTGCGGAGGGCACGGCGACGGCGCCGGTGGCGTCGCCGGCCACGGCTCGGGTCGGTCTGGCGCTGCGGGAGCGTCTCGGGAGGAGCGGCAGTCATCGCGTCGATCCTCGCAAACCTCGGCCCGAAGTGCCGCACCCGACCCCCGAATACGCCCGATTCGCCCCAGAGGTCACGTTCGTGACAGGGCCGTACGGGTGAGATCCCGGGTCCGTACGGCCGTGAGCGCGGGCGGCGGCCGGGTCGGCCGGAGCGCCGGCCCGCTGCCGCGCCGCCGGCTCACGACCGCGCGCCCCGGCTCATCTCCCCGCTGCCGCCGCCTCGTCGAGCAGCGCGGCCGTCAGGGCCTCCGGGCGGCTGAGGGCGAGCAGATGGCCGCCGGGCAGTTCCTCGATGGCCAGGCCGAGCCGTTCGCGCACCACCGCGCGCTGGAACTCCAGCGGGAAGAACCGGTCGTCCACGCCCTGGAGGAAGCGCGTCGGCACGTCCGGCCACGCGGCGGCGGGGAAGGGCTGTGCGAAGACCCCGGACGGCGGGCCGCCGGGCTCCGCGGCCAGCACCTGCCGCGTCAGCTCCTCCGGCACGTCGTGGAAGAAGTCCCTGCGCACCTCGAACTCGGCGTCCGCGCCGGTCAGTCCGAGCCCTGCGGCGTGTGCGGCGCGCGCCGCGGGCTGTCCGGTGGCGTCCCACCACTGCCCGGCCGTCTCGCCCGGAACCGGCACCATCGCGTTGACCAGCACGAGCCGGTCCACCGCGAGCCGCTCGCACACCAGCGGCGCGCAGAACCCGGCGAGCGACTGCGCGACGACGACCAGCGGCGCGGGGCCGGCTGCCGCCCGGATCGCGTCCGCCGTCGCGTCGGCGAACGCGTCGAGGTCGCTGGAGTCGTCCGAGGGCAGGTCGAACGTCACCGCGGTGTGCCCCGCCTCCCGCAGCCGGGGCGCCACCAGATGCCAGTACCACCCGGCGCCGTCGGCGCCGGGCACGAGTGCGAAAGTCGCCATGACGGGGACCTTACGGCGGCCCACTGACAATCAGCGCCCGCACCCGCGACCAGCGGCCGCGGTCAACGCCCGCGATCGACGCCCGCACCCGCGGTCAGCCTGCGCGCCCGCCCGGACGGCCCGTCAGCCGACGCCGTGCACCGCCCGGTGGAAGCGCTCCGCCGGCGGGCGGGCGCCCCGGTCGGCGGACACCCCGGTCGGCGGACACCCCGGTCGGCGGTCGGCCGGGCACGGTCCGGCGCGCGGACGCCGCCGCGGCACGCTACGGCGTCGCGCCGAAGGTGATCCGGTAACCCGCCTCGCCCTTGCTGGTGAAGGTGCTCGTGGCGTCGTCGTCGGCGTAGGAGTACGCGAACGGCTCGGCCTTCTTGAACACCGCCGCGTAGTCGACGGGCCACTGGTCGGGGCGGCAGCGTGAGCGGTCGGCCCACTGGCCGCGGCAGCAGTACTGGTCGGTGTCGAAGACCGCGCAGGCCGAGCCGCAGCCGACGGTCCGGCCGCCGGCGGCGACGCGTAGTTCGGCCGGGCAGGAGACGGCGTGCGTGCAGCCCGCCGCCGAGCAGCCGTCGGCCGAGATCGGGTCCTTCGTCGTACCGCCGACGAGGTTGATGTACATCGGCACGTTGGCGCCGTCGACCAGGCTGACGTCGTAGAAGTCCAGGCCGTCCCAGGCGTTGAGGTTGAACTCGGCGAGGGTGGCGGGGATCGCGCCGTAGCCGCGGCACCGGAAGACGCCGCCGCAGTCGCCGGTCTCGCAGTGGCCGCGGCCCGCGGTGTCGAAGACGCAGCCGGTGCGCGCCCAGAAGCGGCCGTTCCAGTGGTCGGGAACGCGGACGGTCAGGGTGCGGCCCGGCGGCAGCACCCAGCCGGTGGTGGCGAGCGCGGGCTGCGCGGTCTGCTCGCCCGAGGCCGGCCAGATCGTCTGCGCGGTGCGGTTGACGAGGGTGAACAGGCGGGTGCCGGGGCTCGGACGTGGCGCCGCCGCGTCCGCCGTGCCGGTGGCCCCGGGGTGCGCGCCCGCGGTCCGCCGCGCCGCGGACGGCGGGGCGGTGGTACGGATCGGCCCGGCGCCGGCGGGAGTGCCGACGCGCGCCGCGCCCGCGGGCGGCGGCTGCGCCGAGGTGCGCGCACCGTCCGGGCCGCCGGCCGACCCGGTGCCGGCCGGTCCCGTACCGCCGGCCGATCCCGTACCGCCGCCGGTGAGGACGGCCGCCGGCGAACTCCCGCCGGTCGCCGCCTCGTCGGCCGCGTCGGTCGTCCCGGGATGGCGGCCGGAGACGGCGTACATGGCCAGGCACAGGCCGGCCACCGCGATGACGGCGGTGACCAGCGCCCGGCCGGACCTCCGGTGCCGCCCTCTGGGCCTCGATCCCGCCCGCACTCTGCCCATGGCTCTGCGTCCCATGCTCAGGAGACGGGCGCGGGTCCCGGCCGATAACGGAAATCGTCGGGGCCGGCGCGGGCCGCGGGCGCCGGGCCCGGCGGGCGCGACCCGCACCGGATCGGTCGTCACAGTGCGAGCAGGGCTTCTCGCCGGGCCCGGCGGGCGCGACCCGGACGCGGCCGGGTCACGCGGGCCGGCCGCTATGCGTACACGTCCGCCAGCCAGCCGGACAGCTGCTTGGTCAGCGCCTCCGCGTCCGCGCCCGGTGCGAAGTCGTGGACCGCGACGCCGACGCTCGCGCCGAACCGGTTGCGGCCGAAGAAGCGGTACATCGCGTCCGGCGTGCGCAGCCCGATGAAGTACGGAGTGCGGTAGTCGAGCACCGCGTCCGCCGGGCCGCCGGGCAGTGCGGCCCGTACGGTGTCGCCCACCGCAGGTCCGGAGGCGTCCGCACCGTCCACGGGCAGGCCGAGGGCGTGCGCCGCGGTCTCCAGCGCGTCGGGGGCGCCGCCGCGGGGACCCGCCGCGTCGGCGGTGGCCCAGGCCGCGGGCCGCCCGTCGAAGTGGCGCAGGTACTGCTGGAGGGTGTGCAGGTAGAAGTCGGTGTGCTTGTTCGCGCCGTCGTACTGGTTGTCCCAGTCGTCGACGAAAATGCCGCTGTGGACGTAGCGCACCCAGGAACCGCCGCCCTCGCGCGGCTCGATGAGGTGGTCGAGCTGGTTGAAGGTCTGCTGCGGCACCCCGGCGGGGCTCTCGGAGCGCGCGGTGAGCCGGTGCAGCGGCTGCCACGCGGTGATGGTGCCGCCGAAGGGGGCCGCGCCGCCCTCCCGCGGTTCGTACTCCATGGGCCACAGCCAGCCCGCGGTGCCGGTGGTGACCGCCGCCCAGACCTGTTCGGGGCTCTGCTCGACCGCGAACTCGCGCACGATCTCGAACCCGTTGGGGCTCGCGGCCGCTCCGGTCCGCTCGCCGATCTCGCCGGTCTCGGGGGTCCGCCCGGGGGTCCGCTCGAACTCCCCTGACGTCTTGGGCTTCTCAGACATCGCTGCCGTCCTCTCCTGTGCCGGATTCCGGCAACTCCTGGTTGTTGCGGGCCTCTTGCGGCCCGGGCCTGACGCTCGGGTGCAGCGCGACGACGACGCGGTGCGGTCTGCCGCCCTCGGCGTCCGGGTCGTGGTACTTGGCCACCAGCGCGCTCACGCCGCGCGTCAACTCCTCGACGAACGCCGCCCGCTGGGCCGCCGACGCGAACCGCACCTCGCCGTCCAGCGCGTAGGTGGCCAGCCGCCGTCCGGCCCGGTCGGCGCCGGTGACGAGCGAGCCGACGTCGCGGACCAGCCGCGCGGCGACCGCGAGCAGCCAGCGCGCGGACAGCTGGTCGCGGAACCGCGCCGGGTCCGGCTGGACCGCGGCCAGCGCCGTCGGCGAGATGACGTACGACGCCGCGGTGGCCCGCATCAGCCGCTCGGTGACGTTCCCCTTGCGGCGCTCGCCCGCCAGCTCGACCAGGCCGTGCCTCTCCAGTGCCCGCAGGTGGTAGTTGACCTTCTGCCGCGGCAGGTCCACCCGCGCGGCCAACATCGCCGCCGAGGCCGGCCCCGCGGCCAGCTCGGCGAGCAGCCTGGCCCGTATCGGGTCGAGGGACACGGCGGCCGCCTCGGCGTCTTCGATCACGCTCACGTCCAGCATGGCTCCACCGTCTCACCGAAAACTTTTTTTGTCCAGAGCGATTCGGTTGTCGGTGAGCGGGGCGCGCCGAGCACGCGACGCCGGACGCCGGGCATGGAGGCCGAGCTTGGAGGCCGGGCACGGGCCCCGGGCCGCGGCGGGCGCGGACGAGTCGGCTCGGATGCACGCGGACCGGCGCGTGCCGACACGGACCGGCGCAGGTCAGCGCGGACCGGCACGGACCGCCTCGGGTCGGCCGGGTCGACGCGCGTCGACACCGTTCGAACGTGGGTCCGACGAGCTGGTTGTCAGGTGATCGTGATATGTACTGGCGTCTGGGGAGTGTCACGCAAGGGGGATGGCCGGATGCCGTTGATCCGCCGCCGTACTGATGGGGAGTCGACCAGGCCGGTGTGGCCGAGACGGCCGCGCGCCGCGCTCGCACGGGTGGACCTGAGTTTCGGGGACCCGCGGCTGGCCGCGCTGCGGGAGGCCGCCGCGGCCGGACGCTGGCCGGAGATCCGCGCACTGCTCGACGGCGCGGTGCACAGCGGGGACTGCGAGGAGCTGACCTGGCTGGTCGAGGGGCTGATGATGGTCGCCGGCAGCGAGCGGTGGCTGGGCGAGGTGACCGGCGCGGAGCCGCACGACCCGCTGGCGCTGCTGGTGTCCGGCGCCCGGCACGTCGAGTGGGCCTGGGAGGCCAGGACGCGCCGGCAGGCGCAGCACGTCTCGCGGGAGCAGTTCGAGGTCTTCCACGCACGGCTGCGCACCGCGGAGGATCTGCTCTACGAGGTCGCGGAGGCCGTGCCCGAGTGGGTGGCGCCGTGGTACTTCCTGCAGATCAGCGGGCGCGGGCTGCAGGTCGGTCCGCAGGTCGCGGCGCGCAGGTTCGAGGCGTCGGTGCGCCGCTGCCCCGGCCATCTGGCCGCGCACCGGCAGCACTTGCAACAGATCTGCCGCAAGTGGGGCGGCTCGCACGAGGAGATGCACGCCTTCGCGCGCGAGGCGATGCTGGCCGCGCCGCCCGGCGGCACGCTGGGCGAACTCGTCGCGGTGGCGCACCTGGAGCACTGGCTGGACCTCCAGGACGACGGCCGCGAGGGACCGAACGGTGACAGGGGTACGCAGTACCTGCACCGGGCCGACGTGATCGTGGCGCTGTACGAGGCGGCCGAGCGCTCGGTGCACCATCCCGACTACCCGCGGCGGCGCGACTGGACGCGCGGCTTCAACACCTTCGCGATGGCGTTCGCGCTGGCCGGTGAGCGCGAGGCAGCGGCGGACCTGTTCCGCGTGCTGGACGGCAGCGTGACGGAGTTCCCGTGGATGTATCTGGACGGACGCGACCCGGCCGCGCCGTTCCGCGGGTGGCGCGCACGGGTCGGGGCCTGACCCGGCAACCGTTCCCACGACCGTCCGCGTCCCCCTCGGCGCACCTCCGGCCGAGCCGCGCACCGCCCGGCCCCCCGGGCCGCCCAGCAGCCCCGCACCGCCCGGCAGCACCGCACGACCACGAACCGAAAGAGCAGATCTGGTGTCAGACGCCCACGCCACCCACAGTTTCCAGGTCGACCTGCGCGGCCTCGTCGATCTGCTCTCGCACCATCTGTACTCCAGCCCACGGGTGTATTTGCGCGAGCTGCTGCAGAACGCGGTGGACGCGATCACCGCGCGGCAGGCGCTGGACCCGGCGGCGCCCGCGCGGATCACGGTCCGGGCCGGCAACGGGCGGCTGACGGTCACCGACAGCGGCGTCGGGCTGACCGAGGCGGACGTGCACCGCTTCCTGGCCACCATCGGCCGCAGCTCCAAGCGCGACGCGGACGGCGGGCTCGACGGCGACCGGCTGGCGTCGGCCAGGACCGACTTCATCGGGCAGTTCGGCATCGGCCTGCTCGCGTGCTTCGTGGTGGCCGACGAGATCACCGTGACCACCCGGTCCGCGGCCGACCCGAAAGCCCCGGCCGTTGAGTGGCGCGGCGGCTCCGACGGCCGCTACGCGATCCGTACGCTGCCGGCCGGCGAGGTCGCCGAGCCCGGCACCACGGTGGCCCTGACGCCGCGCGCGGACGCCGCGGAGTGGACCGCACCCGACCGGGTGGTCGCGCTGGCCCGGCACTACGGCAGTCTGCTGCGGCACGAGGTCACGGTCGTCGACGACCGCGGCGGCAGCGTGCGGATCAACCGGACGCCTCCGCCGTGGGAGGTGCGGTACGGCTCGCCGCTGGCCCGGCGCGAGGCACTGGCCGAACACTGCCGCGACACCTTCGACTTCACCCCGCTGGACACCATCGACCTCGACCTGCCGCTGGTGGGGCTGCGCGGTGTGGCGTACGTGCTGCCGACGTCGGTTCACCCGTCCCGGCAAGCCGGCCACCGGGTGCACCTGAAGGGCATGCTGCTGTCCGACCAGGCACCCGAACTCCTGCCGGACTGGGCGTTCTTCGTGCGCTGCGTGGTCGACGCGGACAGTCTGCGGCCGACCGCCTCGCGCGAGGCGCTGTACGAGGACGAGACGCTCGCGGCGATCCGCGAGGCGCTGGGCGCGCGCATCCGCGACTGGCTGACCGGGCTGTCGGCCAGCGACCCGGCACTGCTGCACCGCTTCATCGCCGTGCACCACCTCGCGGTCAAGGCACTGGCCCGCTACGACGACGCGCTGCTGCGACTGCTGCTGCCCTGGCTGCCGTTCGAGACCACCGACGGGCAGGTCACGCTCGACGAGTTCACCCGTGCTCACCCGGTGGTGCTGGTCACGCAGACCGTCGAGGAGTTCCGGCAGGTCGCGCCGATCGCCGGGGCCGCGGGTCTCGGCGTGGTCAACGGCGGTTACGCCTACGACCGCGACCTGGTGCACCGGCTGCCGGAGATCCGCCCGGGCTGCACGGTCACCGACCTGGACCCGGCGACGGTCACCGCGCACCTGGACGCGGTGGACCCGGGCGCGGAGCTGTCTGCCGCGGCGTTCCTGCACATCGCGCGCGAGGTGGTGGGCGAGTTCGACTGCGACGTGGTGCTGCGCAGCTTCCACCCGGTGAGCGCGCCGGCCCTGCTGCTGGACAACAGGGAGGCCCGGCACGAGCGCTCGCGCAGCGAACTGGCCGCGTCCGCCGACGGGTTGTGGGCGGACATCCTGGGGAGCCTGCGCGGGCAGGCGCCGCGCGCCCAGTTGGTGCTCAACCACCTCAACCCGCTGGTGCGCAGGGCCGCTTCGATCGGCGAGCGGGAGCTCGCGGTCACCGCGGTCGAGGCGCTGTACGGGCAGGCGCTGCTGATGACCAGGAGGCCGCTGCGGGCCTCGGAGAGCGCGCTGCTCAACCGCGCGTTCATCGGGCTGCTCGACCACGCGATGCACGAGGCGCCGCCGCAGGACGGCGCGGCGCGGGGCGGCCCGGGGCACGGCGGTTCGGGGCACGGCGGCCCGGGGTTCGGCGCCCCGGGGCACGGCGGTTCGGCCCAGGGCGGGACCACGTACGGCGGCGGGCAGGAGGAGGGCAAGTGACCGTTGCCGCTGAGGACACCCCGGACGCCGTGTTCGCGGCGCTGCGCGAGAACAACGAGCGCCCCTACGGCCGGGCGCGGACCGTGCGGGCCGAGGAACTGGTCACCGCCGCCGAGCAGTTCGACGACAAGGGCGCCCTGGTCACCGCGCTGTTCGAGCTGATGTCCGCGTACACCTACGGCGGCGAGCAGCGGAAGTCGCCGGTGGCGTTCGCGCGGATCATGAGGATGTGGGACGAGCGTCCCGAGGACTTCAGCGAGTGGGAGGAGCACCAGCTCTACTGGCGCTTCAAGTGGGTGACCACCGCCCTGCTGCAACTGCCGGAGATGCCGCTGGCCGCGATCGAGCGCTGGACCGGCGAGATGCGCGAGCGGTACGCCGCGGCCGGGCACGGCATGCAGCCGGTGTACGCGATGCGCTATCTGGTGGCCCGGCACACCGGCGCGGCGACGGACGAGGCGTACGACCTGTGGACGACCCGTCCGCGCACCGACCTCAGCGACTGCGAGGCGTGCGAGACCCGGCTGCGGGCCCGCCACCACGAGGCGTCCGGCGACGACGAGCGGGCGCTGCGCGAGTGGCAGCCGGTGCTGGAGGGCGGGCAGACGTGCCTGGAGGAGCCGTACGTCAGCATGGCCTACGCGCTGCTGCCGCTGGTGCGCACCGGCCGTACGGACGAGGCGCGTTCGCACCACCTGGCCGGCTACCGCTTCGCCCGCGGCAAGCCGGACATGGCCGAGGCGATCGGGCTGCACCTGGAGTTCTGCGCGCTGACCCGCAACGAGGGCCGCGGTCTTGAGATCCTGGCGGAGAACCGGGCGATGTTCGAGGCCACCGGCACGCCGCTCGACCTGCTGGGGTTCCTGACCGGCGTGGAGGTACTGCTGGCACGGCTGGCGGACCAGGGCCACGGCGGGCTGGCGGTCTCGGGGCCGCCCGGCCGCTCCTGGACCGTGGACACACTGCTCGCCCACGTCCGCGTGGAGGGCGCCCGGTCGGCCGCGGCGTTCGACGCGCGCAACGGCAGCGACGCGGTCGGCGCCCGGCGGCTGGCCCGGCTGGCCCGCACCCCGCTGCTGGACCGGCCGCTGGCGCTGGGCGTACGGGCCACGGGGCCCGCGCTGCCGGTGGCGGAGCCCGAGCCGGTCGGCGCCGCCGCCGAACCCGCCCCG
The DNA here is from genome assembly GCA_050613715.1 of Streptomyces sp. IBSBF 3018. GTDB lineage: Bacteria > Actinomycetota > Actinomycetes > Streptomycetales > Streptomycetaceae > Actinacidiphila. Next base: position 24,166 of record JAJSZB010000008.1, read on the forward strand.
GAGGACTTCGCCGAACTGGTGGGCCTCGCGCGGGAGTTGTCCGCGATCGGCCGGCCCGACGCGGACGGCCTGTGGGATCTGGTGGAGCGGCGGGCCGCGGAGCCCGGCCACGTCCACGACGAGGCGCTCGGCCCCGCGGAGCTGCTGGCCGCCGAACTCGCCGAGCGGCGCGCCTTCGCCGGCTTCGACCGCGACGACTGGGGCCCGGCGCGCGACACGATGCTGGAGGCGGCCGCGCGCTACGAGGCCGCGGGGAACCCGGGCCGCGCGGCCTCGGCACGCGCCCGCGCGGCGACGGCACTGGTCGCCGCGGCGCAGCAGGCCGGCGAGGAGCAGCGGCCCGGCGGTGCGGCGCAACAGACCGGCGGCGAGCAGCAGCCCGGCGAAGGTGCGCGGCAGGCGGACGGCACGGCGCACCGGGCGGACGCCGGGGACGGCGAAATCGACGCCGATCGCGCCGCCGTGGCCCGCGCCGAGCTGGACGCCGAACTGCGGCTCGCCCAGCGGCTGTCGGAGGCCGGGGCCATCGAGCCCGACCGGTATCTGGCGATCCTGCAGTGCGCCGCGATGGTGGCCCGCCACGATCTGGTGGACCTGCTGCCCGAGCCGCCGCGGGAGGCGGTCGACGCCTTCGAGACCGCGGTGGCGCGGCTGCTGGCCGAGGCGGAGCGCCTCGACTCGCCGGCGCGCGCCTCCGCGGCCCGCCAGTACGCGGCCGAAGTGGCGGCCCGCACGGGCGAGTTCGAGGCGGCGACGGGCGAACTCGACCGCGCGCTGCGGCTGGTGGAGGACGCGGGCCAGCCGTGGCGCACCCCGCGCCCGCTGGCGCTGCTCGCCCAGATCAAGGTGCAGAGCGGGCACGCGGAGGAGGCGGTGCCGCTGGTCCACCAGGCGCTGGCGGCCGCCGCGCGCTGGCCGGACGCGTCGCTGTCCCTCGGACCGTTCCACGCGCTGCTCGGCCACGCGTGCGCCCACTCCGGCGATCTCACCGGCGCCGTACGGCACTTGTCGGAGGCCGCGGACCGGCTGGACCGCGAGGACGCACAGGCGCACGCCGCGCAGGTCAGGCTGGAGCTGGCGGACGTACTGGCGGAGGACGGGCGGGCGGCGGACTCGGTGGCGGTCCTGGAGTCCGTGGTGCTCGGCGGCACGTCGGCGCTGGACCCGCGGCTGGCCGCGCAGATCCGGCTCAACCTCGCCCGCGGGCTGGCCTCCCTGGGCGAACAGCGCGCCGCCGCCGAGGAGTTCCTGCGGCTCGCGGACGACGTGGCGCAGTGGACCGACGAGCAGTACACGCACACCCTCGTCGCCTGCGAGGCCGCCGCGGCGCTGGCCAAGGCCGGGCTGTGGGACGCGGCGCGCACCGCGTACGACCGGGCGGTGGCCGGCCACGCGAAGGCCCCGCGCCCGGCGCCGGTGCTCGGCATGATGCGGGAGTTCGCCCGGCAGACCATGGCCGCGCAGGAGGCCGAGGGGCTCGCCGACGCGCTCGGCTATCTCGCCCACGCCGACGAGGTGATCGCGGCGGCCGCGGAGGACTCCCCCGACGTCGTCGTGTGGTACCAGCGCGGCGCCACCCGCTACCAGCGCTCCCGCTGCCACGCCTCCGCGCACGCGTACGAGGAGGCGCTCGCGGAGATGGAGCGGGCGATCAGCGCCTACGAGGAGGGCGGGCCGGCCGGCGAGGAGCCCCGGGCCGAGGCGGTCCGCATCGCGGCGCTCCTGGAGGCGAACGCCCTCGGCGCCCCCGACGCCGCCCGCAGCCGGCTGACCGCGGCCGTCGCCCGCTGCGAGGCGGCCGGCCTCCCCCGGGCCGCCGCCGCCCTCACCGCCACCCGGGAGTCCCTCGCGGCGCGGTGACGCCGGCGGCCCGGCGTCGCATGCCGAGGGCGCGGTACGGGCGCGGGTCCCCGCGGCGCCGTCGGCCGCGGGAGCGCGCCGGGCTACTGACGCACGCCCTGGGTCATCTCGTCGACGAGCGCCTGGAGGCGGGCGTGGTGGGCGCCCTTCCAGTAGACGCGCGCGCAGTCGGCGCATTCGGCGAAGACGTCGTAGGTGGAACGCGTGCCGTCGTGGAGGCGGTCGCGGACGGCGGCCTTGTCGGCGCGCACCAGCGGCCCGTTGCAGGCGACGCAGCAGGTCCAGGGGGCCGGCTGCGGCGCGAACCGGCCGAGCACGTCGCGCAGTTGCTCCTCGGGCCGGTCGCTGTAGACGTAGCCGCCGGCCCACAGCTCGCGGCGGCGCAGCAGACCGCGGTCGCGGCTGAGCATCACCCGGCGCTCGCGGGCCGACCACGCGGCGAGTGCGGGATCGCCGACGTCCTCGTTGCTGTAGGCGGCGTCGACGCCGAGCAGCCGCAGCCGGCGGGCGAGCGTGCCGAGGTGGACGTCGAGCAGGAAGCGCAGCGGGGCGCCCGGCACCTGCTGCGGCCGGGTCACGGGGTGCACGGCCACGTCCTCGCCGTCGCGGGGGACGTGCGCGGCTTCGGCGTCGCGGCCGTCGACGGTGAGCCGGCCCACCTCGGTCAGCGGAACGCCCAGGGACTCCACGACGTGGCCCAGCGAGGACCTGCCGTCGGTGGCCAGCCCGTGTGCGCCGCCGCGGCGGCCGGCGGAGACGAAGACGTGCAGCTCGGGGGCGATCGTGACGGTGATGTGCGGTCGGTCCACGCGGCCCAGCATGCCACCGTCCGGCGGCGTGACGCGCGCCCTTTCCGCCCAGTCCCCGCGCCCGTCGGGCCCCTACACCTCGTACGCGACGGTCACCGGCGCGTGGTCGGACCAGCGCCTGTCGTAGGAGGGCGCGCGCTCCACGACCGCGCTGACCGCGGTCTTGGCCAGGTCGGGGGTGGCCACGTGGTAGTCGATGCGCCATCCGCTGTCGTTGTCGAAGGCCTTGCCGCGGTAGGACCACCACGAGTAGGGGCCCTCGGTGTCGGGGTGCAGGGCGCGGACCACGTCGGTCCACTCGTCGGGGGCGAGCACGCCGGTCAGCCAGGCGCGCTCCTCGGGCAGGAAGCCTGCGGCCTTCTGGTTGGACCGCCAGTTCTTCAGGTCGGCCTGCTGGTGGGCGATGTTCCAGTCGCCGACGACCAGGGCGTGGCCCGCGTCCTCGCGGGCGCGGGCGCGCAGCGCGGTCAGGTGGGCGTGGAAGGCGTCCATGAAGCGGTACTTCTCGTCCTGGCGGGGCGTGCCGGCCTCCCCGGAGGGCAGGTAGAGGCTGCCGACGGTGACGGTCGTCCCGGCGTGCGGCAGGTCGATCTCCAGGTAGCGCCCCGAGGCGTCGAACTCGGCCGCACCGCAGCCGACGCGCACCGCGGCGGGCTCGCGTCGGGTCAGCACCGCGACGCCGGCCCGGCCCTTGGCGGCGGCGGGCGCCCAGTACGCGTGCCAGCCGTCCGGGTCGCGCAGGCCGTCCGGCAGCTGGTCCGGCTCGGCGCGCACTTCCTGCAGGCACACGACGTCCGCGGCGGTGGACTCCAGCCAGGGCAGGAAGCCCTTCTTGGCGGCGGCGCGGATGCCGTTGACGTTGACGGTCGTGACGGTGAGCATGCCCGGAACCCTATCCGGCCGCCGTACGGGCCCGGACCGGCACGCGCCCGGCCGCCGTACGGGCGTCCGCCGGCATGTGCCCGGCCGCCCCTCCGGGCACTGTCACCGCACACACGTACGATGGGGCGCGTGGAGATCAGAAAGACCCGTTTCGACGCGCCCGACGCCATGAAGCTCAACGACCTCGTGCAGGCGGAGTACGCCGAGCGGTACGGGGACGGCGACCTGACGGTGATGGACGCGGCGCACTTCGAGCCGCCGCGCGGCCTGTATCTGCTGGTGTACGACACCGACGGCACTCCGGTGGCCAGCGGCGGCTGGCGCGCGCAGGACGCCTCGCCCGAGGGGTTCCGCGACGGCGACGCGGAGATCAAGCGGATGTTCGTGATGCGCGAGGCGCGCGGCCGCGGGCTGGCCAGGGCGCTCCTGGCCGAACTGGAGGCGAGCGCGACGGCCGCGGGACGCACCCGCATGGTGCTGGAGACCGGCCTGAAGCAGCCGGAGGCCATCGCCCTCTACGAGTCGTCGGGGTACGCCCCGGTGCCGAAGTTCGGCTACTACCGGCACGACGAGCTGAGCGTGTGCATGGGCAAGCCGCTGACCGGCTGAACGCGGGGCGCCGGGCCGGGACGGGGGCTGGGGCCGGGGCTGGGACCGGACCTCAGGTGCACAGCTCCTCGTAGACGGCCATCACGCTGCGTGCCTGCTGCTCGACCTGGTCGGCGACCGGCACCCAGCGGGGGTGGTAGGCGCTCTCGTACGCCGCGCACCACTGGTCGACCAGGTGCGTGACGGTCGGGACGGCCGCGATCCTGCGCAGCATGGCGGCGGCGCGCAGCGGGATGCGCTGTGCGTAGACCTCGATGCTGGTGACGCGCGCGGTGGTCATCGGGGGCAGCGGCACCGCGTCCGCCGGGCGCAGCGCGGGGTCCCACTCGGCGCTCAGCTGCGGCCCTATGCCGACGAGTTCGCGGACGGTGCGCAGCATCGGGCTGTCCGCGCCGATCAGTTCGGGGTCGATCTTCTCCAGCACCCGGGCCACGGTGGGCAGATCGCGGCGCAGTGCGGCGCCCGCGGTGCGCAGCGCGTGGTCGGGGTCGGGGTGCGGGGTGGTGTCGGCGCTGCGGTCGCAGGCCCACATCGGGACCTCGACGACGGCGGTGACGCCGTCGTAGCGCTGGGCGTGCGCCCATGTGGAGTGGGCGCCGTCGCCGGCCTCGGAGGCGGGCGGCATCACATAGACCCCCGGGCCGGGGCTGGGCCACTGGAAGGCGTCGGACGAGCCGCTCTCCAGCGGTATGTCCAGCTCGGCGGCGGACTTGCCGATGCGCTCGGGGACGCCGGGCACGTCGCTGGTGAGCTGCACGAAACTGCCGCCGACGTCGATGCCGTGCAGCGAGCACTGGAGCGCCGGGCGCAGTTCGTCCAGCAGCGCGACCAGCGCGCGGGTCTCGGGCAGCGCCGCGCAGCCCGGGCCGCCGTCGTGCGGCAGCCACTCGGGCTGCTCGGCCGAGCAGGGGCGGAAGAAGTGCTCGTAGTGGCCGCGCAGGGTGTAGGGGCCGGGCAGCCAGGGCTCGTTGAGCGCGGCGCCGTCGGGGTCGATGCACAGCAGGAAGCGCCAGGTGGTGCCGTCGTCGGTGCCGCGTTCGCGGTCCGCGGCGATCTGCCCGGCCAGCCGCAGCACCGTCGCGCCGCCGACGGCCGCTTCGTTGGCGTGCGGGCCGGCCACCACCAGCACGTTGCGCGTGCCCCGCCCGACCGACAGCATCAGCAGCGGACGTCCCGCGCGCGACCTGCCGACCGCCTCCAGACGGCAGATCCCGGGATACCTCACCGTCAGCGAGCGGGCACCCTCTGTCACTTCGGCTGTCGTCGGATACTGCTCTCTCGTCACCGCAATCCCCCTGGGACGGCCGGCGTCGGACCGGTCGTATTACGACATCGAGTAGTGGGTCCCGTTAGTAGGTCACGCACCGCAGTGGGGTGTCAACGGTGCTACCAGGACCGATGCGGGCCTTTTGCGGAGGGTCGCCGTCCGCATCGCGCCCGTCCGCACCGGCGTCCGAACCCTGTACGGAGGACGGCCGAGGGCGGCAGCAGCCGTGCGGCGGACCGGGAGTACGCCGGGCGGATCTTACGGAACGGGGACGGCGGGCGGGACGGAGGGCGGAAGCATGGTCACTGTCAGTGGTGGGTGTCAGACTCGGGACCATGAACAGCGCACGCCTTCCCGTACCGCACGAGCCGGCCGGCCAGCCCCGCCGGCGGGTGCTGGTGGTCGACGACGACCCGACCGTCTCCGAGGTCGTCGCCGGGTATCTCGACCGGGCCGGATTCGCCGTGGACCGGGCCGCGGACGGGCCCTCCGCGGTGGCGCGCGCGGCGGCCACGCGCCCGGACCTGGTGGTGCTCGACCTGATGCTGCCGGGCATGGACGGCCTGGAGGTGTGCCGCCGGATCCGCGAGGCCGGGCCGCTGCCGGTGGTGATGCTCACTGCGCGTGGTGACGAGGACGACCGCATCCTCGGCCTGGAGGTGGGCGCGGACGACTATGTGACCAAGCCGTTCAGCCCCCGCGAGCTGGTGCTGCGGGTGGAGTCGGTGCTGCGCAGGGCCGGCAGTCCGCCCGATCCGGGGCCCTGGCTGCGCTCGGGCGCGCTCGCGCTGGACCCCGCGGCCCGCCGCGCGCTGCGGGACGGCCGGGAGCTGCCGCTGACGATACGGGAGTTCGACCTGCTCGCCTTCTTCCTGCGGCATCCGGGACGCGTGGTGGGGCGCGAGGAGCTGATGCGGCGGGTGTGGGGCTGGGAGTTCGGCGATCTGTCGACGGTGACCGTCCATGTGCGCAGGCTGCGCGAGAAGATCGAGGACGACCCGGCCAGCCCCCGCCTGATCAGCACGGTCTGGGGCGTCGGCTACCGCTTCGACGCGGCGGACCGGGCGGACCAGGGCGCGGCGGGTGGCGGGGGTGGGCGCGATGACTGATCTGGTGGTCATGGCGGCCTACGCCGCGCTGGGCGCGGTCGCGGCCGGGCTGTTGGGGGCGCTGGTGCTGCGGCTGCTGCGGCATCGCTCGGTGGCGCTGTCGCTCGCGGTGGTCGCGGTGGTCACGGTCGCCGCGATGCTGGCCGGCACGCTGTCGGTGGCGTGGGCGATGTTCCTGTCGGAACACGATCTGGGGGTGGTCACCACGGTGTGCGCGATGGCCGCGGTGGTCTCGCTGGCGGTCACGCTGATCCTCGGGCGGCGGGTGGTGGCCGGCAGCAGGGCGCTCACCGAGGCGACCAGGGCGCTGGGGGACGGCGCCGGGTTCGCCGCGCCCGACGCCGCGCCGACCGCGGAGCTGGCCGAGCTGGGCAGGGAGCTGGCCGCCACCAGCGCCAAGCTGGCGGCCTCGCGGGAGCGCGAGCGGGCGCTGGAGGCGTCCCGCCGCGAGCTGGTCGCCTGGATCTCGCACGACCTGCGCACCCCGCTGGCCGGGCTGCGGGCCATGACCGAGGCGCTGGAGGACGGCATCGCCGAGGACCCGGCCCGCTACCACCGGCAGATACGCACGGAGGTGGACCGGCTCAGCGGCATGGTCACCGACCTGTTCGAGCTCTCCCGCATCCAGGCGGGCGTGCTGCCGCTCTCGCCGACCCGGATGTCGGTGTACGACCTGGTGGGCGACGCGATCGCCGGCGCGGACCCGCTGGCCGTGGAGCACGGGGTGCGGCTGGTCGGGGACGGCGTGGAACCGGTGCCGGTGGAGGTCGACGGCCGGGAGATGACCAGGGTGCTGGCGAACCTGCTGGCCAACGCGATCCACCGCACCCCGGCCGACGGCACGGTGGCGGTCTCGGCCCGGCAGGACCCGGCCGCCGGAGCGGTGGTGCTGTCGGTCACCGACGGCTGCGGCGGCATACCGGCGGACGATCTGCCGCGGGTCTTCGACACCGGCTGGCGCGGCACCGGCGCGCGCACGCCGCCGGCCGGGGCGGGCCTGGGCCTCGCGATCGTGCGCGGCATCGTCGAGGCCCACCACGGCCGCGCCACCGTGCAGAACGTCCCCGGCGGCTGCCGCTTCGACGTCCTCCTCCCGGTCGCCCCGGCGCAGGGCTGAGCCGGGGGGCCGGGGTCGGCCGGGGCGGCCGCGACGATCGGCGTGCGGCGTGCGGCGTGCGGCGTGCGGCTGATCGTGGTCCGGGGCGGGCCGGGGGTCAGCCGGGCGTTCAGACGAGTGCGGGTTCGGCCAGGGTGAGGGTGCCCGCGTCGGCGTCGAGGACGGCGGGGACGCCGAGCGGCAGGGTCAGCGTGGAGGGGCAGTGGCCGAAGCCGAACTCCTCGACGACGGGCACGCCGAGGCCGCCGAGCCGGTCCAGGAAGAGTTCCCGCAGCTTGTCGTAGGGGCCGCAGTCCTGCCAGGAGCCGAGCAGGACGCCGGCCACGCCGTCGAGCCAGCCGGAGCGCAGCAGTTGGGTGAGGATGCGGTCCAGCCGGTAGTCCTCCTCGCCGACGTCCTCCAGGGCGAGCAGTCCGCCCGCTGCGGAGCGGCGGGCCCACGGCGTACCGAGGTCGGAGGCGAGCAGGCTGGCGCAGCCGCCGAGCAGCACGCCGCGGGCCCGCCCGGGCACCAGTGTCCGGGCGGTGGGCGGCGCGATCACCTGCGTCTGCTCCGGGGCGAAGAGCGTGGCGCGCAGGTGCTCCTGGGTGGCGGCGTCCTTGAGGAACGTCTCGGTCGCGCACATCGGGCCGTGCACGGTGGCGACGCCGAGCCGGACGGCGAACGCCTCGTGCAGCGCGGTGATGTCGCTGTAGCCGATCAGCGCCTTGGGCGGCCGGGACGCGGAGAGGGACGCGCGCATGGCCGGCCAGTCCAGGAGGTCCACCATGCGCTGTGCCCCGTAGCCGCCGCGGGCGCAGAGCACCGCGGCGATCGTGGGGTCGCACCACATACGGGTCAGGTCGGCGGCGCGGTCGCGGTCGTCGCCGGCCAGGTAGCCGGACGGGTGGTCGTCCAGCAGGTGCGGTGCGACCACCGGTTCCAGGTCCCAGCCGCGCAGGATGTCCAGGCCGGCGTCGAGCCGTTCGCGCGGGATGCCGCCGCTGGGCGCCACGATCCCGATCCGGTCGCCGGCCCGCAGCCGCCGCGGCCGCTCCAACGCCGCCACCGGGGCGGAGGAGCCCGCGGCCGGCTCCTCCGCCGCGGTCGCGGCCGGGCCGTCCGCGCTCACGTGGTCAGCTCCAGGCGTGGCACGCCCTGCGGGTCGAAGCCGAACACCTGGGCGTAGAGGGAGAGTTCGGCCTCCAGGCCGGCGACCATCGTGTCCAGCCGGCGGAAGCCGTGGCTCTCGCCCTCGAAGGCGAGGTAGGCGTGCGGGACGCCGCGGCCGACCACCGCGGCGAGCAGCCGTTCGCACTGCACCGGCGGGCAGATCACGTCGTCCAGGCCCTGGAGCAGCAGGAAGGGCACGGTGATGCGGTCGGCGAGGTTGACCGGGGAGCGCTCGCGGTACCGCTCGGGCACCTCGTCCAGCGGCCCGATCAGGGACTCCAGATACTGCGACTCGAAGTCGTGGGTCTCGCCGCCGGTCTTGGTCCAGGTGGTGAGGTCGAGGATCGGGTAGATGACCGTGCCGCACGCGTAGGTGTCGCTGGTGGTCAGGGCGGCGGCGCTGGTCCAGCCGCCGGCGCTGCCGCCGCGCACGGCCAGCCGGGCCGGGTCGGCCGCACCCTCGGCGACCAGGCCGCCGGCCACCGCCGCGCAGTCCTCGACGTCGACCACGCCCCACTGCTCGCGCAGCCGGTTGCGGTAGGCGCGGCCGTAGCCGGTGGATCCGCCGTAGTTCACCTCGGCGACGCCGATGCCGCGCGAGGTGAAGTAGGCGATCTCCAGGTCGAGCACCATCGCGGCGCGGCTGGTGGGGCCGCCGTGCGCCCACACCACATAGGGCGCGGGGCCCTCGCCCGCGGCGTCGGGGTTGCGCGGCGGGTAGATGTGGGCGTGCACCTCGCGGCCGCCCGGTCCGGTGAAGACGCGGTCCACCGCCTCGGGGAGGTAGGCGGGGTCGACGGTGTCGTGGTGCACGGCGCCGATCGCCCGGGAGCGGCCGGTGGCGGTGTCGAGTTCGACGATCTCGTGGGAGGTGCGGGCGGAGGCGGCGACGCCGATCACCCGGTCGCCGGTCACCGCGAGGGTGGGGTTCCACTCCGTCCACGGGCCGGCGGCCTCGGTGAGTTCGCCGGTGGCCGGGTCGAGGACGGCGGGCCGCAGTGCGCCGACGCCGTGCAGGACCGCCACCAGGCCGCTGTCCAGCGGGCGGAACCAGCGCTGGCCGAGTTTCCACAGCGGCCCGGCGAACTCCTCCTCGCGCGGGCAGACGTTCTCCGCCGCGCCGGTGGCGGGGTCCACCCGGTGCAGGTTCCACCAGCCGGTGCGGTCGGTGGCGGCGAGCAGCGAGCCGTCCGGCGCCCACTCGGCCTGGGCGACGGACTCCTCGGGGCCGCCGATCAGGGTGCGGGAGGGGCCGAGCCGTCCGTCACGCGCGACGTCGGCGATCAGCAGCTCGGTGCCGTCCCAGGGCATCAGCGGGTGGTCCCAGGCCAGCCAGACGGCCTGCCGGCCGTCCGGGGACAGCCGCGGGCCGGTGACGAACCGGTGGGCGGCCGCGGCCAGTTCGCGGACCGCTCCGCGGTCGTCGGCGGCCGAGCCGTCCAGCGGCACGGCGGCGGCGACGCGGCGGCAGTCACTGGGGCCGTCGCCGGTGAACTCCTCCAGCACCGCCCACACTTCGCCGCGCTCGGGGTGCAGCGCCAGGTCGGCCCAGCGCAGCCCGCCGCCGACCGCGGAGACCGGGCTGAGCGGCTGCGGCTGCTCGTCCGGCTGGTCCGGGCGGAAGACGTAGAGCCGCTGGTCGAGGTGGTGGACGAAGACGATGAGCGGGGAGTCGTCGACGACCGCGCCGGCCCACGGGGTGCCGCCGTACTCGATGACGCGGCTGCGGACGTTCCACGGCGGGGGCAGCGGGCACTCCTCGGTGCCGTCGGGGCGGCGGCGGACCAGCGCGCGGCGGCCGGCCTCCGCTGGCCTGGGCTCGGTCCACCACACCTCGTCGCCGACCACGCCCACGTACTCGGGGCTGCCGTCATGCGCGGCGGCCGTGGCGGCGTCGATGGGCGAGGGCCAGGCGCCGTAGGGGGTCACGGGCGGTGCGCCGGACGTCATCGGGCCCCCTCCCCCGCCGTGTCGCCGGCGCCCGCGGCCGCACGATCCGCCGCGGCGCCGGCTGCGGCCGCCGTGCCGACCGCGGCCGTGTCCGCCGCCGTGCCCGTCGCAACGCCCGCCTGCGCGGCGCTCTCCTCGCGGGCCTCGGCGCCGCGCAGGAAGCGGTCGAGGACGCGGACGCCGAAGTGCAGCGCGTCCACCGGGACGTGCTCGTCCACGCCGTGGAAGAGCGCCTGGTAGTCGAAGCCCCGCGGCAGCTTCAGCGGCGAGAAGCCGTAGCCGGTGATGCCCAGGCGGGAGAACTGCTTGGCGTCGGTGCCGCCGGACATGCAGTACGGCACCGCGTGCGCGCCCGGGTCGAAGTGCTCCAGCGCCTCGCGCATCGCGGCGAAGGACGCGGAGTCCACCGGAGCCTCCAGCGGCACCTCGCGGTGGTGGTACTCCCAGTCGACGTGCGGGCCGGTCAGCTCGTCGAGGGTGGCGGTGAACTCCTCCTGGCCGCCGGGCAGCACCCGGCCGTCGACGAAGGCGGTGGCCGAGCCGGGGATCACGTTCACCTTGTAGCCGGCGGAGAGCATGGTGGGGTTGGCGCTGTTGCGGACGGTGGGCCGGACGAAGGTCGCGGCCGGGCCGAGCCTGTCCATCAGCGCGTCCACGTCGTCCAGGTCGTCCGGGCCCGCGGTGACGCCGTGCAGCGCGGCGAGTTCGGTGAGCGCCGCGCGGACGGTGGCGGTCAGCCGGACCGGCCAGCGGTGCTCGCCGATCCGGGCGACGGCCGCGGCCAGGTGTGCCACCGCGTTGTCGTGGTTGACCTTGGAGCCGTGTCCCGCCCTGCCCCTGGCCGTCAGCTTCAGCCAGGCGGTGCCGCGCTCGCCGGCGGCGACCGGGTAGATCCGCAGGGTGTCGCTCGCGTGGAAGGTGTAGGCGCCGGACTCGCTGATGCCCTCGGTGCAGCCCTCGAAGAGGGCGGCGTGCTCGGCGGCGAGGAAGCCCGAGCCGTAGGCGGCGCTGTCCTCCTCGTCGGCGGTGAAGGCGAGGACGATGTCGCGGGCCGGGCGACGGCCGGAGCGGGCCCAGGCGCGCACGGTCGCCAGGATCATCGCGTCCATGTTCTTCATGTCGATGGCGCCGCGGCCCCACACCACGCCGTCGCGCACCTCGCCGGAGAACGGGTGCACGCTCCAGTCGGCGGCCTCGGCGGGCACCACGTCCAGATGGCCGTGGACCAGCAGGGCGTCGGCGGAGGGGTCGGCGCCGGGGATGCGGGCGACCACGTTGGCCCGGCCGGGGGCGGACTCCAGGATGCGCGGCTCGATGCCGGCGTCGGCGAGCTGCTCGGCGACGTACTCGGCGGCCGGGCGCTCGACGCCGTCGCCGCCGCCGCGGTTGGTGGTGTCGATGCGGATCAGGTCGGAGGTGAAGCGCACCACCTCCTCCAGCGCCCGGCCGTCCACGACGGGTCCGCCCACGGGGCGGCGGGGCTCGGACTGCTCAGCCATACTGCTCCTCCACGCCCTGCGAGACGAGGGTGGTGACCGCCTTGAAGGCGCGGATCGCCTCGTACATGGTCGGCAGCGTGTAGGCCACGCGGCGCTCCCCGGTGCGGTCGACGCCGGGCACGACCGCGGCGGCGCCGGCCAGGTGCACGGCGTCGAACTCCAGCTCCACGGTGAACGGCCCGGCCTGCGCGGGCTCCTGGCGCACCGCCAGCGCCGCGGCCTCCTTGGCCGCGGCCCGGATGTCGGCAGCGGTGCGGGCTGGCGGGCGGCAGACCGCGGCGTAGCGGGACACGTAGTCCTTGACGGCGACGGTGCGGGCGCGCGGGGCGTACCCCTGCGCGTCCAGGCCGGTCCGGTCGTCGCCCGTGACCAGCACCACCGGGACGCCGTACTCGGCGACCACCAGGGCGTTGAGCCTGCCCTCGCTCGCCTGTTCGCCGTTGACCCACACGCCGGTGATGGAGTTGGCGAGGTAGGTGTGCGCGAGGACGCCCTCGGTGCCGGCGCCGGTGTGGTAGCCGAGGAAGGCGATGCCGTCCACGTCCCCGTGCTGGACGCCCTCGACCATGGACAGGTCCTTGTGCCGGCCGGTGAGCATCTGGGCGCGCTCGTCGAGCTTCTCCAGCAGCAGGTTGCGCATGGTCCAGTGCGCCTCGTTGATCAGCACCTCGTCGGCGCCGCCGTCGAAGAAGCCGGCCACCGCGGCGTTGACATCGGAGGTGAACAGATGGCGGCAGCGCTGCCACTGCTCGCTGCCGGGCAGCACGTCGGCCGGCCAGGTCACACCGGTCGCGCCTTCCATGTCCGCCGAGATGAGGATCTTCATGCGCGTCACGTTACGCGGCCGCGCCCGGCCGCTGCCAGGGCCGGGCCCGACCTGTGGATAACTTCAGTGGTCTATACCTCTAGTGGAGCATCCGCATGCGCCGCGACCAGCCATTTCGACGGGAGTTCGAGCGCTTCGCCGCCCGCTGTGAACTCGGTGGTCACGAGCGGCAGTTCCCCCTGCGCGACGGGCGGCAGGCCGGCGTCCCTGAAGTAGCCCGTGACCGCCGCGTCGCTCACCTCGCCGGGCGCTATGCCGTGGGCGAACACCGCGCCGAGCTTGGCCGGCGGCCCGGCCGGCCCCTGCGCCAGGCCCAGCAGCACCCCCTTGGCGGCCTCGGCCAGCTCCACGGCGAAGACCCGGCCGCGTTCGCCGGTCAGCGTCGCTATGCCCTCCACGAGGGCGGCGCGGTCGGCCGGCTCGCACTGGTGGAGCACGCCGCGCATGTAGACGTTGGCGTCGCCCAGTTCGTCGTGCAGCCGGCGGGTGGCGGCCGGGTCGGCGGCGTCCAGCAGCCGGTAGACGGCCAGGCCCCGCGGGTCCGCCCGGCCCGCGCGGGCCACCGCCGCGGGGGCGATGTCCACGCCCACCACGCGGTCGTAGCGGCCGGCCAGGAAACGGGTCTGGGTGCCGTTGCCGCAGCCCAGGTCGACCAGCGGCAGCCCGGGGTCGAAGGCCTTCTCGAAGTACGGCAGGTGGCGGGCCGCGGTCACCGCCGGGTCGGCGTCCCAGAACACCGCGCCCGGCGCGTCCGGGGCGTCCCGCCAGAAGCTCTCCCACGCCTGCTCGTACCCGCTCGTCGCGTCCGTCGCGTCCACCCGCAACTCCCCTCCCGCTCGGCCTGCCGCCCGGCGCGGCAGGCACCGTCCGCCGGCCGTCCGCGGACGGCCTCCGTCAGCGAACCGTCCGCAAGACGGCCCTCTGTCGGCGTACCGCCCGGCGCGGCAGCCGAGAGTCAGCGTGCCGCCCGGCGCGGCAGCGTCTGCTCGAACCACACCGTCTTGCCCTGCGCGGTGCGGCTGACGCCCCACTCGCGGGCCAGTCGGCTGACGATCCGCAGGCCCCGGCCGCCCTCGTCGGTCGGGTCGGCGGCCAGCAGCACCGGCACCTCGTGGTCGTCGTCGGCGACCTCGCACAGCAGGGCGTCGGCCCGCACCAGGCGCAGGCCCACCCGGCGGGTGTGGGCGTGCCGGACCGCGTTGGTCACCACCTCGCCGACCAGCAGCTCCGCGGTGTCGGCGACCGCGTCCAGGCCCCAGCCGCGCAGCGCCTCGCGGACCAGCCGGCGCGCCCTGCCCACCTCGCGCGGGTCGATCTCCAGCTCCCACGCGGCCACGTCCTCGCGCGGGATGCCGCCCAGGCGCGCCATCAGCAGCGCCACGTCGTCCTTGCGCCCGCCGCGCGGGTTGAGCGCGCGGATCACCGCGTCGCACGCGTCGTCCATGGAGGCCGCCGGGTGCGCGGCGCTCTCGCACAGCGCCGCCAGGCCCGCGCCGATGTCCTGGCCGCGCACCTCCACCAGCCCGTCGGTGCACAGCAGCAGCCGGTCGCCCGCCGCCACCGGCACCCTGACCTCCTCGAACGCCACGCCGCCGACGCCCAGCGGGGCGCCGCTGGGCACGTCGAGCAGTTCGCCGCGGCCGTCCGCCGCGCGCACCAGCACCGGCGGGATGTGCCCGGCGTTGGCGATCAGCAGTTCGGACTCCACCGGATCGTAGACGACGTACTGGCAGGTGGCCAGATACTGCTCGCCGAGCCGCTGGGCCAGGTCGTCCAGGGTGCGCAGCAGCTGCGCGGGCGGCATGTCGAGCGCGGCCATGGTCTGCACGGCGGTCCGGAACTGGCCCATCATGGCGGCGGAGTTCAGCCCGTGGCCCATCACGTCGCCGACCACCAGGGCCAGCCGCGACCCGGGCAGCTTGATGGTGTCGAACCAGTCGCCGCCGACCCGGCCGAGCAGCGTGCCCGGCAGGTAGCGGGTGGCCACGTCGCAGCCCGGCATCCGGGCCGGGATGCGCGGCAGCATGCTGTCCTGCAGCGTGTCGGCGACGTTCTCCTGGTACGTGTACATGCGGGCGTTGTCCAGCACCAGGCCGGCGCGGGCGGCGAGCTCGGCGCCGGTGACGCGGTCCATGTCGTTGAACGCGGGGCGCTCGCGGTGCCGCAGCAGGATCATGAAGCCGAGCACGACGTCGCGCGCCTTGAGCGGAACCACCAGCATCGAGCGGTTGTTGATCAGCGGGCTGATGTCCCGCTTGGGGAACTGCGCGGCGATCGCGTTGCCCGCCTCCTCGGTGATCCGCGGCACCAGCACCGGCTCACCCGTGGTCATGCACTGGAAGAACGGGGTCTGCGCGGGGAACGGCATGGACTCGCCGACCGGCACCACGTCCTCCCAGCGGCCCGGCTCGTCGGTGTGCTCCAGGGCGACCCGGTGCCACATCGTGGTGACGTCGGGCGGCCCGTCGGGGAAGCCCTCGCCGGCCAGCACCTGTTCGCGCAGGTAGGTGCCGGCGACGTCGGTGAAGCGCGGCACCACCGCGGCGCTGACCTCCTGGACGGTCCGCGCCAGGTCCAGTGAGCTGCCGATGCGTCCGCTGACCTCGTTGAGGAACTCCAGGTGCTCGCGGACCGCGGCGTACTCCAGGTCGGGCGCCAGGTCCTCCTCGGGCACCGCCTCCGGGTCGAGCGCCGCCGCGGCGGCCGCGGCACGCCGTCTGGCCTGCCGCTCCACCCGGCGCGGCACGCCCCAGTCGGGGGTGACCGGCACCCGGTCGTGCCGGCTGATCTCCAGCACCGGGTAGCCCAGTTCGAGCACCTGGGCGACGATCCTGGCGCTGTCCAGCGGGTTCATGCTGGGCAGGATCTCCGGCAGCCGGCGGGCGAGTTCGTCGGCGCCGTCGAACTCGGTGTGCAGCGCGAAGCCCGGGGCGATCCGCTCCACGAGCGCGGCGGGGTCCTGGCCCGTGGCCTCCGCGTCCGGCTCCGGGAGCACCCGGGCCGCGTCCGCGGCCAGCACCAGCAGCCGCTCGGGGCCCGGTCCGACCAGCGGATAGGCCCACCACAGCAGGTCCAGGAGGCCGCCGGGCCGGTCCGGGGTGTCGAAGACCCGCGCCCGGCCGGCGGTCGGATAGCCGGCGTCACCGGTCAGCGCGCCGCTCACCGGCAGCAGGTCGGCCGCGGCGCGGCCCACGGCGTCCTCGCGCGGCCGCCCGAACAGCCGCCCGGCGCCGGAGCTCCAGTGGGAGACCAGCCCCTCGGTGTCCACGACGACCACTGCGAGGGGAATCCGCCCGGACACGCCGAACTCGCCGCCTTCGCCGGATTCGCCGCGCTCATCGTGGGCATGAGGAACAGGGGATGCGACAGGACCAGCGGGTGCGACGGGAAGCGTGGGGACGGCCGGACCGGGAGCCGGACCGACGGCCGGTTCCGCACCGCCGGGACCGCCTGGAGGGTGACGGGGGTCCATGGTTCGTGGGGCTCCTTCCCGTGGCGCCCGCCGGCCGGCCGGGCTGCTTCCCGGGCCGGGCCATGGGAGAGCCGCCCCCTTGCTGCGGACCCCCCGGCACAAGATCTGCGGTGCCGCTACCACCGTACGACCGCGACCACCCGGTAGGGGAGGCATCGCACGAAACCGGCGCACGCCCGCGCGCGAGCAACCGAACCGGGCGTGCTAGCGTCCAAACACCTGTGTTCGAACTATGGCCGGAAACATCGCGGCAGCAGTTCGGCCCCCCGCCGGTCGGGACCCCGGCCGGGGGCTCGCAGCCGACGAGGCACCCGCTGACGTATCGCTGACGGAAGAGGCCACGTGACCACCTGGCAGCCCGCGCGCCTGGCCCCGGTCGGGGGACCTCGGGCTCTTCTGCGATGGCTGGACCCGCGCCATCCGATCTTCCTGGCCACCGCGGCCGCCGCGGTGCTGCACCTGCTCTGGGCCCTGTTCCTGGCCAAGGACTCCGGCGACATGGCCGCGCAGTACGCCTGGACGGACTTCATACGGGCGCACCCGTCGGCCTCGTACAACCTGTCCTGGTACGGCGGCATGCACCCGGCGTCGTACAGCATCCTGTCGCCGTACATCATGGCGGTGCTGGGGGTGCGGACGACCGCGGTGATCGCCGGGACGCTCTCGGCGACGGTGGCCACCGCGATGCTGCTGCGGGCCCGGGTGCAGCGTCCGCTGCTGCCGGTGCTGTGGACGGTGTTCGCTCTTTGGTGTGATGTCGTCTCCGGCCGGGTGACGTTCGCCCTGGGCATGCTCTTCGCACTGGGCGCGACGGTGCTGCTGTTCCCCGCCGAACGGGCCGCGCGCGGGCGCTCCTCCCGGCTGCTCGCGGTCGCGGCGCTGACCGCCTGCGCCACCATGTGCAGTCCGGTCGCCGGGCTCTTCCTGCTGGTGGTCGCCGCCTCGCTGTTCCTCACCGGCCGGCGCAACGAGGCGTACGTGCTGGCCGTGGTGCCGCCGCTGGTGGTCGGCGCGACCTCGCTGCTCTTCCCCTTCTACGGGGTGCAGCCGTTCGCCTGGTACTTCGCCGTCATCCCCTTCGCCACCGCCGTGGTGACCGCCTTCGTGGTGCCGCGCTCGTGGCGCTCGCTGCACCTGGGCACGTGGGTGTACGCGCTGGGTGTGGGACTCACGTACATCATCCCGTCACCCATCGGGAGCAACGTCGAGCGGCTGGCGCTGCTCTTCGGCGGGACGGTGCTGCTGATCATCGCGATGGCCAGCAAGTGGGGCACCCGCAGGTCGGTGATCCTCTGGCTGGCCTTCGCCGGCGTCGCCGCGTGGCAGATCGCCAAGCCGATCGTGGACCAGGTGAACACCTCGGCGGTCGCCTCCACCATCAAGTACGCGGCCCCGCTGATCAGCGAGCTGCGGCAGGTCAAGGCCGACCGCGGCCGCGTCGAGGTGGTGCCGCTGCGCACCCACTGGGAGGCGTCGGGCCTGTCGCCGTACGTCAACCTGGCCCGCGGCTGGAACCGGCAGGCAGACGTGGAGCGCAACCCGCTGTTCTACGACGGCACGCTGACCGCCGACTCCTACCGCGACTGGCTGCGCAACTGGAGCGTCAACTACGTGGTGCTGCCCTCGGACCGGCCGGACGGCGCGGCGGTGGCCGAGGCGAAGATCGTCGCGGCCGACAACAACGACTGGCTGCGCCCGGTGTGGCAGGACGCGCACTGGAAGCTGTACGAGGTGACCGGCGCGCTGCCGCTGGCCGACCCGCCCGCGGTGGTCAACGAGGCGGGGCCGGCGGAGCTGTCGGTGACGATGCCGCGGCCCGGCTCGGTGCTGCTGCGCATCCCGTGGTCGCCGGTGCTGGGCATCGAGGGCGCCAACGACAACAAGCACGGCTGCCTGACCTCGGACGGCGACTGGACGCGGCTGTACGCGCCGACCGCCGGGACGTACCGGATCGGCGGGAGCTACTCGCAGATCCGCGGGACGCAGTGCCCGAAGGACGAGAAGCCGGACGAGGGCGCGGACGCGCCGCCCGGGGACCTGGCCAAGGCCTCCGCGGGCGGCGGCTGACGTCACCCGGCGGTTCTGTCCGCCGGCGGTTCTCAGTCCCCCATCGGTTCTCAGTCCCCCATCGGTTCTCAGTCCCCCGCCGGTTCTCAGTCCACGTGGCCGAGCTGCAGGTCCCGCTCGGTACGGCCGCCCCCGGCCACCTGGAGGACGGTGGCCACCGGCGGGTAGCCCGCGGCGATCACCGTGTACTCCCCCGCCGCCAGGTCCACGAAGCGGAAGTGGCCGTCGGGGCCGGTGGTGACCGAGTCCACCACGTTCCCCGCCGCGTCGAGGAGCGTCACCCGCGCGTCCTCCACCAGCCGCCCGCCGGGGGCCCGCACGACGCCGCGCAGCACCGCGCCGCCGGCCAGCTCCACGTCCTGCCGGGTCTCGCGGGCCGCCTGCAGTGACACCGGCATGGCCGCCGGGCGGAAGGCGGGCGCGCTGGCGGCCAGGGTGTACTCGCCGGCGACGAGCTCGGTCAGCAGGTAGCCGCCCTCGCGGCCGCTGCGGGCGGTGGCCACCACGTCGCCGCGTACGTCGGTCAGGGTGACGATCGCGTCCCTGACCGGGGTGCCGTCCGCGGTGTGCACGGTGCCGGCCAGGCGTCCCGCGCCGCCCAGGACCACGTCCAGCTCCACCGGGTGGTCGCCGACGGTGACGGTGACCGCCTGCGGCTGGTGACCGCCGGCCGAGGCGATCAGCACGTAGCTGCCGCTGCCGGGCGTGCTCAGGGCGTACCGGCCGTCCTGCGCGGTGGCGCCGCGGCCGACCTGCTGGCCCGCCCCGTCGATCAGGGTGAGCGCGGCGCGGCCCACGCTGGTGCCGTCGGAGTGCTGCACGGTGCCGCACACCGGGACGCCGCCGCTGCCATGGCCGCGCCGGGCGCCGGGCACCGCCTCGCTCCGGTGCTCCGGGTCGGCGGTCAGCGTGCCGGTCGCCGGGGTGCGCGCCGGGTCGTAGTGCGGGTCGTAGGCGGTGTTGTCGAACGCCGGGTCGAAGGCGGGGTCGTGGGCCGCCGGAGCGGCGGGGCCGTGCTGGGACACCAGAGGTTTCTCCTTGAGCAGGAAGGCGAAGAGGAAGCCGAGGACGAGCACCGGCACCAGGTAGAGGAAGATCCGCGGCATGGCCTCGGCGTAGGCGGCGATGTAGCCGTCGCGCACCGGGGCGGGCAGGGTGCGGACCAGTTGCGGGGTGATCGACTCGGGGTCGGGGAGGGTGGCGCCGTGCGGCAGCTCGGCGGTCAGCCGGGTGGCCAGCCGGTCGGCGAACAGGGTGCCGAAGACGGCGGCGCCGACCGAGCCGCCGATCTGCCGGAAGTAGTTGTTGGCGCTGGTCGCCGGGCCGATGTCGGCCGGCCGCACGGAATTCTGCACGGCCAGCACCAGGACTGGCATGATCATGCCGATGCCCAGGCCCAGCACGGCCATGTAGACGCTGTACTCGGCGCGCGGGGTGCCGGCGTCCAGCCGCGACAGCAGATACATGCCCACCGCGGACAGCGCGCCGCCGAGGATCGGGAAGACCTTGTAGCGGCCGGTGCGGCTGATCAGCTGGCCGCCGACGATCGAGGCGAGCACCACGCCGAGCATCATCGGCAGCATCAGCAGCCCGGAGCCGGTCGCGCTGGCGCCGTCCACCATCTGCAGGAAGGTCGGCAGGTAGCTGGCGGCGCCGAAGAGCGCGACGCCCACCACGCCGCCGACCACGGCGGTGGTGTTGAAGACGCCGTCGCGGAACAGCCGCAGCGGGATGACGGGTTCGGCGGCGCGGTGCTCGACCAGCAGGAACAGCAGCGCGCACACCAGGGCGCCGGCACCGAGGCCGAGGATCTCCCGGGACCGCCAGGCGTAGGTGCCGCCGCCCCAGGTGGTCAGCAGCACCAGGCACGTGGAGCCGCCGGCCAGCAGCAGCGCGCCGAGCACGTCGAGCTTGGGGCGGACCGCGGGCTTGGGCAGTTTCAGCACCGCGGTGACCATGGCGAGGGTGACCAGCCCGAAGGGCACGTTGATGGAGAAGCACCAGCGCCAGGAGGCGTGGTCGGTGAAGAAGCCGCCGAGCAGCGGCCCGGCCACGGAGGCGAGGCCGAAGGCGGCGCCGATCAGGCCCATGTACCGGCCGCGCTGCCGCGGCGGCACGATGTCGGCCATGATCGCCTGCACGCCGATCATCAGCCCGCCGCCGCCGATGCCCTGGACGGCGCGGAACGCGATCAGCTCGTCCATGGTCTGGGACCAGGCGGCGAGCGCCGAGCCGACCACGAAGGTCAGGATCGCGAACTGGAAGACGGCCTTGCGGCCGAAGATGTCGCCGAGCTTGCCGTAGATGGGCAGGCCGATGGTGGAGGCCAGCAGGTAGGCGGTGACGACCCAGGACATCTTGTCCAGGCCGTGCAGCTCGCCGACGATCTTGGGCAGCGCGGTGGCCACGATCATCTGGTCGAGCGCGGCGAGCAGCAGGGCCAGCATCAGGCCGAGGAAGACCAGCCGGACCCGGCGCGGGCTGAGCCCGTCGGCGGCCGGTGGCCCGCCGCCGGGAGCGGGCCGCGGGGCGCCGTCCGAGTCCTCCGGCGCCGGGTCGGCCCGCACGGCCGCGCCCCCGCCGGCTGCCGCGGCGTCACCGCCGGGGCCGCTCCCCGCTCCTGGCCCGCCCGCCGCGGCGTGCTCGGCGTCGGGGCCGCCCGGCTCCCCCTCGTCCGCCGCCGTGCGCTCGGTCAGCGTGCTGCCGCTCACTCCCCGCTCCCCTCGTCCCGTCCGCTCCGCCACGTTTCCCGCACGTGGCGACAACGAGGGACGAGGGCGACGATTCCCAGGAAGTTGGCGAAACCACCCTTATCGGTGAACGCTCACGAAACCCGCGGGATGACCGCTCGTTACGGCGCTACGCCTGCGCGGGCCCCTCGACCTGCGCGGCCAGGGCTGCGAGCACCTCGTCGTGGATGCGGTTGAGACCCTTGGGGGCGAACGTGCGCTCGAAGAAGCCGCCGATGCCGGTCGCGCCCTGCCAGGTGGTGTTCACCACGACCTTGCTGCGGCCGCTGCCGGCCGGGGTGACCGTCCAGGTGTTCACCATCGTGGAGTTGCGGTCGGTCTCCACCAGTTGGCCCGCGGTGGGCGCGGTGACGTCGAAGAGGCAGTCGCGCACCCGCTTGCTGGTGGCCTGCAGCCGCCAGTGCACCACCGTGCCCGCACCCGTGCCGCCCGCGCTCACCTCGTACTCGCTGAACTGGCCGGGCAGGATGCGCTCGCGGGTGCCGGCGTAGTCGGCGAGCGCCTCGTACACCTTCTCCGGCTCCGCCGCGACGATCCGCTCCGTGGTGGCATCGACCAGCGCCATGGGCTCTCCTCGGTTCGTGTCCGCCGCGCCGGTCCGCCGTGGCGGCCGTGCACGTCGGTTCTTCACGTGTCGCCCAAGCCAACCACACGCACGTATCGAATCTTTGTTCTATTGTGGGGGGCCGGGCCCCGGCCGGGGGCGGCAGGACGCCGGGAGGGGACGGGGCTTCGGCGGAGACGGGGGCTTCGGCAGGGACGGGGCCCCGACGGTCGGCGGCTCCGGCAGGGACGGCGGGCACTCGGGGGACGAGGAGAGGAGGGCGCGATGCGCTGGGACGCACTGGGCAGCCACACATCCGAGGGGGCGCTGTTCGCGGCGGACGCGGTGACGACGCGGACCTTCGACGCCCCGGAGTTCCGCGGCATCACCTTCCACGAGGTCCGCGCCCGCAGCATCCTCAACCGGGTGCCGGGCGCCTCGCGGATGCCGTTCGAATGGACGGTCAACCCGTACCGGGGTTGCTCACACGCATGTGTGTACTGCTTCGCCCGCAGGACGCACAGCTATCTGGACCTCGACACCGGGCACGACTTCGACAGCCAGATCGTGGTGAAGGTGAACGCCCCGGAGCTGCTGCGCCGCGAGCTGGCCGCGCCGCGCTGGAAGGGCGAGCACGTCGCCATGGGCACGAACGTCGACTGCTACCAGCGGGCGGAGGGCCGGTACCGGCTCATGCCCGGCATCCTGACCGCGCTGCGGGACCGCGCGAACCCCTTCTCGATCCTGACCAAGGGCTCGCTGATCCTGCGCGACCTGGAGCTGGTGCGGCAGGCCGCGAGCGTCACCGATGTGTCCGTCGCGCTGTCCGTCGGCTTCACCGACGAGGAGCTGTGGCGCAGCGTGGAACCGGGCACTCCTTCCCCTCGGACGCGACTGGCGGTCTGCCGCACCCTGCGCGACAACGGCATACCGGCGGCGGTGCTGATGGCGCCGGTGCTGCCGTTCCTCACCGACTCCCCCGAGCAACTGCGCGCCACCGTACGGGCGGTGGCCGCGGCCGGGGCGACGTCGATCACGCCGCTGACGCTGCATCTGCGGCCGGGCGCGCGCGAGTGGTACATGGCGTGGCTGGCCCGCACCCGCCCTCACCTGGTGCGGCGGTACGAGGCGCTGTACGCGGAGGGCGCGTACGCGCCGAAGTGGTACCAGCGCAGGATCACCCGCCAGGTGCACGAGTTCGCGGCCGAGTTCGGCTGCGGGCCGGGGCAGCGGGGGCAGCCGCGGCGGCTCGGCGCCCCGGCGCCGGAAGACGGGTCCGCGGCGGCGGACGGGCGCGGGGCGCACCGCGCCGCGCCCGCAGATGGCCCCGCCGCCGCGGACCTCCCGGGCGGCGGCGCCGCGCCGGGGGCCGGGACACCCGGGGCCGGGCCCGCGGACCCGCCGGAAAACACCCAGCTGACGCTGCTGTGAACGGTCTACCCTCCGTGCATGGTGACGGTGGCGATCCGCGCGATGGACGAGGCCGACGTGCCCGCGGTCTCCGAACTCCGGGTGCGGGGCTGGCAGTGGGCGTACGCGGGCATCGTCCCGGACGGCTACCTCGCCGCGATGGACCCCGAGCAGGACGCGGCGCGACGCCGGGAGCTCTTCGCGACGTCGCGGGGCCGGTCGCGGAACCTCCTCGCGGTGGTACGGGACGGCACCGCGCCGGGCGCCAACACCGCAAGTGACTTCGCGGGGGACGCCTCCGCTCCAGGCGGCTCCACGACCGGCGGCGGTGCGGGGGCCGGCGCGGCGGCAGCGGCGCGAGCCGGTACGGGGGGCGGTACGGACGCCGGTCCGGAGGCCGGCCAGGCGGCGGGCGCGGACGGCTCCGTGCGGGACGACTTCGCACCGGGCTGCACCACCGCGGACGACCCCGCGCGGTGCGATCTCGCCCCGGCCGGCTCCGCGACCGGCGGCGGTGCGGGGGCCGGCGCGGCGGCAGCGGCGCGAGGTGGTACGGGGGCCCGTACGGACGCCGGTCCGGAGGCCGGCCAGGCGGCGGGCGCGGGTGGCGGCGTCCCGGAACGCGTCGTCGGCTGGGCGGCGTTCGGGCCGTACCGCGGTGAGCCGGACGGCACTGCCGACGGCGAGCTGTACGCGCTCTACCTGCGGCCGGAGTGGGCCGGGCGCGGCATCGGCCGCGCGCTGATGTCCGAGGTCGTGCGGCAGGCCGCGGCGCAGGGCCGCGAGCGCCTGCTGCTGTGGGTGCTCGCCGACAACACCCGCGCCCGCCGCTTCTACGCCGCCGCCGGTTTCACCCCGGACGGCACGGAGGCCACGGACACCTTCGACGGCGTCCCCCTGCGCGAGCTGCGCTACGCCAGGGACCTGGGCGACGCGGACCGCGCGGGCGCCCCGGAACAGCCGACGGGCTGACCGCACGGCCGACCCCGGCCCGCAAAGCAGCGTCGCCGCCGCTCGCCGACCCCGGATCGCCGGCCCTGATCGACGGCCCCGTGCCGACCGGGATTCGCACTCCGGCCGGATCAGCGCTCCCGGCTCAGGGCCCGCCTCCCCGCGAGTACGTCACGCCGCGCGCCCGCCCACGCCCCCATCCACC
>JAJSZB010000090.1:0-19825 GCA_050613715.1 Streptomyces sp. IBSBF 3018
GGGAGGGGGAGGCGGGTGCGGTGGACGGTGCGGATGACGGCGAGGACGCTGAGGGTGCCGAGGACGCCGCCGCCGCAGATCACCGCGAAGGGCGGGGCCCACTCGGCGAAGGCGCCGCCGGCGGTCATGCCGATGCCCTGGAGGGTCATCAGGCCGGCGCCCATCAGCGACATGGCCCGGCCGCGCATGTCCGCGGGGACCTCGTCGACGAACCACTTGTCCATCCCCAGCGCGTAGGCCGCGCACAGCCCGGTGAGGGCGAGCAGCACGATGGCCAGCGGCAGCGGCGGGTGGACCGCGAAGGCGGCCAGCGGCAGCAGGCACGCGCCGGCCAGCGGCAGCGCGATGCGCTCGCGGGCGGCGGGCCGCAGCAGTGTGCCGGCGAGCATCTCGCTGACCACCGTGCCGGCCGGCATCGCGGCGAGCAGCAGCCCGAAGCCCAGCGACCCGGCGCCCGCCGAGTCGGCGAAGGGCGCGGCGACGCCCTCGGCGACGGAGAAGAACATCGGCGGCACCCACCACATCAGCAGCAGCGCCCGGATGCGCGGGTGCGCCATCAACTGGCCGGAGGAGGCCAGCGACTGGCGCAGCAGCGCGCTCCCCCCGGTGCGCCGGGCCGGCCGCTCGACGGTGCCGAGCCGCAGCAGCAGCGCCGAGCCGAGGAAGGTCCCGACGGTGACGCACAGCGCGGCCCGCGGCGACAGCCACACCAGCACCAGGCCGCCCACGCCGAAGCCGATGATCTGGGCGCTCTGCGAGACGATCCGGATCAGCGAGCGGCCCAGGATGAACAGGTCGCCCTCCAGCATCTCGGCCAGGCTCGCGCCGCGCGTCCCGATGAACAGCGGCGAGATCATCGACTGCACCGCCAGCAGCACGAACAGCAGCGCCAGCGGCGTCGCCGACCACGCCATCCCGGCCACGCACGCCGCCGACACCAGGTCGCAGGTCACCAGCACCCGGCGGGCCGGCTGGTGGTCGGCGACCCCGGACAGCAGCAGCCCGCTGAGCGCGTAGGGCAGCACGGTGAGCGCGAAGACCAGCGAGGTCAGCACCGAGGAGCCGGACTCCTGGTAGACGAGCACCGCCAGCGACACCAGGGCCAGCACCGTGCCCAGGATGGACAGCACGTGCGCGGCGAAGACGAAACGGAATTCCCGGACCGCGAACACCGCTCCGTAGCCGGCGTTCTGGTCCGCGCCGCTCCCCTGGGTGGCGGGAGCGTCGTTCGAGCCGGCCGGCGAAGGTGGGTTGCCGCCATGTGGCGGGTGTTCGCTGTCCGTTGTCATGACATCACACTGGTGGCATGGGCCCCACCCGTCGTAGTCTTTCGGACGCAGCCGAATCTTGTGGGGCGTGATGTCGTTTCGTGTGCGGTTTGCGGCGGAAGATCTGCTGCGCTGCAGGTTCGCCATCTCACCGCTGCGTGAGATCCAGGGCGCGATCAGGACGCTCTCCCGGCCGGACCGGCACGGCTACCACCTGCCGTGGCTGCGGCAGGTCCGGTCGGTGGCCGCGGGCCTCGACCTCGCCCCGGTCTGGCTGCTCGCGCCGGAGAACGGCTACGGCCCGGACTTCCTGCACCCGCTGCCCGAGGTCCCGCTGGCCGCGCTGGAGGACGAGCTGGCGGCCGTGCGGGCCACCCCGCCGGAGCTGGCCCGCGAGCAGATCGCCGCGGCGCTGGCGCAGACGCCGGGGGCCGCGCAGTCCCGCCGCGGCCGGGCCATGCAGGACGACCCGGCCGGCACGGTGGGGCAGCTCGCGACGCTCTTCGAGCACGCCTGGGCGGCGCTGCTGGCCCCGCACTGGCCGCGGCTGCGCGCGGTGCTGGAGGCCGATGTGGCGTACCACGCGCGGCGGTTGGCGGACGGCGGGATGCAGCGGCTGTTCACCGGGCTGCACCCCAAGCTCAGCTGGTCCGACGGGGCGCTGACCGCGGAGGGCCATCCCGCGCCGCATCCGCCGGGCCTGGAGGACGGCGGCCCCGGCGGCCCCGGCGCCCCCGCGGACCCCGCACACGCCGCCGCGTCGAAGGGCGCCACGAGGGGCGCGGCGCCGGGCGCCGCCGCCCCGGGCCGCGGCCTCGTCCTGGTGCCCAGCGTCTTCTTCTGGCCGGAGGCGGGCAGCGCCTTCGACCCGCCGTGGCAGCCGACCGTGGTCTACCCGGCGCGCGGCATCGGCGGGCTGTGGGCGGGCAGCGTGCCGGCCGCGTCCACCGCGCTGGTCCGACTGCTGGGCGCGAACCGCGCGGCGATCCTCACCGCGCTCGACGCGCCCACCACCACGACCGCGCTCGCCCACCGCCACGACCTGGCGATGTCCTCGGTCTCCGCGCACCTGGGCGTGCTGCGCGACGCCGGCCTGCTCGCGTCCCGCCGCTACGGGCACCAGGTGCTGTACGAGCGCACGCCGCTGGGCATCGCGGTGGCGACCGGCGGCCTCATCTGAGGCGACAGCCGGCGGGGGGACGGCTCAGGCGAGGTGACCGCCCGGGTGAGGCTGCCGCCCGGGTGAGGCACCCCCTCAGGTGAGGCAGCCGTTCAGGCCGCGCCGACCGCGCCCTCGCGCTCCTCGGGGCCGCCCGCGGCCGCCGCCTCGCGGGCCGCGGCGACCGCCGCCTCGCCCTCGTGCGCGAGCTTGCGCTCGGCGAAGAAGCCCCCGGTGGGCAGCACCGACAGCACGAAGTACAGCGCGCCGCGCCCCAGCGGCCACCGCGCGCGGTTCCACGCGTCGGCCCAGAAGAGCACGTAGAGAATGAACAGGACGCCGTGCACCATGCCCATCACCGGCACGGCGTTGAAGTCCGTGGTGCGCTTGAGCACCGAGCAGATCAGCAGCAGCAGGAAGGAGACCGCCTCGGGGGCGGACACCAGGCGGAGCCTGCGCAGGGCGGCGGCGGTCTTGAGATCCACGGGGATCGGTCCTCACAGTCGAACAGGTCGGCGCGTTCCGGGGCCCACGATTGTGAACGTGCTCACAAGCCCGCTCCCCATTATCACCGCCGCGTATCGATGACCCGGCACGGGGGTCGGCAACCGCCTGCCGGGCGGTAGCGTCCCCCTTTGCGTACCGCACGTGACGCCCCGAGACCCGACAGGGACGAAGAAGACCGATGAGCATCGACTGGGACCGCCGGCACTGCGCCCGCAAGGGGCACATCACCTACGCCCCCGACGAGCAGCGGCTGCGCGAGAAGCTGCACGCGCCGACCGCCGTCGGCACGGTGTGGCGCTGCCTGCGCTGCGGCGACTTCGTGCTGGGCGAGCCGCACGGCTCGGGGCCGGCCGAGCGGGCGCCGCGGGTGCTGCGCGGGCGGGCCCTGCGCGACCTGTTCATCCTGCGCTTCCTGGCCGTCGAGCGGGTGCTGCGCGGGCTGCTGGTGATCGCGGCCGCGTGGGCGGTGTGGAGGTTCTCCAACTCCCAGGACGCGGTGCGG
The DNA here is from genome assembly GCA_050613715.1 of Streptomyces sp. IBSBF 3018. Lineage (GTDB taxonomy): Bacteria > Actinomycetota > Actinomycetes > Streptomycetales > Streptomycetaceae > Actinacidiphila. The sequence continues at coordinate 3,437 of JAJSZB010000090.1, forward strand.
CGGCTGTTCGAGGAGGACCTGACGGTCTTCCGGCCGGTGGCGGACCACTTCGGCTACGACCTGGACCACTCCCCCGTGGTCGGCACCATCCAGAAGACCTTCGACTACAAGCGGTCGCACCTCCAGGAGGTGGCCGCCGCGATGGCCGGCTACGCCCTGATCGAGCTCGTCGAGGGCGTCGGCCTGTGGTTCGCCAAGCGCTGGGCGGAGTATCTGGCGGTGGTCGCCACCGCCGCGTTCCTGCCGATCGAGGTCTACGAACTGACCGAGAAGATGAGCTGGTTCAAGATCGGCACACTGGCGCTGAACGTCCTCGCGGTGCTCTACATCCTCATCGGCAAGCGGCTGTTCGGCATCCGCGGCGGCCACGCGGCGTTCGAGGCGCAGCGCCGCTCGGCCTCGCTGCTTGAGGTCGAGGAGGCGGCCGGCGAGCGGCCCGCGCCGCTGCCGGTGCGCCCGCGCGACGCGTCCGAGCACCGCCCCGGCGCCTACGACCACGGCCCCGCCGAGCCGTCCCGCCCGACCGCGCCCGACGCGTTCTGAGCCGATGGCGGACTTCCGGCTCCAGGGCACCCGGGTGCTCGCCGTCGACCTCGCGGGTGACGCGGTCAAGGCGAAGAACGGCGCGATGGTCGCCTACGACGGCGAGATGACGTTCAAGAAGATGACCGGCGGCGGCGAGGGCCTGCGCGGCATGGTCACCCGCAGAGTCACCGGCGAGCACATGGCCGTGATGGAGGTCAGGGGCCACGGCACCTGCTACTTCGCCGACCGGGCCACCGAGATCAACCTGGTCCGGCTGAACGGCGAGAAGCTGCACGTGGAGGCGAGCAACCTGCTGGTGACCGAGGCGGGCCTGCGCACCGGCACCACCTTCACCGGGCTGCGCGGCGCCTCGCAGGGCAACGGGCTGTTCACCACCACCGTCGAGGGCAGCGGGCAGGCGGCGATCATGTCCGACGGGCCGGCCGTGGTGCTGCGCGTCTCGGCGGCGTACCCGCTGGTGGTCGACCCGGGCGCGTACGTCGCGCACACCGGGAACCTGCGGCAGCAACTGCAGACGGCGGTCGGCTGGCGGACGCTGGTGGGCGAGGGCTCGGGCGAGAGCTTCCGCATCCTCTTCGAGGGCGAGGGCCTGGTCTACGTCCAGCCCAGCGAGCGCACGACGGTCGGAGGGCAGCTCTGATGCCGTTCACCCGGATCAACTCCAAGATGGTCGAGGCGGTGGTCACCCCCGGGCAGCGGCTGTTCAGCCAGCGCGGCGCGATGCTCGCCTACCGCGGCCAGGTGACGTTCACCCCGAACGTCACCGGCGGCCAGGGCGGCGTGATGTCGATGATCGGCCGCCGGCTGGCGAACGAGGCCACCCCGCTGATGACCGTGGAGGGGCAGGGCACGGTGATGTTCGGCCACGGCGGCCACCACATCCACACCGTGGACCTGGCCGGCGAGACGCTCTACGTGGAGGCGGACCGGCTGCTGGCCTTCGACGGCTCGCTGCGCCAGGGCACCATGTTCATGGGCTCGCAGGGCGGCGTGATGGGGGTGATCCGCGGTCAGGCCACCGGCCAGGGCCTGTTCACCACCACCCTCCAGGGCAAGGGCTCGGTGGCGGTGATGGCCCACGGCGGCGTGCTGGAGCTGCCGATCGCCCCGGACCGGCCGGTGCACGTCGACCCGCAGGCGTACGTCGCCCACCGCGGGGAGGTGCGCAACCGGCTGACCACCGCGATCGGCTGGCGCGAGATGGTCGGCCGCGGCTCGGGCGAGGGCTTCCAGCTGGAACTGTCGGGACAGGGCACGGTGTACGTGCAGGCGTCGGAGGAGAAGCTGTGAGCCACCCGCCGGGTCAGGGGCAGGGGGCACCGGTCTTCGACCCGTACTCGCTGCCGGAGGACGACAACGTCAACCCGTACGCCTTCAGCGTGGCGCTGGACGGGCAGTGGTTCCTGCAGAAGGGGAAGATGATCGCCTACTACGGGCAGATCGACTTCCACGCCATCGGCTACGGCCCGCTGGACCACCTGATCGCGGCCAACTTCCACTCCCCGCTGCACGCCGCGGACTGGGTGGTCGCGCAGGGCCGCGGCAGGATGCTGCTGGCCGACCGCGCCTACGACGTCAACTCCTACGACCTGGACGAGGGCAACCTGACCATCAGGTCGGGCAACCTGCTGGCCTTCCAGCCGGGCCTGGCGCTGAAGCAGTCGATCATCCCGGGCTTCCTGACGCTGATCGGCACGGGGAAGTTCGTGGCGGCCTCCAACGGCGCGGTGCACTTCGTGGAGCCGCCGATCCGGGTGGACCCGCAGGCGCTGGTCGGCTGGGCGGACTGCCCGTCGCCGTGCCACCACTACGACCACGCGTATCTGCGCGGCGTGCTCGGCGGCATCCGCGCGCTCACCGGGATCGGCGGGGCGTCCGGCGAGGAGCACCAGTTCGAGTTCACCGGCGCGGGACAGGTGTTGCTGCAGTCCACGGAGGAGATGGTCGGGCCGTGAGTGAACGGCCCCCCGGGCGTGGCCCGGTGACCTTTCGGGCGTAGGTACGTGGTCGCCGAGCCGTGACCACGTGGCCATGACATCGTTTCCCTGGGTGACCGGACGGCTACCCTGAAGGAGATCCACAGTTCAACCGCCGGTAGCATTCAGGTATGGAGACCGAGACCGCGGAACGTGCCACGACCTGGCTCAGCGACGACGAACAGCGGGCCTGGCGCATCCACCTCGACGTCAGCCGGCTGCTGATGTACCGCCTTGAGCGCGACCTGCAACCGTTCGGCCTGACCAACAACGACTACGAGATCCTGGTCAACCTCTCCGAGTCGGAGGAGCGCAGGATGCGGATGAGCGATCTGGCGCGGTCCACCCTGCAGTCCAAGAGCCGGCTCTCCCACCAGATCACGCGCATGGAGGCGGCCGGACTCGTCCGCCGCGAGAACTGCGAGTCCGACCGCCGCGGGCTGTTCGCGGTGCTCACCGAGCACGGCTGGGACACCATGCGGGAGGTCGCGCCGCGCCATGTGGCCTCGGTCCGGGAGCACTTCATCGACCTGATCGCGCCGGAGGACCTGGCGGCGTACCGTGAGGCGCTGCTGCCGGTGGCCGAGCACCTGCGGGCCGAGCGGGGCCGCTGAGCGGCGGCCGGGCGCCGCGGCCCGCGGCGCCCGGGGTCCGGGCCTTGCCCCGGCCCGGGCCCGATCCCGTGCCTACTTGTAGACCTTCCCTGGCACCGGAGTGCCGGGCGCCAGCAGCTGTTTGACGGTGACGAAGGTGTAACCGCGCGCCTGGAGCGTGGAGATGATCGGCGCGATCGAGGCGACCGTGCCGTTGTAGCCCACGTCGGTGGGGTCGACCAGGTCGTGCAGCAGGATGATCCCGTCCGGCTTGGTCTGGTGGAGGATCCGCTCGGCGATCAGGTGCGAATCGGTCGTCCTGTAGTCGGCGCCGTTGGCGCTCCAGACCACCTCGGCCATGCCCAGGTCCTTGGCGATCCTGGTGACCGTGGGGCTGGTGCGGCCCTGCGGCGGGCGCAGCAGGGTGGGCCGGACGCCGGTGACCTTCTCCACCGCGTCGGCGCCCTCGGTGATCTCCTTGCGCACCTCGTCCTCGTCGATCTTGGTGAGGATCTGGTGGCTCCAGGTGAGCGTCTCTATCTCGTGGCCCTGCGCGGCCATCGCCCGCACCATCTCCGGGTGCACCCGGACGTGGTTCTTGCCGAGCGTGAAGAACGTGGCGTGCACGTGGTACTTGGCGAGGATGGCCAGGATCTGCGGGGTGCGCACGCTGGGCCCGGCGTCGAAGGTCAGCGCGACGCACTTGGCCTTGCGGCAGTCGACCGGGCCGCCGGGGCCGGGGGCGAAGGCGGCGGCGCCGACCGCGGGTGCGTCCTTGCGGGCGGCGGCGGGCGAGGTCGCGTCGTAGCCGTTGCAGCCGGTGAGGGTGACGGCGAGGGCGCCGGCCGCCAGCGCGGTCAGGCCGGCGCGCACCGCCCGTGAAGCCCGTGCCGCCCGTGCCGCCGGCCAGGTCCGCGCCGCCCGTATCGCCCCCGGTATTCGCGCCGTCCGCGCCGTCCGTGTCGTCCGCGCGGTCGCTGTGCGGTCCGCCCGCACGGTGGTCGTGCTCCGCATGCGGGAGACCCCCCTCGTCATGACGACCGGCCCCCGCGGGCCGGTCCGACGTGCACTGTACATGGGAGGTATACATGCGATGTATAGCGGGCCGCCCGCACCGCGCCCGGCCCGCGCCCGCGGTGCGCCCGACGCCCGCGGCGCACGCCCGGCCGCGCGCGGCGCGGCCCCGCGCGCTACCGCGTGGTGAGCCCCTCGATCAGCTCGTCGGCCGCGGCGTACGGGTCCAGGGCGCCCTCGGCGACGCGGCCGGCCAGGGCGCTCAGGCGCTGGTCGCCGCGCAGGTCGCCGATGCGGGCGCGCAGCGCGGTCAGCGCGATGTTCTCGATCTCGCCGGCCGCCCTGCGGCGGCGCCGCGCGGCGAGCTCGCCGCGCTCGTCCATCCAGGCGCGGTGCTTCTCCAGCGCCTCGACGACCTCCTCGACGCCCTCCGCACGGGCCGCGACCGTCTTGACGATGGGCGGCCGCCAGTCGCCGGGACCGCGGCTCTCGCCCAGGCCCAGCATGTGGTTCAGCTCGCGCGCGGTGGCGTCGGCGCCGTCCCGGTCGGCCTTGTTGACCACGTAGACGTCGCCGATCTCCAGGATGCCGGCCTTGGCCGCCTGGATGCCGTCCCCCATGCCCGGGGCGAGCAGCACCACGCAGGTGTCGGCCTGGGCGGCGATCTCGACCTCGGACTGGCCGACGCCGACGGTCTCGACCAGGATCACGTCGCAGCCGGCCGCGTCCAGCACCCGTACCGCCTGGGGCGCGGCCCAGGCCAGGCCGCCGAGGTGGCCGCGGGTGGCCATGGAGCGGATGTAGACGCCCGGGTCCGAGGCGTGCTCCGACATCCGCACCCGGTCGCCGAGCAGGGCGCCGCCGGAGAACGGCGAGGAGGGGTCGACGGCGAGCACCCCGACCCGGCGTCCCGCCTTGCGGTAGGCGCTGACCAGGGCGGTGGTCGAGGTGGACTTGCCGACGCCGGGCGAGCCGGTCAGGCCCACCACGTAGGCGCCGCCGGTGAGCGGCGCGAGCGCCGCCATCACCTCGCGCAGCTGCGGCGACGCGCCCTCCACCAGCGAGATCAGCCGGGCCACCGCCCGCGGCCGCCCCTCGCGGGCCTGCTCCACCAGCGCCGCCACATCCGCCATCGACCCGTACTCCGTTTCCCGTGCGTGTTCCGTACTCCGGCGTGACCGCCCGCGGCGGCCCGGCGCCCGGGTCAGCGCGCCGGCACGTGGACGATCAGGGCGTCGCCCTGGCCGCCGCCGCCGCACAGGGCCGCGGCGCCGGTGCCGCCGCCGCGGCGCTTCAGCTCCAGCGCCAGGTGCAGCACGATACGGGCTCCGGACATGCCGATGGGGTGGCCCAGCGCGATGGCGCCGCCGTTGACGTTCACCTTCTCGGGTGTCACCCCGAGGTCCTTCATGGACTGCACGGCGACCGCGGCGAACGCCTCGTTGATCTCGATCAGGTCGAGGTCGGCGACGGTGAGCCCGGCCTTGCCCAGCGCGTGGTTGATCGCGTTGGACGGCTGGGACTGCAGCGAGTTGTCGGGGCCCGCGACATTGCCGTGCGCGCCGATCTCGGCGATCCACTCCAGGCCCAGCTCCTCGGCCCTGGCGCGGCTCATCACCACGACCGCCGCGGCCCCGTCGGAGATCTGCGAGGCGGTGCCCGCGGTGATCGTGCCGTCCTTGCTGAACGCCGGCCGCAGCCTGCCCAGGCTCTCCGCCGTGGTCTCGGGCCGGATGCCCTCGTCCTGGCTGAAGACCACCGGCTCGCCCTTGCGCTGCGGGATCTCCACCGGGGTGATCTCGGCGTCGAACAGGCCGTTCTTCTGCGCCGCCGCGGCCCGCTGGTGGGACAGCGCGCCGAACTCGTCCTGCGGGGCGCGTTCGATGCCCAGCCGGGTGTTGTGGCGCTCGGTGGACTCGCCCATCGCGATGTTCTCGAAGGAGTCGGTCAGCCCGTCGTACGCCATCGCGTCGAGCATCTGGATCGCGCCGTACTTGAAGCCCTCGCGGGACTTGGGCAGCAGGTGCGGGGCGTTGGTCATGGACTCCTGGCCGCCGGCCACCACGATGTCGAACTCGCCGGCCCGGATCAGCTGGTCGGCCAGCGCGATGGCGTCCAGCCCGGACAGGCACACCTTGTTGATCGTCAGCGCCGGCACGCTCATCGGGATGCCGGCCTTGACGGCGGCCTGGCGGGCCGGGATCTGCCCGGCGCCGGCCTGCAGCACCTGGCCCATGATCACGTACTCGACCTGCTCGCCGGAGACGCCGGCCCGTTCCAGTGCGGACCTGATCGCGATGCCCCCCAGGTCCGCGCCGGAGAAGCTGCGCAGACTGCCGAGGAGGCGGCCCATCGGGGTGCGCGCGCCGGCGACGATCACGGACGTGCGTGCTGCCTGGGTGCTCATGGTGCGGCCCCTTCGCGAGAAGAGAGAGGTTAACGAGGGTTAATCTCAATGTACTGAGCGGTAGCGCCCGCAGTCACCGGGCGGAACGTGTGACGGCGCGCACGTTGCGTGACCGTGGCGGCTGCGGTCCACTGTGTGCATGTTCACGCGCATCGACCACATCGGGATCGCCTGCCACGACCTCGACGCGACCGTCGGTTTCTACCGTGCCACGTACGGCTTCGAGGTGTTCCACACCGAGGTCAACGAGGAGCAGGGCGTCCGCGAGGCCATGCTCAGGATCAACGGCACCTCCGACGGCGGGGCCTCCTACATCCAGCTGCTGGAGCCGACCCGCGAGGACTCGGCGGTCGGCAAGTGGCTGGCCAGGAACGGCGAGGGCGTGCACCACATCGCCTTCGGCACCGAGGACGTGGACGCCGACTCCGCCGCCGTCCGCGACAAGGGCGTACGGGTCCTGTACGACGAGCCGCGGCACGGCACCATGGGGTCGCGGATCACCTTCCTGCACCCCAAGGACTGCCACGGTGTGCTCACCGAGCTGGTGACCTCGGCCGGCCGGGGGCAGGGGGACGGCCCCGCGCGGGAGGCCGGCGCCCGCTGACCGCACAAGACCGGCCACAACGGCCGAAGACCGCACGGGACCACTGACGTTGCCCCCGTTCTGCCCGGTAGAGTGGCCGGGTCCACGGGGCGAGCACCTTCGTACGCTCCCGCCCCGCGACGCTGATCTGACACCATTCCTCGTACAGCCCCGTCGTGAAACGGGGTGACGGAGGATCTCACCCGGTCGGCGGGTGAGGACGCCAGGAGACCGATGGGACCGCGGAGTGCGGGGCAACGACAGCTACCGGGCTGACGACCACCTCTCCCTGCTCGAAGCCGAGATGGAGCGGCTTCGGACCGAGCGGGGCAAGGCCGTCGACCACGCCGACGACCTCGGGTACCAGGTCGAGGTGCTGCGCGCCAAGCTGCACGAGGCGCGGCGCAATCTCGCCGCCCGGCCGGCGTACGACAACATCGGGCACCAGGCCGACCAGCTGTTGCGCAACGCCCAGATCCAGGCCGACCAGCTGCGCGCCGACGCCGAGCGGGAGCTGCGCGAGGCCCGCGCCCAGACCCAGCGGCTGCTCCAGGAGCAGGCCGAGCACCAGTCCCGGTTCGAGGCCCAGTGGCACGCCGAGGCCACCGCCCGGCGCCGCCAGCTGGACGAGGAGCTGGCCGAGCGCCGCGCCACCGTCGAGACGCACGTCAACGAGAACGTGGCGTGGGCCGAGCAACTGCGCGCCCGCAGCGAGTCCCAGGCCCGCAGGCTGCTGGAGGAGACCCGCGCGGAGTCCGAGGCGGCGCTCGCCGCGGCCCGCGCCGAGGCCACCCGGCTCGCCGAGCAGACCAGCCAGCGGCTGACCCAGGAGGCCGAGGCGGCCCGCGCCGAGGCCGAGCAGCTGCTGCGCCGGGCCCGCGCCGACGCCGAGCGGCTGCTGTCCGCCGCGTCCGCGCAGGCCACCGAGGCCACCACCGAGGCCGAGCAGCTACGCACCTCCACCCGCAGCGAGTCCGACGAGGCCCGCACCCGCGCCGCCGAGCTGTCCCGGCTGGCCGAGGAGCGGATGCGGGAGGCCGACGAGGCGCTGCGCACCGCCCGCGCCGAGGCCGACCGGCTGCGCGAGGAGGCCACCGCGGGCGCCGCCAAGCGGCTGGCCGCCACCGAGACGGAGAACGAGCAGCGCACCCGCACCGCGCGCGCCGAGATCGCCCGGATGGTCGCCGAGGCCACCAAGGAGGCCGAGGCGGCGAAGGCGGAGGCCGAGCAGACCGTCGCCGACGCCCGCGCGGAGGCCGAGCGGATCAGGGCCGAGGCGCAGGAGGCGGCCAGGGCCAAGGCCCAGGAGGACGCCGCCGCTCAGCTCGCGCAGGCCGCCAGGTCCGCCGAGGAGATCCTCACCAAGGCGTCGGAGGACGCGAAGTCCACCACGAAGGCCGCGGCCGAGGAGGCCGAGCGCATCCGCCGGGAGGCCGACGCGGAGGCCGAGCGGCTGCGCAGCGAGGCCGAGACCTCGGCGCAGGAGCTGCGCGGCGCCGCCCAGGACGACACCGAGGAGTACCGGGCCCGCACCGTCGAGCTCCAGGAGGAGGCCAGGCGGCTGCGCGGCGAGGCCGAGCAGCTGCGCGCCGAGGCGGTCGCCGAGGGCGAGCGGATCCGCGGCGAGGCCCGGCGCGAGGCGGTCCAGCAGATCGAGGAGGCCGCGAGCCGGGCCGAGGAGCTGCTGGCCAAGGCCAAGGCCGACGGCGACGAGATGCGGCAGGGCGCCTCGGCCGAGGCCGAGCGGATGCGCACCGAGTCCGTGGAGCGGGCCTCGGCGCTGAACGGCAAGGCCGAGGAGGCGCTGCGGGCCGCCCGCGCGGAGGCCGAGGAGCTGCACGCCGAGGCCGAGCGGCAGGCCGCCGCGCTGAAGGAGGACGCCGAGCGGGCCGCCCAGGAGCAGCGCGCCGAGGCCGACACCCTGGTGGCGCGGATGCGCGCCGAGGCCGAGGCGGACCTGGTCCGGCTGCGCGAGGAGGCCGAGGCCCGGCTGACCGCGGCCGAGCAGGGCCTGCGGGACGCGCACGCGGAGGCGGACCGCATCCGCGCCGAGGCCGCCGAGGAGGCGGAGCGGCTGCGGCAGGAGACCGCCGAGCGCAACCGCACGCTGCTGGAGCAAGCCGAGGCCGAGGCGGTCAGGCTGCGCGACGAGGCAGCGGCGGACGCGGCGCAGACCCGCGCCGAGGGCGAGTCCGTGGCGGTGCGGCTGCAGGCCGACGCGGCGGCGGAGGCCGAGCAGCGCAGGGCGGAGGCCCAGGAGACCGCCGACCGGCTACGTACCGAGGCCGCGGCGGCGGCCGAGCGGCTGGGCGTCGAGGCGGCCGAGGCGCTGGCCGCGGCGAAGGAGGAGGCGGCCCGCCGCCGGCGCGAGGCCGAGGAGCTGCTGGAGGCGGCCCGCACCGAGGCCGGCCAGGAGCGCGAGCAGGCCCGCCGGGACAGCGACGAGCTGCTGGCGACCGCCCGCCGCCGGGTGGAGGAGGCGGCGGCCGAGGCCGACCGGCTGGTGGCCGAGGCCGAGCAGCGGGCGACCGAACTGGTGGCCGCCGCGGAGGCGACCGCGCAGCAGGTGCGGGACTCGGTGGCGCATCTGCACGCCGAGGCCGAGGAGGAGATCGCCGGGCTGCGCTCGGCGGCCGAGCACGCCGCGCAGCAGCTGCGCGCGGACGCGCAGGGCGAGGCGGACCGGCTGCACGCGGACGCCAACTCCGAGCGGGAGCGCGCCTCGGAGGACGCGGCGCGGCTGCGCCGGGAGGCGCAGGAGGAGGCGGCCGAGGCCCGCTCGCTGGCCGACCGCACGGTCACCGAGGCGATAGAGGAGTCCGACCGGCTGCGCGCGCAGGCGCGCGAGGACGCCAACCGACTGCGCACCGACGCCGCGAACCAGGCCGACCAGCTCGTCGGCAAGGCCCGCGAGGAGGCGGAGCGGCTGGGCGCGAAGTCCCGCGAGGCGCTGGCCGCCGCCGAGCACGACGCGGAGCAGTCCAGGGCGAACTCCCAGCGGATGCTGGACGAGGCGCGCGAGGCGGCCAACAAGCGCCGCAGCGAGGCGGCGGAGCAGGCCGACGAGTTGATCGGCAAGGCGCAGGCGGAGGCGGTGAAGACCGCCGCCGAGGCCGAGGAGCGGGCGGACGCGATGGTGGGCGCGGCCCGCGCGGAGGCCGAGCGGCTGGTCGCCGAGGGCACCGCGGAGGGCAACGGCCTGGTGGAGAAGGCCCGTAAGGACGCCGACACCCTGCTGCACGAGGCCCGCACCCACGCCACCGAGACCCGCGACCGCACCGACGAGCTGCGCCGGCGGGTGGAGGCCGAGGTCGAGGAGCTGCACGACCGGGCCCGCAAGGAGGCCGCGGAGGCGATGAAGTCGGTCGGCGAGCGGGTGGACAAGCTGGTGGCGGCGGCGACCGAGCAGCTCGCCGAGGCGGAGGCGAGGGCCGCGGAGATCAAGTCGACCGCGACCTCGGAGGCGACGAAGGTCCGTATCGCGGCGGTGAAGAAGGTGGAGGGGCTGCTCAAGGAGGCCGAGCAGAAGAGGACCGAGGCCGAGCGGGAGGCCGAGCGGGTCAAGGGGGAGGCGCGCGCCGAGGCCGAGCGGATGGTCGCCGAGGGCAGACGCGAACTGGACACGCTGGTGCGCCGCCGGGAGGACATCAACGCGGAGATCTCCCGGGTGCAGGACGTGCTGGAGGCGCTGGAGTCGTTCGAGACCCCGGGCGCGAGCACGAAGAACGCCGTCGCGGCGGGCGCCTCGGCGGGAACCACCCGAACGAGTGGCAAGCGCAACGACGATGCTCCACTCGATTGAGCGCACATTTTCCATACCTGATGCGCAATGGCTCGGTGACACGCCGTCCGGGCCCCTAGGATTCCCCCTATCACCTCAACCGGTCTGAATCGACAGGAACCCCATGAGCGACACTTCCTCCCCCTTCGGCTTCGAGCTCGTGCGGCGTGGTTACGACCGCGGTCAGGTGGACGACCGCATCACCAAGCTCGTCGCCGACCGCGACAGTGCGCTGACGCGCATCACCGCGCTGGAGAAGCGCATCGAGGAGCTGCACCTCGAAACCCAGAACGCCCAGGCTCAGGTGAACGACTCGGAGCCCTCCTACGCGGGCCTCGGCGCCCGGGTGGAGAAGATCCTCCGCCTCGCCGAGGAGGAGGCGAAGGACCTGCGCGAGGAGGCCCGCCGGGCCGCCGAGCAGCACCGTGAGCTGGCCGAGGCCGCCGCCAACCAGGTGCGCAGCGACGCGGAGAACTACGCCTCGGACCGCAAGGCCAAGGCGGAGGACGAGGGCGCGCGCATCGTCGAGAAGGCGAAGGGCGACGCCGGCCAGCTGCGCGCGGACGCGCAGAAGGACGCCGCGGCCAAGCGCGAGGAGGCCGACGCGCTGTTCGAGGAGACCCGCGCCAAGGCCGCCCAGGCCGCCGCGGACTTCGAGACCAACCTGGCCAAGCGCCGCGAGCAGTCCGAGCGCGACCTGGCGTCCCGTCAGGCCAAGGCGGAGAAGCGGCTGGCGGAGATCGAGCACCGCGCCGAGCAGCTGCGCCTGGAGGCGGAGAAGCTGCGCACCGACGCCGAGCGCCGCGCCCGCCAGACGGTGGAGACCGCGCAGCGCCAGTCCGAGGACATCGTCGCGGACGCGAACGCGAAGGCCGACCGCATCCGCAGCGAGTCCGAGCGCGAGCTGGCGGCGCTCACCAACCGCCGCGACAGCATCAACGCGCAGCTGACCAACGTCCGCGAGATGCTGGCCACGCTGACCGGTGCCGCGGTCGCCGCGGCGGGCGCGCCCGCCGACGACGAGCCGATCTCGCGCGGCGTCCCGGCCCAGCAGTCCCGCTGACGCCCGGCGGCCGCTCCGGCGGCCGCCCGGCCGGCCGGCGTCGCTGACGGCCCGTCGGCCGCGGCGGCCGCGTCGGCGCCATCCGACCGCGGTCCACGCGTGAAGCCGAACCCCCGTCCCTCCTCGGGCGGGGGTTCGGTTGTTGCTAGCCTCGCCTGCATGATTGAGTTGCAGGGGCTCACCAAGCGGTACGGGGACAAGACCGCTGTCGACCAACTGACGTTCACCGTGCGCCCCGGCGTGGTGACCGGCTTCCTCGGGCCGAACGGCGCGGGCAAGTCCACGACCATGCGGATGCTGCTCGGTCTCGACACGCCGAGCGCCGGCGACGTGCGGATCGACGGGAAGCACTACGCGCAGCTGAGCGAGCCGATGAAGCACATCGGCGCGCTGCTGGACGCGAAGGCCATCCACGGCGGCCGCACCGCGTACAACCACCTGCTGTGCATCGCGCAGTCCAACCGCATCCCGCGGCACCGGGTGGACGAGGTGCTGGAGACCGTCGGCCTGACCGCGGTGGCCAGGAAGCGCTCCAAGGGCTTCTCGCTGGGCATGGGCCAGCGCCTGGGCATCGCCGGCGCGCTGCTCGGCGACCCGGAGATCCTGATGTTCGACGAGCCGGTCAACGGACTGGACCCGGAGGGCATCCACTGGATCAGGAACCTGATGAAGGGTCTGGCGGCGCAGGGCCGTACGGTCTTCGTCTCCAGCCACCTGATGAGCGAGATGGCGCTGACCGCCGAGCACCTCATCGTGATCGGCCGCGGCCGGCTGCTCGCGGACACCTCGATGGCCGACTTCATCGAGAAGAACTCCCGTTCGTTCGTACGGCTGCGCACGCCGGAGCCGGAGCGCTTCAAGGACGTCGCGCGGGCCGCGGGGCTGACCGTGGTGGAGGCCGGTGACGGCTCGTTCGAGATCCAGGACGGGAACGCTGCCGCGCTGGGCGAACTGGCCGCGCAGCACCGGGTGGTGCTGCACGAGCTGAGCCCGCAGCGGGCGTCGCTGGAGGAAGCGTTCATGCAGCTCACCGCGGAGTCGGTGGAGTACCACGCGCACGGCGCGATGACGCCGGGCGGCCAGCTGCCGCCGGGTGCGGTGCCTCCGGTGCCGCCGGGAGGCGCGGTGCCGCCGGGCGCGCCGGGTGCGGTGCCGCCGGGTGCGCCGGTCCCGCCCGGGGTGCAGGCGCCGCCCGGGACGCAGTACCCGCCGGGCGGGCCCGTGCCCCCCGGGGCGCCGCAGCAGCAGCCTCCCGCGCCGCAGTGGGGCGCGCAGTGGGCCGACAAGAGCCGTAAGAACTCGAAGAAGGGCCGCTGACATGGCCGCGCCGTCCGCCGTCCTCCAGTCCGAGTGGACCAAGGTCAAGTCCGTGCGCTCCACGGTCTGGACGCTCACTCTCGCGCTGCTGCTCACCGTCGTCGTCAGCGGACTGATCTGCCTGGCGTACCGGCTCAACTGGGACGACATGAGCGTCAGCGACAAGTTCACCTTCGACCCGACCAACACCAGCCTGGCCGGCCTGTGGTTCGGCCAGCTCGCGCTGATCGCGTTCGGCACGCTGCTGATCGCCAGCGAGTACAGCACCGGCATGATCCGCACCTCGCTGGCCGCGGTGCCGCAGCGCACCACGTTCTACGTCTGCAAGGCGGCCGTCGCCGCGGCGCTGACGTTCGTCATCGGCATCGTGATCAGCTTCGTGTCGTTCTTCGTCGGGCAGAGCGTGCTCAGCGGCCACAAGACCGCCTCGCTCGGCGACGCCCACGTGGTGCGCGCGCTGGTCGGCGCGGCGATCTACATGACGCTGATGGTGCTGTTCGCCTACGGCGTCGCGACGATGGTCCGCAGCCCGATGGTCTCGCTGGGCGTCCTGATCCCGTTCTTCTTCATCGTCTCGGGCATCCTGTCGGCGATCCCGGGCGTGAAGAAGGTCGCGAAGTACCTGCCGGACCAGGCGGGTCAGAAGATCATGCAGGTGGTGGCCGACCCCGACAACCACACGTCGTACGGCCCGTGGGGCGGCATCGCGATCATGGCGGTCTGGGTGGCCGCGGCGCTCCTCGGCGGCTTCGTCCTCCTGAAGAACCGCGACGCATAACCCTCACGCTGGGCGTCGCCCCGTTTTCGGGGCCGCGTCCAGCGTCATGGGTCAGTAGCGCGGGGCGTTGCGGGAACGCTGGACCTTGCTGGTCCGGCGTTCCTTCGCGTTCCAGCACGCCCGATGCCAGTGCCGCCGATCGTCCACCCCCGCATGCTCGCGCCAAGCGACCACATGCGGCGTACCCGCCGCGATCTCCTGGTCGCAGCCGGGGCAGCGGTACCGCTTCGACGAGGCCGCGCCGGCGACCGCGCGCACCACCCACTCCTCGCCGCGCCACTCCTCGACCGTCCCGCCGTGGCCGTAGGAGACGCCGTTCCCCTCCTCGTCCCCGGCCCCGCGGGAGCCCTGAGCGGCCGGCTTGTGCGGGCGGTTACGTCGCGGCGACACGGGCACCTCGCGGTGGGGGGACTGCTGGGGCCGCAGGGACCCGGGCGGACTCGGCTGACTGCCCCTCCAGGTTACGCGGCGGCGGGCGCCGGACCGAACACGCTCATCTGCGGCGTCGCTGCCGAAAATCATGAAAACTCCCCGGAAAGCCGTGCCTTTGGCACGTGCCAACCGTTAGAAAACTGGCAAGGAGGGAGTGAGCGATGCGAGTTGGGACGTTCGCCGTCGCGGCGCAGTTCCCGGGCCAGGGCCAGGGAGAGGCCCTGCACCGGACGGCCGCGGCGGCCGTCGCGGCGGAGGCGGCCGGCCTCGACGCGGTCTGGCTGGCGGAACACCATTTCGTGCCCTACGGCGTCTGCCCGTCGGCCATCACCCTTGCGGGTGTCCTGCTCGGCCGCACCCGGCGGATAGGCATCGGCACCGCCGTCAGCGTACTGCCGACCTCGCACCCGGTGGCGCTCGGCGAGCAGGCCGCGCTGCTGCACCTGCTGTCCGGCGGGCGGTTCACGCTCGGCGTGGGCCGCGGCGGCCCGTGGGTGGACCTGGAGGTCTTCGGCGCGGACCTGGCGGCGTTCGAGGCGGGCTTCCCCGAGTCCCTCGACCTGCTGCTGCGCTGGCTGCGTGAGCCCGCGGTGGCCGGGCGGGGGCCGCGGTACGCGTTCCGCGAGGTGCCGGTGGTGCCGCGTTCGGACGAGCTGGACGGTCGGCCGGGACCGCCGGTGGTGGTGGCGTGCACGTCGCCCGAGACCGTACGACTGGCCGCCGCGCGCGGACTGCCGATGCTGCTGGGGATGCACTGCGGCGACGAGGAGAAGGCCGGGATGGTCGGGCTGTGGCGGCGCGCCGCGCTGGCCGCGGGCCATCCGCGCGAGGCGGTCGAGGAAGCGCCGCACGTCTCGGCGGGCGTCGTGCAGGTCGCCGACACGCGGCAGGACGCGGTGGAGACGCTGCTCAAGGCGATGCCCGGGTGGCTGCAGCAGGGGCTGTCCGCGCACCGCACCCTCGACGGCAGCCCGCGGGCGATGCGCGACCCCCGCGCGTACACCGAACTCCTGTGCGGGCTGCACCCGGTGGGGCCGCCGCGGCTGTGCGCCGACCGGCTCGCGGCGACCGCGGAGGCGACCGGCATCACCCGGTTCGCGCTGCTCGCGGAGGGCTCGGGGGACCTGCCGACGACGTTGCAGAACATCGCCAGGGTCGGCGCGGAGGTGCTTCCGGAACTGGCCTGATCCGGCGCATGTGTGGGGCCTTGGACCGGTTTACGTCCGCCGGTCCGCCCGGCGCGGGCGGGCGTACTCCCCCCGTCCGCCCGTACCGGGCGCCGCCGGCACTCAGCAGTCGCGCAACTCCGGCGACTGGTTGAGCAGTTGGGACCGCACGGAGGTGAACCTGCCGTACGCCGCGTCGACCGCGGGGTCGAGCGGGAACACCGCGACACGGTGGCAGTTCTGGAACGCGAGCCGCACGCCGAAGTGCCGTTGCAGCGCACCCCGGATCGCGTCGCTCGCCAGCGCGCGCAGCAGTTGGCCGCGCTCCTTCTCGCTGGGTGGCGGCACCTGGTTGTCGGCGAACTCGCCCCCGTCGACCTTGAGTTGCGCCACCAGCGAGCTGATCATCTCCCACGCGTACGGGAGGGACGTCCGGACGCAGTCGACGAACTCCTGCTCGTCGACCTCGCCTCGCTCGGCCGCTTCGAGAAGGGCCGGTGAGACGTCGAGGGACATGGGTACTCCTCTCGTGACCCCGAAGGGCGCGACGGGGTCTGCCGGATGGTTGACCGGCCGGCCGGTCCGGCGGTCACCACGCGTCGTCGGTCCCGGCCTGCCGGGCTTCACGTTAGGCGCGTGTGCCAGGCACGCACCAGGCGGCGACACCGACAACCGGCCAAGTTCGGACCAGGTCCGCGGGGGTGCGGCGGGGGCCGCCGCGGGGGTGCGGTTG
>JAJSZB010000091.1:0-19788 GCA_050613715.1 Streptomyces sp. IBSBF 3018
CCCCCGGGGCGCTGGGCCGCGGGGGTGGGCGCCTTGCGGGGCGCCGAGGGCTTCGCAGCGGACTTGCCGGCGCCACCGCCGGGTCCCTGGAAAGCGTCAGTCAGTTTTCGGACGACCGGCGCCTCGATGGTCGAGGACGCCGAACGGACGAATTCGCCGAGTTCCTGGAGCTTGGCCATGACGACCTTGCTCTCGACTCCCATCTCCTTGGCGAGTTCGTATACCCGGACCTTAGCCACTTCGCTCCTTCTAGGTCCGGGGTGGTCGTCCGCCGGACCGTCGCTACTTCATGGGCGTACTCATCGCGTACTCATCGAGTGCTCATCGCAATCTCGACCTACTTCCATCTCGCGAGGTACCTGACCGCACGGTGTCGCCGTGCCGTACTTCTTCTTACGGGGCTGCCCGCTCGACGTACCGGCGCAGTTCCGCGTCGTCGGGCGCCACCGGGCCCCGGAAGGCCCGTGCGAACGCCCGGCGGCGGACCGCCAGGTCAAGGCAGGCAAGGGCGGGATGCAGATAAGCACCCCGACCGGGCAGCGTACCGCGATGATCGGGAACGCACGCGCCCCCGACCGCCGCCACACGCAGCAGATCGCTCTTGGCCGCTCGCTGCCGGCAGCCGATGCAGGTTCGCTCCGGGCATGCTGGGTTCAGCGTCCGACCAGACACGTTCAAGTCTACCTCCCCGCGCCGACCTCACTCCTTCGAGTGGGCCGACGCACGGTTGTTCGTCTGCCATATGCCCGGCGGATGGCCGGAATCCGCCGTACGCACCACCGCCGCCGTACGGGCTGATGCCGTCGTGCGGGCTGCCGCCGCCGTGCGCGCTACTGCTCGGTGTCCGGGCGGATGTCGATCCGCCATCCGGTGAGCCGGGCGGCGAGCCGGGCGTTCTGGCCCTCCTTGCCGATGGCCAGCGACAGCTGGTAGTCCGGCACGGTCACCCGGGCGGACCTGGCGGCCAGGTCGACCACGTCGACCTTGGTCACCCGGGCCGGGGACAGCGCGTTGGCGACCATCTCGGCGGGGTCGTCCGACCAGTCCACGATGTCGATCTTCTCGCCGTTCAGCTCGGCCATCACCGCGCGCACCCGCGCGCCGACCGGGCCGATGCAGGCGCCCTTGGCGTTGAGCCCGGAGCGGGCCGACCTGACCGCGATCTTGGTGCGGTGGCCGGCCTCGCGGGCGATCGCCTCGATGACCACCGAGCCGTCGGCGATCTCCGGGACCTCCAGCGCGAACAGCTTCTTCACCAGGTTGGGGTGGGTCCGCGAGAGCGTCACCGAGGGGCCGCGGACGCCCTTGGCGACCCGGACCACGTAGGAGCGCAGCCGGGTGCCGTGGCCGTAGTCCTCGCCGGGGACCTGTTCCTGCACCGGCAGGATGGCCTCCAGCTTGCCGATGTCGACCAGCACGTTCTTGGGGTCCTTGCCCTGCTGGACGATGCCGGTGACGATGTCGCCCTCGCGGCCGGCGTACTCGCCGAAGGTCACGTCGTCCTCGGCGTCGCGCAGCCGCTGCAGGATCACCTGCTTGGCGGTCGACGCGGCGATCCGGCCGAAGCCGGAGGGCGTGTCGTCGAACTCGCGCGGCTCGGCGCCCTCGCCGGCCTCCTCCTGGTCCTCGGTGGCCCAGACGGTGACGTGGCCGGAGTGCTTGTCCAGTTCCACGCGGGCCCGGCGGTGGCTGCCCGGCTCGCGGTGGTAGGCGATGAGGAGCGCCGACTCGATGGCCTCGACCAGCAGGTCGAACGAGATCTGCCGCTCGGTGACCAGACCCCGCAGGGCCTTCATGTCGATGTCCACGGCTACGCCTCCTCAGTGCTCTCGACGCCGTCGGCCGGCCCGGCGCTGTCGTCCGCCGCGTCGCCGGCACCGCTGTCCGCCGGGCCGTCGCCCGGGCGGTTGAACTCGATCTCGACCCGGGCCCGCTCGATCTCCGCGAAGTCCGCGCGGGCGGGCTTGGGCTTGCGGCCCTTGACGCCCGGGACCTCCAGGTCGAGGCCGGTGTCGTCCACCGTCATGATCCGCGCGATCAGCTCGCCGCGCTCCTTGAGCCGGAGCTTGACCAGGCGGCCGGCGTTGCGGCGGAAGTGCCGGGGCTCGGTCAGCGGTCGGTC
Organism: Streptomyces sp. IBSBF 3018; assembly: GCA_050613715.1. GTDB lineage: Bacteria > Actinomycetota > Actinomycetes > Streptomycetales > Streptomycetaceae > Actinacidiphila. Next base: position 2,123 of record JAJSZB010000091.1, read on the forward strand.
GGCGCCGGGCGAGCCGACGTCCAGGACGTACTCGCCGTCGCCCATCACGTCGGAGTCGTCCAGTTCCTTGGACAGCGCCCGGCTCAGCTCGGCGACCTCGTCCAGATTCACGCCCTCGTCGCTGTCCACGACGACCATGAGCTGCCGGCGCTTGCCCGCGGCGGTCACCTTGACCTCTTCCAGGTCCAGGCCCGCCTGGACGACGAGCGGCTCCAGCAGTGCGCGCAGCCTCTCTTTCTGGGTGGTGCTCATCCGGGTGACTCCTCGGCCGCGTCTGCTGTTGTCATGGAAGGCCGCGTGATCAGCGTGCTCTCGCGTGCTCTCAGCGTGCACGGCCAAGGCTACCTGAGTTCGGACCGGCGTTTCCGCCGCCCTTAGACTGCGCGGCATGATCCCCGAGGTGGTCCGGCCGAGCCGGCGCGCGATGCTGGGCGTGGCGGCGGCCGGGGTGCTGACCGGCTGCTCGTCGGGCGGTACGACCGCCGCGGCGGCGCGGTCCGGGCCCGCTCCCGGCGCGGCCGAACGCGCCCGCGCCGCGGCCGACAGCCTCGGCCTGCTGCGGCGGTACGACGCGGCGGCCGCCGCCCACCCCGACCTCGCGGTACGGCTCGCGCCGCTGCGGTCGGAGGTCGCGCGGCACGCCTCGGCGCTCGGCGCGAACCCGCCCGCGGCGGTGCCCCCGGCCGGCTCGACGCCCTCCGCGCACCCGACGCCCCCGGCCGCCTCCGGGTCCGCCACGACGCGGCCCCCGGCCACGGACTCCGCGCCGTCCGCGCCGTCCGCGCCGGTTCCGGCCGTCCCGGCCGGCTCCCCGGCCACGCTGGCGTGGCTCGCCGCGGCCGAGCGGACGCTCGCCGACCGCCGGGCGGCGGCGCTGCTCACCGTGCCGGGCGACCTCGCGCGGCTGCTCGCCTCGATCGCCGCCGCGGACGCGGGCCACGTCGTCCTGCTGGCCCCCGCCCCGACCGCCCGGACCGGCGCCTCCCCCGACGCCGACCTGGCCTCGGGCCCGAGCGCCTCCCGGTCGGCGGCCCCCGGCCCGGGTACGTCCGGCGGTGCCGGTACGCAGGCGGATGCCCGTACGTCCGCAGCGTCCGCAGGCGGCGGCCCCGGCGGAGGGGGTACGGCCACGGGTGCGTCCCCGGGCGCCGCGAACGTCCGCCGGGAGGCGTCGCCCGTGCTCGCCGCCGCGCAGGCCGCCCTCGCCGCCGAGCATGCCGCGGTCTACGGGTACGGCGCGGTCGGGGGACGGGTGGGGGCCGGGCGGATGCGGGAGGCGCGGGCGGCGTACGACGCGCACCGGGCGGCCAGGGACGCGCTGGTCCGTACGGTGACCGGGCTCGGCGGGACGCCGGTCGCCGCCGCGGCGGCCTATGCGCTGCCGTTCGCCGTGCCGGACCGGGCCGCGGCGGTGAGGCTCGCGGCGTATCTGGAGGAGCGGGTGGCCGGCGCGTACGGCGATCTGACCAGGGCGGGGACCGGGTCCGTACGCCGTGACGCGGCGGCCGGGCTGCGGGCCGCGGCGGTGCGCGCGGTGCGGTGGAGCGGCGGCAGCGTAGCCTTCCCGGGGTTGGCGGAACGCCGCTGAACCCTCGCCCGCGCGGGCCGCCCGGTGCGGGCCGGGCTTCGGGGCGTGCGACGGTTCGCCGACGCCGCCCGCGCGGTGGCGCACCCGCCACCGCCGCCCGTACTCGTCACGGAGGGAACGCACCGCAGTGGAGCTGCAACCGCCGGAGCGCCTGGCCCGTACCGTCGCGGCCTGGGAGGGCGAGGCGGGCCGGGCATGGCTGGCCCGGCTGCCGGGGCAGGTGGCGGGCTACCTGGAACGGTGGGAGCTGACGCCGGAGCGGGTGTTCGAGGCGGGCGGCCAGATCAGCATGATCGTGCTGGTCAGGACGGCCGACGGGACGCCCGCGGTGCTGAAGGTCGGCATGGTGACGCGGGAGAGCGCGCAGGAGCACGCGGCGCTCGCGCACTGGGACGGGCACGGCGCGGTGCGTCTGCTGCGCGCGGAGCCCGAGGAGGGCGCGCTGCTGGAGGAGCGGCTGCACGCGGACGTCTCGCTGCGCTCGCTCGCCGAGCCCAAGGCGATGCTGGAGGCGGCGGGGGTGCTGCGGCGGCTGTGGGTGCCGCCGGCCGGCGGCCATCCGTTCACCTCGGTCGCCGACCGGACCGCGGACCTGGCGGTGCTGCTGCGCGAGCGCCGCGCGCGGGACTTCGCGGCGGACGTCCGGGAGCTGATCGACGAGGCGCTGGCGGTCCGCGAGGAGCTGGTCGGCTCGGCGCCGGAGCCGGTCCTGCTGCACGGCGACTTCCACCACGGCAACGTGCTGTCCGGCGACCGGGTGCCGTGGCTGGCGATCGACCCCAAGCCGCTGGTCGGCGAGCCGGCCTTCGATCTGGCGTGGCTGGCCAGGGACCGGCTGTCCACGCTGGCCGCCGAGCCGGGCTCGCGCGCGGCGGCCCGCCGCAGGCTCGCCCGGCTCGCCGACTCGCTGGAGGTCGACGCGGGCAGGCTGCGCGGCTGGGCGGTCTTCCGCGCGGTCGAGGCGGGCGTCTGGTACCTCTCGGTCGGCGGTCGTACGGACGGCGAGCTGCTGCTGGAGTTCGCCAGCTGGCTCTGAGCCGCAAGCGCGCCGGCCGGAACGCCCCGGCCGGCCGGGAAGCTCCTCCCGACCGACCGACCTCCCGACCGGCCGCACCCGACCGGCCGCGCCCCGGCCCGGAGCGCCCCTCGATCCCCCGTACGACCCGCGTCTCAGCCCGCCGCCCCGCCGGTCAGGCGCGCGACCGCCTGCGCGAAGGGCAGATCCTCGCGCTCCCCCGTGGCGCGGTCCTTCAGCTCCAGGACGCGCTCGGCGGCGCGCCGGCCCGCGACGAGGTGCAGCGGGACGCCGATGAGGTCGGCGTCGGCGAACTTCACCCCGGGCGACAGCGCGCGGTCGTCGAGCAGCACCCGCAGCCCTGCCGCGGCGAGGGCGTCCGCGGCCTCCTCGGCGAGCGCGAGCTGCCCGCCCCTGCCCGCCGCGACGACGTGGACGTCCGCGGGGGCGACCTCGGCCGGCCAGCACAGTCCGCGCGCGTCGGCCACCTGCTCGGCGAGGGCGCCGACCGCGCGGGACACGCCGATGCCGTAGGAGCCCATGGTGACGCGAACGGGCTTGCCGTCGGGGCCGAGGACGTCGAGCCTGAAGGCGTCGGTGTACTTGCGGCCCAGCCGGAAGATGTGGCCCACCTCGATCGCCCGGTCCAGCGCGAGACCGGCGCCGCAGCGCGGGCAGGGGTCGCCGGGCTGGGCCACCGCGACGTCCAGGTAGCGGTCGACCTCGAAGTCCCGCCCGCAGACGACGTCCCAGGCGTGCCGGCCGGGGCGGTTGGCGCCGGTGACCCAGGCGGTGCCGGGCGCGACCCGGGGGTCGGCGAGGTAGCGGACGGCCAGTCCCTGCGGGCCGATGTAGCCGCGGACCAGGTCGGGCCGGGCCGCGAAGTCCTCGGCGGTGACCAGGGCGACGGCGGCGGGCGCCAGGTGCTCGGCGAGCTTGCCGAGGTCGACCTCGCGGTCACCGGGCACGCCCACCGCGGTGATCTCGCCGTCGACGGTGACCAGCACGTTCCCCAGCACCGCGGACGCGGGCACGCCGTGCCGCTCGCACAGCTCCGCCACCGTCGCGGTGCCGGGGGTGTCGACCTCCCGCAGCGGGCCGGGCGCGTTCGCCGCGGGGACCTTCGCGGTGAAGACGACGGCCTCGGTGTTGGCGGCGTAGCCGCAGCCGGCGCACGCGGCGAAGGTGTCCTCGCCGGCCGCGGCGGGCGCGAGGAACTCCTCGGAGCGCGAGCCGCCCATCGCGCCGGACACCGCGGAGACCACCCGGACGTCCAGCCCGAGCCGGCGGAAGATCCGCAGGTACGCCTCGCGGTGCAGCCGATACGCCGCGTCGAGCCCGTCGTCGCCGGTGTCGAAGGAGTACGCGTCCTTCATCAGGAACTCGCGCCCGCGCAGCACCCCCGCGCGGGGCCGCGCCTCGTCGCGGTACTTCGTCTGCACCTGGTAGAGGATCACCGGCAGGTCCTTGTACGAGGTGACCTGGTCCTTCACCAGGTGGGTGAAGACCTCCTCGTGGGTGGGTCCGAGGACGTAGCGGGCGCCCTTGCGGTCGGTGAGCCGGAAGAGCAGGTCGCCGTACTCGCCGGCGCGGCCGGTCGCCTCGTAGGTCTCGGCGGGGACCAGCGCGGGCAGCAGCACCTCCTGGCCGCCGATGGCGTCCATCTCCTCGCGCACCACGCGGGCCACGTTGTCCAGCACCCGCTTGCCCAGCGGCAGCCAGCTCCACATGCCGGCCGAGGAGCGGCGGACGAACCCGGCGCGCACCAGCAGCCGGTGGCCGGGGCTCTCGGCGTCGGCCGGGTCGTCGCGCAGCGTCCTGACCGTCAGCCGGGACATGCGCTGGACCTGGGTGCTGGCCTGCTGGGGCATCGGCGTCTCCTGGGGTTGCCGGGGTGCGGCGAGGATAGCCAGCGCCGGGGCGGCTCAGGAAACCGTTTTGTCCGCCGCGGCCGGCGGGCGGGGCAGCGGCAGCGGCGCGCCCATCACCGCGTACGGGCGGGCGGCGCTGGGGAAGTGCACGGGCCGGGCCAGGTCGCGGTAGCCGAGGGTGCGGTAGAGCCGCCGGGCCGGGCTGTCGCCGTCGATCGCGGACAGGATGCTGCGCGGCTGCTCGGCGTGGTCGGTGATCGCGGTGATGAGGCTGCGGCCGATGCCGCGGCCCTGGTAGGCGGGCAGCACGTGCAGTTCGGTGATGACGAAGGAGTCGTCGAGCCAGTCGTCGTTGCCCTCGCGGCGCAGATAGGGCTGGACGACGCTGGACCACCAGTGGCCGCGGTCGTTGGGCTGCCCGTAGACGAAGCCGACGAGCCGGTCGTCGGGGGTGCGGGCGCCGAGCGCGCGTGCTCCGGGGGAGGCGAGGTGGCGCAGCACGATCTGCCGGCGGATGGCCACCTCCTCGGGTCCGAGTCCGAAGGCGACGGCCTGTACGGCGAGGGCTTCGTCCACCCTGGCGGCCAGGTCGACCGGCGCGACCACCACATGCTCCATGCCGGGACCCTACCGGTGGCGGCGCCCGGTCCGCGCGCCGGTCCGCGGGGTACGCGCGCCCGGGCTCCGGGTGAGGCCGCGGACCTGCGCGCAGAGGGCGGCCGCGGGCGCCCGCGCTAGAACAGCACGCTCATGAACGCGCCGACCTCGGTGAAGCCGACCCTGCGGTAGGCGGCGCGCGCGGGGGTGTTGAAGTCGTTGACGTAGAGGCTGACCACGGGCGCCACGTCGCGCAGCGCGTAGTGCAGCACGGCGGCCATGCCGGTCTCGGACAGGCCGCGGCCGCGGTGCGAGGGCGCGACCCACACGCCCTGGATCTGGCAGGTGTGCCGGGTGACCGCGCCGATCTCCGCCTTGAAGACCACCTCGCCGTCCTCGATCCGGGCGAACGCGCGGCCGGTGGAGACGAGTTCGGCCACCCGCGCCTGGTACAGCAGGCCGCCGTCGCCGGCCAGCGGGGAGACGCCGACCTCCTCGGTGAACATGGCGACGCACGCGGGCATGATGACGTCCATCTCGTCGCGCCGGACCCGCCGGACCGCCGGGTCGGGGGCGATGTCGGCGGGCAGCGCGCGGGTGGTCATCAGCGGCTGGTGGGCGCGCACCTCGCGGGCCGGGCCCCAGTGCGGCTCCAGCTGGGACCACAGGTCGGCGGTGGCCTCGGCGGGGCCGACGATGGACGAGCAGCGGCGGCCCGCCCTGCGGGCCCGCTCGGCGAAGGCGCGGATCGCCTCGGGGGTGGCGCACAGCGGCACCAGGTTGGCGCCGGCGTAGCACAGGGAGGTGAGCCGGCCGCCGGAGTACCAGCCCCACATCTCGCCGCCGAGCCGCCACGGGTCCAGGCCCGCGACGTTGACGCGCGAGGTCACGAACGCGTTGGCCACCGGGTCGCGGCCCAGCACCGCGAGCGCGGCGTCGAGGTCGCCTGGCTCCAGGACTCGGGCTGTCGAATGCGTCAACACGGGGACACCTCACCGTACGGGCCGTGAACGCCGGCGGAAGACGGTTCCCGCACCTTACCTCGCACGGCGGGGCCGTGCCCGGCGCCCGGGAAAGGGCGGCCGGGGCACGGCCGGAAACGTCCGGAACGGGCTGCGCGACGGCGTATCGCGCGGCGCGCGGGACGGCGGACCACGACGGTTCGCGCGGCGGCCTCCGCGGCGTCGCGGTGACGTCCGCGGGGGCGCGGTGCTGCGGTCAGGAGACGCTCACCTGCGGCTCGCCCGAGCCGATGCCGGCGCTCTCCATCTCGGCGGCGATCTTCATCGCCTCCTCGATCAGCGTCTCCACGATCTTGGACTCGGGCACGGTCTTGATGACCTCGCCCTTGACGAAGATCTGGCCCTTGCCGTTGCCGGAGGCGACGCCGAGGTCGGCCTCGCGGGCCTCGCCGGGGCCGTTGACGACGCAGCCCATGACGGCGACGCGCAGCGGCACCTCCATGCCGTCCAGGCCCGCGGAGACCTGGTCGGCGAGCTTGTAGACGTCGACCTGGGCGCGGCCGCAGGACGGGCAGGAGACGATCTCCAGGCGGCGCTGGCGCAGGTTCAGCGACTCCAGGATCTGGATGCCGACCTTGACCTCCTCGGCCGGCGGCGCGGACAGCGAGACCCGGATGGTGTCGCCGATGCCCTCCGCGAGGAGCGCGCCGAAGGCGACGGCGGACTTGATGGTGCCCTGGAAGGCCGGGCCGGCCTCGGTGACGCCCAGGTGCAGCGGGTAGTCGCACTTCTGGGCCAGCAGCCGGTAGGCGTTGACCATCACGACCGGGTCGTTGTGCTTGACCGAGATCTTGATGTCGCGGAAGTCGTGCTCCTCGAACAGCGACGCCTCCCACAGCGCGGACTCCACCAGCGCCTCGGGGGTGGCCTTGCCGTACTTCTCCAGCAGCCGCCGGTCCAGCGAGCCGGCGTTGACGCCGATGCGGATGGGGACGCCGGCCGCGGAGGCCGCCTTGGCGATCTCCTTGACCTTGTCGTCGAACTGCTTGATGTTGCCGGGGTTGACGCGCACCGCGGCGCAGCCGGCGTCGATGGCGGCGAAGACGTACTTCGGCTGGAAGTGGATGTCGGCGATGACGGGGATCTGCGACTTGCGGGCGATCGTGGGGAGCGCGTCGGCGTCGTCCTGGGTCGGGCAGGCGACCCGGACGATCTGGCATCCGGAGGCGGTCAGCTCGGCGATCTGCTGCAGGGTGGCGCCGATGTCGGAGGTCCGGGTGGTGGTCATCGACTGGACGGAGACCGGTGCGTCGCCGCCCACCGCGACGCTTCCGACCTGGATCTGACGGCTTTTGCGGCGGTCGGCGAGCTTGGTCGGAACATCCGGCATACCGAGCGAAATCGCGGTCATCTGCGTGGCATCCCCAAGGTTGTACGAGGTCCCGTCGTCGGCGGGCTCCGGAATCGAGATTACGGCACCGGGCCCGCGGTCATCACCCGGCTCGGGACATCGCGGACGTCACGAATTGAGTTTGACCGGGTTGACCACGTCGGCGATCAGCACCAGCAGCGTGAAGGACACGAAGATGCCGGCGACGACATAGGCGATCGGCATCAGCTTGGCCACGTCGAAGGGCCCGGGGTCGGGTTTGCGGAACGCGCGGGCGGTGTGCCGGCGCAGCGACTCCCAGAGCGCCCCGGCGATGTGCCCGCCGTCCAGCGGCAGCAGCGGGAGCATGTTGAACAGGAACAGCGACAGGTTGAATCCGGCCACCAGCAGCACCATGGTGGCGATGCGGTCGATGGCGGGTTCCTTCAGCGAGAAGACCTCGCCGCCGACGCGGGCCGCGCCGACCACGCCCATCGGGGAGTCGGCCTTGCGGGGGGCGCCGTTGAACGCGGAGTTCCACAGGTCGGGGATCCGCTTGGGCAGCGACACCAGGGAGTCCACGCCCTGCCGGGCCATGTCCTCCATGTGCGAGAAGGACGCGGCGAAGCCCAGTTGCTCTATGTGCGTGGCCGGGCTGAAGCCGAGGAAGCCGGCCTTGACGGTGCCGTCCACGTAGTCGCCGTCGCTGTTGGTCTTGGCGACGGTGTTGGTGGTGATCACCGGGTGCAGGGTGACCCGGTGGCCGTCGCGCAGCACCACGATGGTGGCGCGGCCGGGGTGGTCGCGGATGTCGTCGGACAGCTTCGCCCAGTTCTTCACCGGCACGCCGTTGAACTCCAGGAACCGGTCGCCGGCCTTGAAGCCGGCGGTCTTGGCCGGCGCGACCGGGTCGGTGGGCAGGCACGGGTTGTCGGGGTTGCGCTTGGTGGTGTCGGACTGGGAGATCACGCAGTCGCTGACCTGGCCGATGACCGTGGTGCGGGCGGTGACGCCGAAGCCCATGAAGACGGTCAGGAAGAGCGCGACGGCCAGGATCAGGTTCATGAACGGGCCGGCGAACATCACGATGACGCGCTTCCACGGCTTGCGGGTGTAGAAGAGCCGGTCCTCGTCGCCGGGCCGCAGCTCCTCGAAGGCCGCCGAGCGGGCGTCCTCGATCATGCTGCGCCACGGCGAGGTGGAGCGCGCGGTGATGCGGCCGTCCTCGCCGGGCGGGAACATGCCGATCATCCGGATGTAGCCGCCGAGCGGGATGGCCTTGAAGCCGTACTCGGTCTCCCCCTTGTGCCGGGAGAACAGGGTGGGTCCGAAGCCGACCATGTACTGCGGCACACGGATCTTGAAGAGTTTGGCGGTCGACAGGTGGCCGAGCTCGTGCCAGGCGATGGAGACCATCAGGCCCGCGGCGAAGACCACTATGCCGAGGACCGTCATCCATGCGGTCATACGCGTGCTGCCTCCGATGCCTGTGCCAGTTCCCGGGCCCGTGCGCGGGCCCAGCCCTCCGCTTCGAGGACGTCCTCGACGGTGAGGGAAGTTCCCGCCGCGGGGGTCCCGTGCTCCGCGACGACCCGGGCGACGGTGTCCATGATGCCCGTGAAGGACAGCCGGCCCGCACGGAACGCGTCGACGCACTCCTCGTTGGCCGCGTTGAACACCGCCGGGGCGGTGCCACCGAGGCTACCCACATGGCGGGCCAGCGCCACCGAGGGGAAGGCCTCCTCGTCCAGCGGGAAGAACTCCCAGGTGGCCGCCTTCGTCCAGTCGAAGGCCGGTGCGGCGCCCGGCACCCGGTGCGGCCAGCCCAGGCCCAGCGCGATCGGCACCCGCATGTCGGGCGGTCCGGCCTGGGCGAGGGTGGAGCCGTCGGTGAATTCCACCATCGAGTGAATCGCGGACTGCGGGTGGACCACGACCTCGATCCGCTCGAACGGGATGTCGTAGAGCAGGTGCGCCTCGATGACCTCCAGCCCCTTGTTGACGAGGTTGGCGGAGTTGATCGTGATGACCGGGCCCATGTCCCAGGTGGGGTGGGCCATCGCCTGCTCGGGTGTGACGTCGGCCATCTCGGCCAGGGTGCGGCCGCGGAACGGGCCGCCGGAGGCGGTGACGATCAGCTTGCGGACCTCGGAGCGGTCGCCGCCCATCAGCGCCTGGAAGAGCGCGGAGTGCTCGGAGTCGACGGGGACGATCTGGCCGGGCTCGGCGATCGCCTTGACCAGCGGTCCGCCGACGATCAGCGACTCCTTGTTGGCCAGGATGAGCACCCGGCCGGCCTCCAGCGCGGCCAGCGTGGGGCGCAGCCCGATGGAGCCGGTGATGCCGTTGAGCACCGAGTGGCAGGGCAGCGCGGCGGCCTCGGTGGCCGCGCCGGGGCCGGCCAGGATCTGCGGCAGCGGCGCGCTGCCGTAGGCGGCGGCGAGCGCCGCGCGCAGCGGGGTGACGGCGCTCTCGTCCGCGACCGCGACGGTGGACACGCCCAGCCGGTGCGCCTGCTCGGCGAGCAGGCCGACGCGGCTGCCCGCGGCGGACAGCGCGACCACCCGGAACCGGTCGGGGTTGCGCAGCACCACGTCGACGGCCTGGGTGCCGACCGAGCCGGTGGAGCCGAGGATCACGATGTCGCGCGGGCCGCCGCCGGGCTCGGAGGAGACGTGGGGGCGGTAGTGCGGGTCTGCGAGAGCGTCGGTCATGGCCTCATTCTGTCCTGCCGGAGCATCCGTCAGTGCACCGGCCGGTGGACGTTGTCCTTCCGGGACGGGCCGGGGGCGGCCTCGGCGATCCAGGCGCCGTCGCGGGTGAGGTCGACGATGCCGGCCTCCAGCCAGCCGGCCTCGCCGGCCAGCACCGAGCGGGCGAGCGCGCGGTCGGCGTCGTCGGTGTTGGTCCAGAGCCGGGCGAACAGCTCGTCGGCGCGGACCCTGGCCTGGCGGCAGAAGACGTCGGCGAGCCGGGCGGCCTGCCGGCCGTCGTCGCCGGTGGCCGCGAGGTGCTGGGCGCGCACGCAGGCGGCGCTCATCGCGAACAGCTCGGCGCCGATGTCGACGATCCTGGCCAGGAAGTTCTGCTTGAGCTCCATCCGGCCCTGCCAGCGCGACATGGCGTAGAAGGTGCTGCGGGCGAGCTTGCGGGCGCTGCGCTCGACGTACCGCAGGTGGGTGGCGAGCGGGCCGAACTCCGCGTAGGAGCTGGGCAGCTGGCCGGGGCCGGCGACGAGCTTGGGCAGCCAGCGGGCGTAGAAGCCGCCGGCCTTCGCGCCGGCCCTGGCCTTGTCGGCCAGGCCCTTGTCGGGGTCGATCAGGTCGCCGGCCACCGACAGGTGGGCGTCGACCGCCTCGCGGGCGATCAGCAGGTGCATGATCTCGGTGGAGCCCTCGAAGATCCGGTTGATCCGCAGGTCGCGCAGCATCTGCTCGGCGGGCACCGCGCGCTCGCCGCGGGCGGCCAGCGAGTCGGCGGTCTCGAAGCCGCGGCCGCCGCGGATCTGCACCAGCTCGTCGGCGATCCGCCAGGCCGCCTCGGAGCCGTAGAGCTTGGCGAGGGCGGCCTCGATGCGGATGTCGTTGCGGTCCTCGTCGGCCATCTGGGAGGACAGGTCGAGCATCGCCTCCAGGGCGAAGGTGGTGGCCGCGATGTAGGAGATCTTGGCGGCGACCGCCTCGTGCTCGCCGACCGGCTTGCCCCACTGCTCGCGCTCGGCGGCCCACTCGCGGGCCTGCTTCAGGCACCACTTGCCGGCGCCGACGCAGCCGGCCGGCAGCGAGAGGCGGCCGGTGTTGAGCGTGGTCAGGGCGATCTTGAGGCCGGCGCCCTCGGGGCCGATCCGGTTGGCGGCGGGGACCCGCACCCGGTGGAAGCGGGTGACGCCGTTCTCGATGCCGCGCAGGCCCATGAAGGCGTTGCGGTTCTCCACCGTGACGCCCTCGGAGCCGGCCTCGACGACGAAGGCGGTGATGCCGCCCTTGTGCCCCTCGGACTTCGGCACCCTGGCCATCACCACCAGCAGGTCGGCGATGACGCCGTTGGTCGTCCACAGCTTCACGCCGTCCAGCACGTAGTCGTCGCCGTCCGGGACGGCCGCCGCGGCCAGCCGGGCCGGGTCGGAGCCGACGTCGGGCTCGGTGAGCAGGAAGGCGGAGACGTCGGTGGTCGCGCAGCGCGGCAGGAAGCGCTTCTTCTGCTCCTCGGTGCCGAACAGCTTCAGCGGCTGCGGTACGCCGATCGACTGGTGGGCCGACAGCAGCGCGCCGATCGCCGGGCTGGCCGAGCCGACCAGGGCGAGCGCCTTGTTGTAGTACACCTGGGTGAGGCCGAGTCCGCCGTACTCCTCGGGGATCTTCATGCCGAGCGCGCCCAGCTCCGCCAGGCCGGTGATGGTCTCGTCCGGGATGCGCGCCTCGCGCTCGATCCGCGCCGCGTCGACCCTGGTCTCGCAGAACGCGCGCAGCTTCTCCAGGAACGCCTCGCCCTTGGCCACCGCCTCGGGCGTGGGCTGCGGGTGGGGGTGGACCAGGTCGAGCCGGAAGCGGCCGAGGAACAGCTCCTTGGCGAAGCTGGGCTTGCGCCAGTCCTGTTCCCTGGCCTCCTCCGCGACCTGGCGGGCTTCGCGCTCGGAGACCTTGCGTGCTGCGGCGGGTGCGGACACGGTTGCGTCACCTCCGGGTAGCCGGCTCGGACCGGTTACCGGTCCGTACGGGTGCTACCAGTCCGTACTACCCGAATTCCGCCGCCCCAGCCAGAGCGGCGGCGGCCCCCGGGAAAGGGGGGCCGCCGCCGGAGCCGGGCGCGGCAGAGGGGGCGCGGGGTGCGCCGAGGGCGGACCGGGTGCGCCGGAGGCGGCGCGGGGTGCCGGAAGCCGCGCGGGTGCGCTAGAGGTCCAGGCCGGTCAGGACGAGCACCCGCTCGTAGGTGTAGTCGTCCATCGCGAACTTCACGCCCTCGCGCCCGCTGCCGGAGTCCTTGACCCCGCCGTACGGCATCTGGTCCGCGCGGTACGAGGGCGCGTCGCCGATGACCACGCCGCCGACCTCCAGTTCGCGGTGGGCGCGGAAGGCCAGCTGCAGGTCGTGGGTGAAGACGCCGGCCTGCAGGCCGAACCGGGAGTCGTTGACCGCGGCGAACGCCTCGTCCGGGCCGTTCACCCGGTGCAGTGACAGCACCGGGCCGAAGGCCTCCGCGCCGGCCAGGATCGCGTCCGCCGGCAGGTCGGCCAGCACCGTCGGCGCATAGCTCGCGCCCTCCCTCGTGCCGCCGGTGAGGACCTTGGCGCCCTTGTCGACCGCGTCGCGCACCCACTCCTCGACCCGCTCGGCCGCCGCCCGGCTGACCAGCGGGCCGACGTCGGTGGCGTCGTCGCGCGGGTCGCCGGTGACCTGGGCGCGGACCTTCTCCACGACCTTCTCGGCGAGCGCGTCGTAGACCGCGGCGTCGGCGATCACCCGCTGCACCGAGATGCAGGACTGGCCGCCCTGGTAGTTGGCGAAGGTGGCGATGCGCGAGGCCGCCCAGTCCAGGTCCTGCTCGGAGGCGTAGTCGGCGAGGACGACGGCGGCGGCGTTGCCGCCCAGCTCCAGCGTGACGTGCTTGCGCGGCACCGAGTCGGCGATCTGGTGGCCGACGGTGTCGGAGCCGGTGAAGGAGATCACCGGCAGCCGCGGGTCCTGGACCAGCGCGGGCATCCGGTCGTTGGGCACCGGCAGCACGCTCCACGAGCCGGCCGGCAGCGCGGGGCCCTCGCCGCCGCCGGCCGCGTCGGCCTCGGCGAGCAGCTCGCCGAGCAGCAGCGCGGACAGCGGGGTGGCCGGCGCGGGCTTGAGCAGGATCGGCACACCGGCCGCGATCGCCGGCGCGACCTTGTGCGCGACCAGGTTCAGCGGGAAGTTGAACGGCGCGATGCCCAGCACCGGGCCGCGGCCGAACCGCCGGGTCAGCGCGAGGCGGCCGGTGCCGCCGGGGTCGGTGTCCAGCCGCTGCGCCTGGCCGCCGTTGAAGCGGCGGGCCTCCTCCGCGGCCCAGCGGAAGACCGAGACCGCCCGGCCCACCTCGCCGCGCGACCACTTCACCGGCTTGCCGTTCTCCGCGGTGATCAGCCGCGCGATCTCCTCGGCGCGCTCGGCCAGCCGGCGCGAGACGTGGTCGAGCACCCCGGCCCTGACGTGGGCGGGCGTCGCGCCCAGCGCGTGCGCCGCGCCGGCCGCCGCGGCCACCGCCTCCTCGACCTGCCCGGGGTCGGGCACGCTCACCCGGCCCACCGGGGCGCCGTCCCAGGGACTGGCCACGTCGAAGGCGTCGGCGCCGGTGGCAGGACGCCCCGCGAGCCAGAACGCGGTGGGGGCTGCGGCAGTGCTTGTCACGGTGGGTCCGCCCTTCTGGTGTGCGCAGATTGTCTCAACGGTAGGCACGGCGGCGGGCGCGGCCCGTTGTCCACGGCGGAGTACGGCGGGGGCGGGGCGCTACGGATTGGCCAGCGCGAGGCGCCCGGGCGCGCGGCGGGTCCCCGGCGTACGGGCGCCGTGCCCGGCCCGGGGTGTGCGGGCCGGATTGCGGGCCCGGTGTGCCGACCGGGTGTGCGGGCCCGGTGAAGGGGCGGCGCGGCCGGGGCGCGGGACCTTATCCTGCTGCGGCGAGGGGGAGGAAGCAGCCGTGACGCAGTTGGTGACGATCGACCTCGGCGACGGGACGACCGTGGACGCCGAGGTGGTCGGCGATCTGCCGTTCCAGGACGCCGCGGACGCCGGCGACGGCATGTACGGGGACGTGGGCGTGGGCCGCCGCGTCGGCGAGCTGGGCACCGCGGTCGCCCTGACCATGGAGCAGGTGCGCGGCACCGTCCGCAGCGTCGGCCGCTGGGCCGCGCAGACCGTCACCGACTCCGCGGGCTCCCCCGACTCCTTCGAGGTCGAGTTCGGCATCAAGCTCGCGGTGAAGTCCGGTCACCTCCTGGGCGTGATCGCCGAGGCGGGCAGCGAGGCCGGCCTGACGGTCCGGATGTCCTGGGACCTCGCGGGCCGCCGCGCGGCGGCGCGGGCGGGCGACGCGGACGCCGAGGGCGCTGCGCACGGCGCGGGCGACGCGGGCACGGCGGGCGATACGGGCGTGGGCGACACGGCCACGGCAGGCGATACGGGCGTGGGCGACACGGCCGCGGCGCGGGCACAGGCGCAGGACGCGGGCGGCGCGGCACCGAGCGCGGACGGTACGGGCCCAGCCGGCGCGAACGGTGCCGGCCCGGCCGGCGGCGGGGCGGACGCGGCTGAATGAGCGGGGCGTCAGGCGGAACGCCCGCCGCCGCGCTGTGGGTCGCCGGGGGCGGGCGGTTCCGGGGCAGCGCCTTCCACCTGGGCGGCGGCCTGGTGGTCAGCGCGGCGCACGTGGTGCTCGGCGCGGAGCCGCTCAGCGTCGTGGCCGCGGACGGCGGCGCGCACCCGGTCACGGACCTGCGGGCGACCCCGGCAGCGGCGCCGGGCGAGGGCACGCGGTTCCACCCGTTCCCCGATCTCGCGCTGCTGACGGTCCCCGGCTGCGCCGGCCTGCCCGCGGTCCGCCCGGCCGCCGACGACCCCGCGCCCGGCACCGCGGTCACCGCCCTCGGCTACGCGCCCGACACCCCCTCCCCCGGCATCCAGCCGGACACCCTCTCGCTGCGCGTCGGCGGCGTCTCCGGCGCGTACCTGCGGGTGCTCGGGGACGGCGTGCGCGAGGGGTTCAGCGGCAGCATGCTCGTCGCGGACGGCACCGGGCTCGTGGTGGGCGTGCTGAAGGCCAGCAGGTCCTACCGCGACGTGCAGGGCGGCTGGTTCACCCCGGTCACCGCCCTGCGGGACTTCCTGGGCCCGCGGTCGCCCGCCGGGGAGGTCGACGCGCCGCCCGCGGCCGTGTCCCCGCCCACGGACGCCGAGTTGGTGGACGCGCTGCTCGCCTTTCCCGCCCTGGCCCGCGCCGACCACCGCTACGACCTGTTCGACCGGATGGGCCGACTGCTGGGCCTGCCGCACTCGTTCGAGGTCGAGGAGCGCTCGGGCCGCCGCGAGCACCTGTACCGGCTGGTGCTGAGCTGCCGTCAGTACCGCGACGAGCGCGCCGCGTTACGCTCGCTGTGCACCGCGATGGAGGAGACGGCGCCGTACGACAAGGCGCTCGACCGGCTGCGCACGCTCGTCGGACGCGCGGCCGGGAGCCGGGAGGACGCGTAGCGCATGGATACGTCCGAGGGCCACGACGCCCGCCGTCCGGCTCCCCCTGCCCCGGGCCCGGCCGGCGCGGACGCCCCCGCGCTGTTCTCCGGCGCACCGGCGTACGGCGAAGGGCGCCACCCGGGTCCGGACGCCGGCCCGGCCCCGCGTCCGTATCCGGAGCCGTATCCGTATCCGTATCCGTATCCGGAGCCGCGTGCGTACGACCGCTTCGCGCGGGGGCACGTGGAGCCCGCGGGCTGGCCGGCCGGCGGCGCGGGGCTGCTGGTGGACCTGCTGCTCCAAGTGCCGCGGCTGGCACGGCTGGACGCGCGGTTCGACCTGCTGGGGCTGATGGACCGCGACGGCGGGCCGTACCGGCTCGGGGCGGGCGGGTTCGCGGTCGGCGTGCCGGAGAGCCCGGACGCCCGGACGCATCTGCAGGCGCTGGTCGGCGCGATCGCCGCGCGGTCCGACGCGGCCCGTGCGCTGGAGGCGCTGCGCGGCGCACTGCGGGCGCTCGCGCCGCACGACCGGACGCTGCCCTGGCTGGAGTTGACGGTGCTGGGCCTGACCGGCGCCGCGCCGCTGGACGGCCGTGCCGTGGTCGATCTGGTGGAGGTGCTGCACCCGGTCGCCGCGCTGCCGCCCGACCGCGTGCCGACGACGTACGAACTGGCCCGGCACGTACCGCGGGACGCTCCCGGCACCCGGCTGCTGACCGGCGCGGAGACGCTGCCGGAGATCCTGCTGCGGCTGTCCGACCTGCGCGGGCCGCACGGCCCGCGCCCGCTGCTCGGCTTCCTGCGCGGCCTCGCGGCCGACCGCGAGCTGGCCGCGCACCGTGAACTGGAGCCGCTGCGCGCGCTGTTGCGCGATCTGCTGGACCGCGAGGGCGCCGGCGGCGTGCCCGCCGCGCCGCCGGCGCCCGAAGGCCGGCTGATCGTGCAGATCCGGGTCGAGGCGGTGGACCCCGAGCACGTCGAGGACGGCCGGTACGAGCTGCGCGGCGCGTACTACCGCCAGCCGCCCGACGGCGGGCCGCTGGTGCGGCTGGGCGCGCTGCCGCCGAGCGAGCCGATCCCGCGCAGCGAGCTGACCGGCACGGGCAGCGCCCGGCTGGCCGCGTGGAGCGACCTGGCGCGGGCGGTGCGCGGCGCGTCCGGGGGCGTACGGGTGGAGTTCCTGCTGCCGGCCGCGCTGCTCGGGCACCGCGCCGAGGTGTGGTCGGCGGGCGCCTCGCGCACCCCGCTGGGCCTGCACCACCCCGTCGTGGTGCGGTCGTTGGAGCGCTACAGCGATCCGTGGATCAACCCCGAGCCATGGCGCCGCCGTTGGGACCGGCTGCGCTGGGACCCGCCGCGCGCCGAGCCGCTGGCCCGGATCGCCTGGCCGCCGCTGACCGACCTCACCGCGTGGCTGCTGCGCGAGCCGGAGTCCGCGGCGGTGGGCCTTGCCACCTCCTACGACGACCTGTCGGCGACCGCCCGCGACGCGGTCCGGGACGCGCTGTTCCTTGAGGGCGTCCCGGTGATGGTCTGGCGGCGCGGCCCGGGCGACCCGCGGGAGATCGTGAGCGCGCTGCGTCCGTTCGCCCCGGCCCGGCTGCGTGACCTGCCGGACGCGGTGCACCGCTGCCGCAAGCACGGCAGGACCGCGGGCGAGGCGGACGTCCGCAACAACATCACGCTGCTGTGGGACGACCCGGACTGCGTGGACGCCGATCAGGACCTGCCGTTCGCGGGGATGGCGTGACGGGGGTGGGTGTGGGCGGAGCGTGCGTCCGGCGCCCGTACCGACGAGGAACGAGGAGGGTGCCGCGGTGACGGCGAACGAGGCGGCGGGACAGGCGGACGGCGCGGCGGCGGACCGTACGGCCGGGACGGCGGGCGGAGACGCGGGCGGCCCCGGCAGCGCGGTGGGCGCGGGCGCTACGGGCGGCGCGAGCGGCGCCGACTGGTGGATCTACCGCGGCGAGGGCGTCCCGCACGACGGCATCGAGCGGCTGCCCGAGGCGCCGTCGTGGCGGGCGTTCGGCGGGGCGGCCGGCACGGCATCCGGCGGGGCGGGCG
>JAJSZB010000092.1:0-19784 GCA_050613715.1 Streptomyces sp. IBSBF 3018
AGTGGTCGATTAAGCAGGGCAGCCTACTCCGCGGCCCCCGCCGCCCCCGCGTCCGCCCGCGGAGTAATCGGTGTCGTGGACCCGGCCCGCCGTGACATCCTCGACACCGTGCAGACGCAGTCCCTGAGCCCCGTCTTCATCGGCCGCGACGCCGAGCTGAAACGGTTGTCCGCGGCGCTCGCGGCGGCCGACCGCGGCGAGCCGCAGGCGGTGCTCATCGGCGGCGAGGCCGGGGTCGGCAAGACCCGGCTCATCGAGGAATTCCTCGCGGCGGCGCGGGACACGGGGGCCGTGACCGCCGTCGGGGGATGCGTCGAGATCGGCGCGGAGGGACTTCCGTTCGCGCCGATCTCGACGGCTCTGCGCGACCTGTACGCGACGGTCGGCCCGGAGCTGCTCACCGCCGTGGCCGGCCAGGAGGCCGAACTCGCCCGGCTGCTGCCCGAGTTCGGCGAACCGGGGGCGCCGCGCGACCCGCGCGACGAGACCGGCCGGGTGCGGCTGTTCGAGCTGACCGCGCGGCTGCTGGAACGATTGGGCAGCGGCCGCACCCTGGTCCTGGTGGTCGAGGACCTGCACTGGGCCGACCGCTCCACCCGCGAGCTGCTCTCCTACCTGTTCCGCTCGTTGCAGCGCGCCCGCGTGGTCGTCGCCGCCACCTACCGCGCCGACGACATCCACCGCCGCCACCCGCTGCGGCCCTTCCTCGCCGAGACCGACCGGCTGCGTACCGTCGACCGGATCGAGGTGGCCCGGTTCAGCCGCGACGAGGTGCGCCGCCAGCTCGGCTCCATCCTCGGCGCCGAGCCCGAGGACGCCGTCGTCGGCCGGGTCTTCACCCGCTCCGACGGCAACCCGTTCTTCGTCGAGGAGCTGGCCTGCTCGCTGCGCCGCGGCTGCACCACCGGCATCAGCGAGTCGCTGCGCGACCTGCTGCTGGTCCGCGTCGAGACGCTGCCGGACGACGCCCAGCGGGTCGCCAGGATCATCGCCGAGGGCGGCAGCACGGTGGAGTACCGGCTGCTCGACGCGATCGCGGGACTGGACGAGGACCGGCTGCTGGACGCGCTGCGCGCCGCCGTCGGCGCCAACATCCTGGTGCCGACCGACAGCGGCGACGGTTACTGCTTCCGGCACTCCCTGGTGCGCGAGGCGGTCGGCGACGACCTGCTGCCCGGCGAGCGCAGCCGCATCAGCCGCCGCTACGCCGAGGCCATCGAGGCCGACCCCACCCTGGTCCGCGCCGACGAGCGGGCCGCCCGGCTGGCCAGCTTCTGGTACTGCGCGCACGAACCGGCCAAGGCGCTGCCCGCGGTGCTGCGCGCCTCCGTCGAGGCCCGCCGCCGGCACGCCTACGCCGAGCAGCACCGGCTGCTGGAACGCGCGCTCGAACTGTGGGACGACACCCCCGAGGAGGTGCGGGCGGCGCTGCGCCCGGCCGACTACGCCGAGGCGTACCCGCCGCTGGCCCAGGGGCTCGGCGGCCCCGGCGAGTGCGGCGCGGAGACCCCGCTGAGCCTGCTCGACCTGCTCGCGGAGATCACCGTCGCGGCCCGGCTCAGCGGCGAGCGCGAGCGCGCGTACACCGTCGCCAAGCGGGCGCTGAAGCTGATGGAGCGCGACCGCGCCCAGGACCCGCTGCGCGCCGCGTGGTTCTGGTCCCAGCGCTCCCGGCTGACCGAGGACCTGGCCCGCGGCGACGGCTGGGAGGAGCTGTCCAGGGCCCGCGAGCTGGTCAGCGGGCTGCCGCCGTCGGCCGCGCACGCCGAGGTGGTCGCGCTGATCGCCGGCTGGATCATGGTCCACAAGTCGGGCGACGAGGGCATCGAGACCGCCCGCCGCGCGGTCGAGCTGGCCAGGGCGGCCGGCGACCGGGACACCGAGCTGCACGCCCGCGTCACGCTGGGCCTGCTCCGCGCGGACTGCGGCGACGTCGACGGCGGCATCGCCGAGGTCGAGCAGGTGCGCCGGCTGGTCAGCGGCCGGCGCCGGTCGGCGATCCTCGCCCGCACCTACGGCAACCTGTCGTCCGTGCTGGAGGGCGCGGGCCGCTCCCGGGAGGCGGTCGCCGTCGGCCGCGAGGGCCTGGCGCTGCTCGGCGAGCAGGCCGCGCACATCACCCGCGCCTGGCTGCTCGTCAACCAGGGCGAGTCGCTGTTCTGGCTCGCCCGCTACGACGAGGCCGCGGCGCCCCTGACCGAGGCCCACCGGCTGGTCGGCAAGAACTTCGTGCGGGCCGGCGTCGAGACCCACCTCGGCTTCCTCGCCGCGGTGACCGGCGACATCGACGCGGCCGAGCGGCACCACGCGGTGGCGAAGGAGCTGCTGGAGCACGACACGCAGCCGCAGCACCTCATCCCGATCCGCACCCTCGCGGTCCAGGTGGCCGCGGCGCGCGGACGGTTCGAGGACGCGCGGGCCGAACTGGCCGGCGGCGTGCGGGCCGGGTTCCCGGTCGGCACCGCGCGCTACGCCTGGCCGCTGCTGGCCGCCGGCGCCGCCGCGGAGGCCGACGCGCCCGAGGCCGACCCGGCCGCCCTCGACCTGATCGCCGGCGCGGCGGCCAAGCTGCCCCGCGACACCTCGCTCGCCGAGGCGTACGCCCTGCTGGTCGGCGCGGAGGCCGCGCGGGCCCGCGGCGAGGCCGGGCCCGCCGAGTGGGCGGCGGTCCAGGACGCGTTCGCCGCGCAGGAGCGGCCGATGGAGCTGGCCGCGGCGCGGTTCCGGCACGCCGAGGCGCTGCTCGCGTCGGGTTCGCCCCGGCAGGCCGCGCCGCTGCTCGCGGAGGCGCTGGCGGCGGCGGAGGACGCGGGCGCGCGCCCGCTGGCCGCCCGCATCGCCCGGCTGTCCGCCCCCCGCGGCGGCGCGGCGCCCGACCCGCTGGGCCTCACCGCCCGCGAGCGCGACGTCCTGCGCCTCGTCGCCGACGGACGCACCAACCGCCAGATCGCGGAGGCGCTCTTCATCTCGCCCAAGACGGCGAGCGTCCACGTCTCCAACATCCTCGCGAAGCTGAGCGTCGCCACCCGGGGCGAGGCCGCGGCGCTCGCCCACCGCCTGGCCCTCTTCCCCTGAAGCACCCCGCACGCGGGGGCGGTCAGGTCACCGTGAGGCGGAGGATGCGGTCGTCGGAGGGGGCGGGGGTGCCTCGGTTGTCGGTGTTGCTCGTGGTGAGCAGCAGGGTGTGGGCGTCGAGGGCGAGCAGGCTGCGCAGGCGGCCGTAGCGCGAGGTGAAGAACGCCTGCGGGGGTGCGGCGGCCCTCGTGCCGTCGAGGGGGACGCGCCAGAGCCGCTCGCCCTTGAGGGAGGCGAGCCAGATCGATCCCGCCGCGTAGGCGATCCCGGACGGCGACGCCTGGTCGGTGTGCCACTGCACGACCGGGTCCACGTACCCCGCGCGGTGCGCGATGCCCTCCACGACCGGCCAGCCGTAGTTCTTGCCCGGCTCGATCAGGTTCAGCTCGTCCCAGGTGTCCTGGCCGAACTCCGAGGCCCACAGGTGCCCTTGGGGGTCCCAGGCCATGCCCTGGACGTTGCGGTGGCCGGGGGAGTAGACGAGGGAGCCGGCCTTCGGGTTGTCCTTGGGCGGCTGCCCGTCCGGCGTCATCCGCAGGATCTTGCCGGCCAGCGAGGACATGTCCTGCGCCAGCCCGCGCTGCCCGGTCTCGCCGGTGCCGGCGTAGAGCATGCCGTCGGGGCCGAACGCGATCCGGCCGCCGTTGTGGATCGTGCCCATCGGGATGCCGCGCAGGATGGTGTCGGGCGAGCCGAGCTGCTCGTTCCTGCCGCGCGAGGGGTCGTACAGCATCCGCGCGATGCGGTTGTCGGACTCGGTGGTGAAGTACGCGTAGACCAGGTGGTCGGTGCCGAAGCCGGGGGAGAGCGCGAGGCCGAGCAGGCCCTGCTCGCCGCCCTGGGTGTGGTAGACGCCGGGGACCGTGCCGACCGCGGACACCTTGTGGGTCGCCGGGTCGACCAGGGAGATCCGCCCGCTGTCGCGGGAGCCCACCAGCAGCTTGCCGTCCGGCAGCCGGACCATGCCCCAGGGCTGCGCCAGCTTGCTCGCGACCGTCGCGGTCACCTTGGCTGTGCCCTTCGCGGGAGCCGGCGTCGGCGTGGGGGTGGGCGTCGGCGTCGCGGTCCCGGTGGACGGCACGCCGCCCGAGGCGCCCGGCGCGGTCGCCGAGTGCCCGCTCACGGACGGCCTGCCCCCGCCCGGCGGCGTGATCTTCCCGCCGCCGTCCGAGCAGCCGCCCGCCACGAGCGCGGCGACGACCGCGAGCGCCACGGCCACGGGCCGGGCGGAGGTGCGCCGCGCGGTGGGTGCGGCGGACGTGGTGGGCGCGGTGGGTGTGGCGGACGTGGTGGGCGCGGCGGGCGCGGTGGGCGCCTCGGCGGGAGCGGACGTGCCGGAAGCGGCGGAACGGTACGCGGTCACCTTCGCGGTCTTCACCCGCCCAGCACATCACACCGGCCCGCGCTCCGCCCGCAGTTCCCCACCGGGCGGGCCGGGCGGGCGCACCCGGCTCGCGCACCGGACCCGCGCACTCGGACCCGCGCACCCGGCTCACGTAGCCAGGAGCGCCCGACGGCAGGCGCCCGGCGCGCAGGCGGCCCAGGGCCTGTCCTAGCGGGGCAGCCGCGCGGTGAGCCGGTACAGCCGCGTGGTCTGCACCGGGTTCGCGTTGTCGTCGCTGACCAGCAGCACCCGCAGGGTCCCCGCCGGGCCGCGGCCGTCGACCGTGACGCCCTCGATGTTGTCCAGCAGCGGGTTCGGCTGCGGCTGCTTCGCGGTCGCGCCGAGCGACGGGCAGGCGCCGATGTCGGCGATCGTACGGGCCGCGACCGGCCGTACGCCCCGCTGACCGTCCGCCAGGACGTCGACACCGCCCACGTCGGTGGCCCCGCGCGGATCGGCCAGCACCAGGTGGACGGTGTTGCCGACGCCGGAGGTGTACGTGCGCTCCAGCACCAGCAGCCGCCCGTCGCCGGTGGAGGTGATGTCCGAGACGTCCAGGCCAGGGTCGGTCCTGAACGCGTACTGCGGGCCGAGCCGGAAGGCGTCGGAGCGGCCGATCCGCTGCCAGGTCTGGAAGCGGCGCAGGTCCGGCGCGTCACCGGCGAGCGCGCCCTCCATCGACGCGACGAGCGTCCGGCCGCCGGGCAACAGCGCCAGCCCCTCGAAGGTCAGGTTGTGCGTGGCACGTCCGGCCGGCGCCACCTTCAGCGCGTCCGGCACCGGGAGGGCGCCGAGCTCCCGGCCCGAGCGGGAGAACAGCACGACGGAGGGCGTGGTCTCGTCCGTCACCAGCCGCGTGCCGTCCGGATCCACCGCGACGGCCTCGGCGTCCAGGACCGTGCCGTCGCGGTGGGCGAGAGGCTGCGCGGACAGCACGTCGTCGGTCCGCGGGTCCAGGGTGTAGAGGTACGAGCTGTCGCCGACCGCGAGCAGCCGGCCGTCCGTGTCGTGCGCGAAGCCGGACAGCTCGGAGACCGGCGTGTCGGCCACGGACGTCTTGTCGAGCTTGTCGGAGAAGCCGGTGATGCCGACGTAGGGGGAGCACGCGGCGGGCGCGTGTCCGCGCGCGGGCGCGGGAGAGCGATCCGGCGCGTGGGCCCGGGCGGCGGACGGCGCGGCGAGCACGGCGGAGAGCGAGAGTGCGGCGGTCAGCAGCGGGGCGGCCAGGGAGCGGAGGCGCGAGCGCACGGGCGGGTCCTTTCGGTCACGGTCTGGGTCACGGATTCGGTCGCGGGTCGGGCCGCGGTCAGGGCTACGGATTCGGTGTCGGGTCGGGCCATGGCCAGGGCTACGGGTTGGGCCGCGGTCAGGGCTACGGATGCTGTCGCGGCTGCGGTCAAAGGTTCACCCGAGGTTGCGGTCACGGGTGCGGCCCACTGTGCCGCGTGCGCCGTGCCCGGCGTGGCAACCTTCGGCGAACTCCCCCTGAACGAACCCGGTTTCCGTGCGGGCCGCCGCCTCCCTCAGTCCCACGACCCCCGGGCCGGCGGCAGCGCCGCGATGTCCGCGAGGTCGTCGGGGGTGAGCGCCAGC
Organism: Streptomyces sp. IBSBF 3018; assembly: GCA_050613715.1. Lineage (GTDB taxonomy): Bacteria > Actinomycetota > Actinomycetes > Streptomycetales > Streptomycetaceae > Actinacidiphila. Next base: position 6,053 of record JAJSZB010000092.1, read on the forward strand.
TCCGCCGCCGCGGCGTTCTCGGCCACCCACGCGGGGGTCTTGGCGCCGGGGATCGGCACCACGCCTGGCCCCTGCGCGAGCGCCCAGGCGAGCGCGACCTGTGCGGGCGTCGCGCCATGGCGGGCGGCGACGCGCCGCAGCCCGGCGACGATCGGCTGGTTCGCGGCCATCATCTCCGCGGTGAAGCGCGGGTGCCTGGCCCGCAGGTCGTCCGGCTCGAACCCCTCGCCGGGCGTCATCGTGCCGGTGAGGAAGCCGTTGCCCAGCGGCATCGCGGCGAGCAGCCCGACGCCGTGCGCCTCGCACCACGGCAGCAGCTCCTCCAGCGCCTCGGGCGCCCACACCGACAGCTCCGCCTGCACGCTGGAGACCGGGAACACCTGCTGCGCCCGCGCCAGTTGCCGCAGCGTCCGCGCGTGCAGCGTCCCCCCGGCGGCTCCCGCCGCCGTCCTCCCGGCGGGCACCGCGCCCGTGCGCCCGGCGCGACCGTCCGCGCCCGCGGCCGTACGCCCGGCGGCGCGACCGCCCCCGCGCCCGCCGCGCTGCTCGCCCCGCGCGCCCACCGCGCACAGCCCGAGCGCCCGCACCTTGCCCGCGGTGACCAGCTCGGCCAGCGCGCCCCAGGTCTCCTCCAACGGCACCTCGGGATCGGCGCGGTGCAACTGGTAGAGGTCGATCACATCGGTCTGCAGCCGGCGCAGCGACGCGTCGCAGGCCCGTTTCACGTACGAGGGGCGGCCGTTGGCCACGACGTGCTGCTCGCCGACCAGCAGTCCGCACTTGGTGGCGACGAACGCCTCGTCCCGCCGCTCCTTCAACACCCGTCCGAGCAGCAGCTCGTTGGTGAAGGGACCGTACATGTCGGCGGTGTCCAGCAGCGCGGCGCCGAGGTCGAGTGCGGTGTGCACCGCCCGCAGCGACGTCTCGCCGTCCTGCCGCGAGGTGCTGTACGCCCAGCTCATCGGCATGCAGCCGAGTCCGACCGCACCCACTTCGAGGGCCGCCGCCCCGACCCGCCTGCGCTCCACCCTGTCTGCCTTCCTCCACACCGTCCCCACCCGGCCGCCCCACTGTGCCATAGCCTCCTGACCATGACCGATTCACCAGGTTCTCCGGCCGCCGGGCAGGACCCGGACCGCCCCGAGGTGTGGCTGCCGCTGCCGCCCCAGGACGTGGAGGGGCTGCCCGACGCGTTCCGCTACGTCTTCTGGGACTCCACCGCACCGGACTTCCCCGCCGACCCGGCGGACGCGGTGTTCTACGTGGTCCCGTACATGAAGGGCCCGGACGCCGTGGCCCTGCCGCTGCCGCTGATGCGCGACGTCCGGGTGGTCCAGACGCTCAGCGCCGGCGTCGACGCGGTCCTCCCGCATCTGAAGGGGATGCCGCCGGGCGTGCGGCTGTGCAACGCGCGCGGCGTGCACGAGGCCAGTACCGCGGAGCTGGCGCTCACCCTGGTCCTGGCCTCGCTGCGCGGCGTCCCCCGCTTCGTGCGCGGCCAGGACAACGAGAAGTGGTACTCCGGCTTCTACCCGGCACTCGCCGACCGCCGGGTGCTGATCGTGGGCTACGGCGCCATCGGCGCGGCGGTCGAGGACCGGCTCGCGGCCTTCGAGTGCGAGGTCGCGCGGGTCGCGCGCAGCGCCCGGGACGCGCCGCGCGGGCCGGTGCACGCGCTGGCGGAGCTGCCGGCGCTGCTGCCGTCGGCCGATGTCGTGGTGCTCACCACCCCGCTCACCGAGCGGACCAGGGGCCTGGTCGACGCGTCGTTCCTGGCCGCGATGAAGGACGGCGCGCTGCTGGTCAACGTCGCGCGCGGGCCGGTGGTGGACACCAAGGCGCTGCTGGCGGAGACCGAGTCCGGGCGGCTGACCGCGGCGCTGGACGTCACGGACCCCGAGCCGCTGCCGCCCGGCCACCCGCTGTGGCACGCGCCCGGCGTGCTCATCAGCCCCCATGTGGGCGGCAGCACGTCGGCGTTCCTGCCGCGCGCCCGCCGGCTGGTCCGCGACCAGCTCCGCCGGTTCGCCGCAGGCGAGGAGCTGCGGAACGTGGTCGCGACGAGCTGAGGCGCGTCCGCGGGACCGGGGCGCCACCTCCGGGTGACTGCGGCCGGTGTACGCCGTCGCCCATATGATTACACTCGGTAGATCGACCCTATCGCTGAGTGACGATTCTGGTGTATCGTCAGGTCGGGGGACCCACCGCGAGCGTCCGCGCCGCCGACGACGGCGGGGACGACGGGCAGGTCGAGTGAGCAGGTCGAGCAAGTAAGGGGGGCGACGGGCGATGCACGGCGGAGCGACCGATCCGGACACGCGGGCCCAGCGCACCGAACGGCGACGCGGCGGCGTCACCGGTCCGACCGGACCGGGCGCGGCACGCTGCCGCCGGCGCGGAGCCGCGGGGCCCGGAGCGCCACGGCGCGGAGCGGCACGGTGACCGCCACCGGCGCGGTGCTCGCGACGCCGCAGCCCGACCGCGGCGACCGCGACCGCCCCGGCGACCCCGGTCCGCCCGGCGGCGACCGCAGGGACGACCGCGGCGGGGAGCGCGGGCGCGCCGCCCTGCTGCCGCAGCTCGTCCTCGCGGTCCTGTGCGCCGGCTACACCACCGGCGCCGCCCTCGGCTGGGGCTCCACCGAACTGGCCCTGATCATGGGCGACTTCGGACTGGCCGCGGCCTCCGTCGCCGCCGCCGTCTCCGCGCTGCTCTACGCCCGCAGGGTCGCGGGACCGCACCGCCCGGCGTGGCTGCTGTTCGCCGTCTCCTCCTCGATGCTCGCCCTGGGCAACGCGATCTGGGGCTGGTACGAGGTGATCCTGCGCGAGCCCGTACCGCAGACCTCGGCCGCCGACTTCTGCTTCCTGCTCTTCGCGCCGCCCGCCGTCATCGGCCTGCTGGTGCTGGCCAAGCGCCCGGTCACCCGGCCCGGCTGGATCTGCCTGGCCCTGGACACCTGGCTGATCGGCGGCTCGCTGCTCACCCTGTCCTGGAGCCTGGCGCTGGCCCACACCGCGCGCTCGGACGGCCCGAGCACCACCAGGATGGCGCTGTCGCTGGCCTACCCGCTGCTGGACATCGTCCTGGTCAGCATGGTCCTCGCGCTGCACTTCCGCCGCTCGGCCGCCAACCGCGCCGCGGTCAACACCGCGCTCGCCGCGCTCGCGCTGACCGTGCTGTGCGACGCGCTGTTCACCTCGCCGCTGCTGCGGGCGCACTACCGCTCCGGCCAGGTCCTGGACGCCGGCTGGTTCGCCGGCGCGCTGCTGATGGCGTACGCCCCCTGGGTCGGCCCGCGCCACCACCCGCCCCGGCGCACTGCCGCCACCACCCGCAAGGTCGCCGGCTCGCTGTCCGCCCTGACGCCGTATCTGGCCGCGGCGGTGTGCACCCTCGGCATCCTCTACGACGTGATCACCGGCCAGAAGTGCGACCGCGTGGTGCTCTTCACCGGCTGCACGGTGGTGCTGGCGCTGGTGGTCCGGCAGGGCATCATGCTGCTGGACAACATCGCGCTCACCCAGGAACTGGCCCACAAGGAGAACCACTTCCGCTCCCTGGTCCAGGGGTCCAGCGACGTCATCATGATCGCCGCCCCCACCGGTGTGCTGCGCTACGTCAGCCCCGCCGCCAAGGGCGTCTACGGCCGCGACCCCGAGGAACTGGTCGGCACCGAACTGGCCGCCCACATCCACCCCGAGGACCTCGGCCGGGTGGTGCACGAGGTGCGCCGCTTCCTGGCCGCCCGTCCCGGCGACGAGCCCGCGACGCGGATCGAGTGCCGGATCAGGTCGGGACACGTGCGCGACCCGGCAGGGGACGCCGACGGCGCGCGCTGGCTGTATGTGGAGTCCAGCGTCAAGCGCTACCAGGGCGGCCTGATCTTCAACAGCCGTGACGTCACCGAACGCGTCAGGCTCCAGGCCCAGTTGCAGCACAACGCCTCGCACGACCCGCTGACCGACCTGCCCAACCGGGCGCTGTTCACCGAGCGCCTCGGCAAGGCGCTGCGCGGCCGCCGCTCCGGCGACGGGCACGCCGCGGTGCTCTACGTCGACCTGGACGGCTTCAAGGCGGTCAACGACTCGGCCGGCCACCAGGCGGGCGACGACCTGCTGGTGCAGGCCGCCCGCAGGCTCAAGGACTCGCTGCGGGTCGGCGACACCGCGGCCCGGCTCGGCGGCGACGAGTTCGCCGTGCTGATCGCCGGCGCGGGCCCCCGGGACGGCGACCCCGCTCCCGGCTACGACACGCCCCCCGGCTACGCCCCCGCCTCCGGCCGGGACCAGGGTCACGCCCCCGGCCGCGGCGGACCCGCGGCCGACCGGCAGATCCGGGAGATCGCCGACCGGCTGCGCGCCGCGCTCTCCGCGCCCTACCGCACCTCGGCCGGCGAGATCACCGTCGGCGCCAGCATCGGCATCGCCTTCGCCCGGCCCGGCGACAGCCCGACCGCGCTGATGCGCAACGCCGACCTGGCGATGTACCGCGCCAAGCAGAGCGGCCGCGGCCGGGTCGAGCTGTACGCTCCGCAGTTGCGCGCCGAGGCGGTGCGCCGCGCCGAGCTGTCCGGGCGGCTGCGCCGGGCGCTGCACGACGGCGAGCTGACGCTGCTGCACCAGCCGGTGGTGGAGCTGGCCGGCGGCCGGATCACCGGCGTCGAGGCCCAGCCGCGGTGGCGCTCGGGCGCGGGCATCCTCTTCACGCCCGCCGAGTTCCTGCGCCGCGCCGACGACCACGACGACCCCGACCCGCCGGACGGCGCGGCCGCGGACGCCGCCGAGGAGGCCGCCGCGGGCGGCGCGCGGTCCGGCGACCGCCGCTTAGAGCGCCTGGAGCCCGGCCGCTGGCTGCTGGAGCAGGCCGTCGCCCAGGCCGCCCGTCGCTACGCCGAGGGCCACCGGCTGCCGGTGACCGTGCGCTTCCCGGTCCGCCGGCTGTTCCACCGCGAGCTGCCCGCCCGGGTCGTCGAGGCCCTGCTCGACCGGCACGACCTGCCGCCCGGCGGCCTGGTGCTCGAACTGCCCGGCGGCGACCCCCGCATCCCGCACGAGGAGCTGGAACGCCGGCTGGCGGTGCTGCGCGGCATCGGCGTGCGGATCGCACTCGGCGGCTTCGGCGCGGGCCACGGAGCGCTCGCCGCGCTGCGCGCCCTGCCGGTGGACCTGATCAAGCTGGACCGATGTCTCACCGAGGGGATCGCCGAGTCGGTCCGCCACCACAAGATCACCCAGGGTCTTGTGCGGATCGCCGCCGACCTCGGCATCCGCACCGTCGCCGACGGCGTGGACCACCCGGACCAGGTGGACGCGCTGCGCGAGATGGGCTGCCAGCACGGCGTCGGCATGGCGTTCTCCGAGCCGCTGGACGAGCACCGGCTGCGCGGCTCGCTGGCCCGCGGCGGCTTCCCCGTACCGCGTGACGCCGTACCGCGCGACGCCGTGCCTCGGGAAGGCCCGCAGCCGAAGGGCCCGCCACCGGAGGGTCCGCCGCCGCAGGACACGCCCCCCGAGGGCGGGCCGCCCGGGGGCGCACCGGGCGTGCCACCGGACGGCGTACCGTCGAGGCCGTGCGAGGCGGCCCTGCCGGTACCGGCCGCCCGCTCACATACTGAGACGCCCGTCCCACCCGCTTGACACCCCCGGGGCGCGCGGAGGAAGGTCGGGCCATGCACTCCCGAATTCTCGTACTTGGACAGCGCGTCGGCTGACCGAGGCACCCACCGCCTCGCACCCCACCGGCGCGCTCCCCTCGCTTGCCTCACGGCACGAGGGGTTTTTTGTTGCCCGGGACGCATGCGGGCGGCGAGGAACCCCCCGCGCGGACGGCCCCATTCCCGCAGCACCTCACCACCCTCAGCACCCCCAGCACCCTCATCTTCGAGAGAAGAGAACGCAGATGACCGAGCAGGCCACCGGGTCCCACCATCCGCAGCCGCGGGCCCGCAGCGCGGCGCCCGCCGCTCCCGCCGAGCGCATGACGGGCGCGCAGGCGCTCATCCGCTCCCTGGAGGCCGTCGGCGCCGACACCGTATTCGGCATCCCGGGCGGCGCGATCCTGCCGGCGTACGACCCGCTGATGGACTCCTCCAAGGTCCGTCACGTGCTGGTCCGCCACGAGCAGGGCGCCGGCCACGCCGCCACCGGCTACGCGCAGGCCACCGGCAAGGTCGGGGTGTGCATGGCCACCTCCGGCCCCGGCGCGACCAACCTCGTCACGCCGATCGCCGACGCCCACATGGACTCCGTGCCGATCGTCGCCATCACCGGCCAGGTCGCCTCGAAGTCCATCGGCACGGACGCCTTCCAGGAGGCGGATATCTGCGGCATCACCATGCCGGTCACCAAGCACAACTTCCTCATCACCCGCGCCGACGACATCGCCAGGACCATCGCCGAGGCGTTCCACATCGCCTCCACCGGCCGCCCCGGCCCGGTGCTGGTCGACATCGCCAAGGACGCGCTGCAGAACGAGACCGTCTTCAGCTGGCCGCCGCAGCAGGACCTGCCCGGCTACCGCCCGGTGACCAAGCCGCACGCCAAGCAGATCCGCGAGGCCGCCCGGCTGATCAACGAGTCCCGCCGTCCGGTCCTCTACGTCGGCGGCGGCGTGCTCAAGGCGCAGGCCACCGCCGAGCTGCGCATCCTCGCCGAGCTGACCGGCGCGCCGGTCACCACCACGCTGATGGCGCTCGGCGCGTTCCCCGACAGCCACCCGCAGCACGTCGGCATGCCCGGCATGCACGGCAACGTCTCCGCGGTCACCGCGCTGCAGAAGGCCGACCTGATCGTGGCGCTCGGCGCCCGCTTCGACGACCGGGTCACCGGACGCCTGGACACCTTCGCGCCGCTGGCCAAGGTCGTGCACGCCGACATCGACCCGGCCGAGATCTCCAAGAACCGGATCGCCGACGTGCCGATCGTCGGCGACGCCCGCGAGGTGCTCGCCGACCTGATCGTCGCCGTCCAGGCCGACCACGAGGCCGGCCACAAGGGCGACTACAGCGCCTGGTGGGACCAGCTGAACTTCTGGCGCAACACCTACCCGCTGGGCTACGACCTGCCCGACGACGGCAGCCTCTCCCCGCAGCAGGTCATCGAGCGGATCGGCCAGCTGGCCCCGGAGGGCACGCTGTTCGCGGCCGGCGTCGGCCAGCACCAGATGTGGGCCGCGCAGTTCATCAAGTACGAGAAGCCCGGCACCTGGTTCAACTCCGGCGGCGCGGGCACCATGGGCTACGCGGTGCCGGCGGCCATGGGCGCCAAGGCCGGCCGCCCCGACGCCACCGTGTGGGCGGTCGACGGCGACGGCTGCTTCCAGATGACCAACCAGGAACTGGTCACCTGCGCCCTGAACAACATCCCGATCAAGGTCGCCATCATCAACAACGGCGCCCTGGGCATGGTCCGCCAGTGGCAGAACCTCTTCTACGGCGAGCGGTTCTCCAACACCGTGCTGCACGACGGCGCGGAGAACGTCCCCGGCTCCACCCGCGGCGTCGGCTCGGTCACCAACCGCGGCACCCGCGTCCCGGACTTCGTCAAGCTGTCCGAGGCGATGGGCTGCGTGGGCCTGCGCTGCGAGTCGCCCGACGACCTGGACAAGGTGATCGCCGAGGCCAACGCGATCAACGACCGCCCGGTCGTGGTGGACTTCATCGTGCACGAGGACGCCATGGTGTGGCCGATGGTCGCCGCCGGCACCTCCAACGACGAGATCATGGCAGCCCGCGACGTCCGCCCGGACTTCGGCGACGCGGTGGACGAGTGAGCCGGACGACGCGAGAGAAGGAAACCACCCCCATGTCCAAGCACACCCTCTCCGTCCTGGTGGAGAACAAGCCCGGCGTCCTGGCCAGGATCACCGCGCTGTTCTCCCGCCGCGGCTTCAACATCGACTCCCTCGCCGTCGGCACCACCGAGCACCCCGACATCTCCCGCATCACCATCGTGGTGAACGTCATCGACGAACTCCCGCTGGAGCAGGTCACCAAGCAGCTCAACAAGCTCGTCAACGTGCTGAAGATCGTCGAACTCGACCCGGGCGCGGCCGTCCAGCGCGAACTCGTCCTGGTGAAGGTCCGCGCCGACAACGAGTCCCGCTCGCAGATCGTGGAGATCGTCCAGCTCTTCCGCGCCAAGACCGTGGACGTCTCGCCCGAGGCGGTCACCGTCGAGGCCACCGGCAGCGCCGACAAGCTGGAGGCGATGCTCAAGATGCTGGAGCCCTTCGGCATCAAGGAGCTGGTGCAGTCCGGCACCATCGCCATCGGACGCGGCGCCCGCTCCATCACCGACCGCAGCCTGCGGGCCCTGGACCGGTCCGCGTAGCGAGACCGCAGGACCCGCCCGCGCCCGCCAGTCGTACGGTGGGCCGTACCACCCGTACCACCCGAAGAAGACCCAAGGAGAGACCCCAAGTGGCCGAGCTGTTCTACGACGACGACGCCGACCTGTCCATCATCCAGGGCCGCAAGGTCGCGGTCATCGGATACGGCAGCCAGGGCCACGCCCACGCGCTGTCGCTGCGTGACTCGGGCGTCGACGTGCGCGTCGGTCTGCACGAGGGCTCCAAGTCCAAGGCGCAGGCCGAGGAGCAGGGCCTGCGCGTGGTGCCGGTCGCCGAGGCCGCCGCCGAGGCCGACGTCATCATGATCCTGGTGCCGGACCCGATCCAGGCCCGCGTCTACGAGGAGTCCGTCAAGGACAACCTCAAGGACGGCGACGCCCTGTTCTTCGGCCACGGCCTCAACATCCGCTACGGGTTCATCAAGCCGCCGGCCGGCGTCGACGTGTGCATGGTCGCGCCCAAGGGCCCGGGCCACCTGGTGCGCCGTCAGTACGAGGAGGGCCGCGGCGTCCCGTGCATCGCCGCGGTCGAGCAGGACGCGACCGGCAACGGCTTCGCGCTCGCGCTGTCGTACGCCAAGGGCATCGGCGGCACCCGGGCCGGCGTCATCAAGACGACCTTCACCGAGGAGACCGAGACCGACCTGTTCGGCGAGCAGGCGGTGCTGTGCGGCGGCACCTCCGCGCTGGTCAAGGCGGGCTTCGAGACCCTGGTCGAGGCCGGCTACCAGCCGGAGATCGCGTACTTCGAGTGCCTGCACGAGCTCAAGCTCATCGTGGACCTGATGTACGAGGGCGGCCTGGAGAAGATGCGCTGGTCGGTCTCCGAGACCGCCGAGTGGGGCGACTACGTCTCCGGCCCGCGGATCATCAACGAGAACACCAAGGCGGAGATGAAGAAGATCCTCGCCGAGATCCAGGACGGCAGCTTCGCCAACAACTGGATCGCCGAGTACAACGCCGGCCTGCCGAAGTACAACGAGTACAAGAAGGCCGACGAGAACCACCTGCTGGAGACCACCGGCCGCAAGCTGCGCAAGCTGATGAGCTGGGTGGACGAGGAGGCGTGAGCCTTCCGCGGGGCCCACGGTGAGTGATCCGCGGGCCCCGGCCGCCGGACGGGACGACGCGCGCCCGTCCGGCGGCCCGCGCCGCCGCTCGCGCGGCGTCCGCGCAGGTCACGGCCCCGCCCGTCCGGCGGCCGGACACCGGTTGTCCGCGGCGTACAACCACCAACGGGTGATCCTTCCATCGCGTCGAGGGACAGCGTGCAACTCGCCGATACACTTCGTTAACAAGCGCGTCAGGCTCACAGCGTCGTGCGTCTTCCACGCGGCATGCCATCCCCGCCTCCCTGGAGCGGTCGTACGGGACCGGCCGCCCACGCAGGACAAGTGAGGACCCACGTGAGCCAGAAGCCTGTCGTACTCATCGCAGAAGAGCTGTCGCCGGCCACGGTCGACGCCCTCGGCCCGGACTTCGAGATCCGGCACTGCAACGGCGCGGACCGAGCCGAACTGCTGTCCGCGATCGCCGACGTCGACGCCATCCTGATCCGCAGCGCCACCAAGGTGGACGCCGAGGCCGTCGGCGCGGCCCGCAGACTGCGCGTCGTCGCCCGCGCCGGCGTCGGCCTGGACAACGTCGACGTGGCCGCCGCCACCAAGGCCGGCGTCATGGTCGTCAACGCCCCCACCTCGAACATCGTCACCGCCGCCGAGCTGGCCTGCGGTCTGATCATCGCCACCGCGCGCAACATCGCGCCGGCCAACGCCGCGCTCAAGGCCGGCGAGTGGAAGCGCAACAAGTACACCGGCGTGGAGCTGAGCGAGAAGACCCTCGGCGTGGTCGGCCTCGGCCGCATCGGCGTCCTGGTCGCGCAGCGGATGGCCGCCTTCGGCATGAAGGTCGTGGCCTACGACCCCTATGTGCAGCCCGCCAAGGCCGCCACGATGGGCGTCAAGCTGCTCACGCTGGACGAGCTGCTGGAGACCTCCGACTTCATCACCGTGCACCTGCCCAAGACGCCCGAGACCCTCGGCCTGATCGGCGACGAGGCGCTGCACAAGGTCAAGCCCTCGGTGCGGATCGTCAACGCCGCGCGCGGCGGGATCGTCGACGAGGAGGCGCTGGCCGCCGCCCTCAAGGAGGGCCGGGTGGCCGGCGCGGGCCTGGACGTCTACGCCAAGGAGCCGTGCACCGACTCCCCGCTCTTCCAGTTCGACAACGTGGTGGCCACCCCGCACCTGGGCGCCTCCACCGACGAGGCCCAGGAGAAGGCGGGCATCGCGGTCGCCAAGTCGGTGCGGCTCGCGCTGGCCGGCGAGCTGGTGCCCGACGCGGTCAACGTCCAGGGCGGCGTGATCGCCGAGGACGTCAAGCCGGGCCTGCCGCTGGCCGAGAAGCTCGGCCGCATCTTCACCGCGCTGGCCGGCGAGGTCGCCGCCCGGCTCGACGTCGAGGTCTGCGGCGAGATCACCCAGCACGATGTGAAGATCCTCGAACTCAGCGCGCTCAAGGGCGTGTTCGAGGACGTGGTGGCCGAGACGGTCTCCTACGTCAACGCGCCGCTGTTCGCGCAGGAGCGCGGTGTCGAGGTGCGGCTGACCACCAGCAGCGAGTCGCCCAACCACCGCAACCTGGTCACCGTGCGCGGCACCCTCGCCGACGGCGCCGAGGTCGCGGTCTCCGGCACGCTGGCCGGGCCCAAGCACGTCCAGAAGATCGTCGCGGTCGGCGAGGAGGACGTGGACCTGGTGCTCGCCGACCACATGGCCTTCCTCCGCTACACCGACCGCCCCGGCGTGGTCGGCACCGTCGGCCGCATCCTCGGCGAGGTCGGCGTCAACATCGCGGGCATGCAGGTCGCCCGCGCCGCGGCCGGCGGCGACGCGCTGGTCGCCCTCACCGTCGACTCGACCATCCCGGCCGGCGTGCTCGCCGACATCGCCGACGAGATCGGCGCCACGTCCGCGCGGGCGGTCGACCTCACGGACTGAGCGCGGGCGCGCACCGGCCGGCGGCCGACGTCCCGGGGGCGATCGCGACGATCGCGCCTCAGGACGCCGGCCGCCCGCCGTGCCAGGAGTGCCACAGCGCCGCGTACGCCCCGCCGGCCGCCACCAGCTCGTCGTGGGCGCCGAGTTCGGTCAGCCGGCCGCCCTCCATCACCGCCACCCGGTCCGCGTCGTGGGCCGTGTGCAGCCGGTGCGCGATCGCGATGACCGTACGCCCCTTCAGCACGGAGGCCAGCGCCCGCTCGGTGTGCCGGGCGGTGCGCGGGTCCAGCAGCGCGGTGGCCTCGTCGAGGATCAGCGTGTGCGGGTCGGCCAGCACCACCCGGGCCAGCGCGAGCTGCTGCGCCTGCGAGCCGTCCGCGCGGTGGCCGCCGGCGCCCAGCACCGCGTCGAGACCGCCGGGCAGCTCGCCCACCCAGTCCGCGCCGACCGCCGCGAGCGCGGCCAGCAGCGCGGCGTCGTCGGCGTCCGGCGCGGCGATCAGCAGGTTGTCCCGCACGCTGCCGTGGAAGACGTGGTGCTCCTGGGTGACCAGGACCACCTGGCGGCGCAGCTGCTCGGGGCCCAGGTCGGCGATCGGCACCCGCCCGACCGTCACCGTGCCGCTGTCCGGCGCGTCGATGCCCGCGAGCAGCCGGCTCAGCGTGGTCTTCCCGGCCCCCGACGGGCCGACCACCGCCAGCCACTCACCGGGCCGCACGGTCAGGTCCACCCCGCGCAGCACCTCGCCGCCGCCCTCGTAGGAGTAGCGCACCCCGGCCACGTCGATCCGGTCGTCGGCCGGCGCGGCCGGGCCGGCCGCGGACCGCTCCGAGCGCGGCGCCCGGCCCAGCCCCTCGACCCGGGCGAAGGACGCGCTGCTGCTCTGCAGCTGCTCGATCCACATCAGCACCGCGTCCAGCGGCTCCGCGAGCTGCCGCAGGTACAGCGCGGCGGTGACCACCGCGCCCACGCTCATCGCGCCGTGCGCGTGCAGCAGCCCGCCGACCAGCAGCACGCCGACGACGGGCACCGCGTACGAGACCTCCACGGAGGGGAAGAACACCGTGCGCAGATAAAGCGTGCGCAGGCGGGCGCGGCGGGAGGCGTCCAGCGCCTGCCGGCTCGCCGCGGTCCGCACCTCCTCGAGGCCGAACGCCTCGATGGTCCGCGCGGCCGACGCGGTGGTGGACACGGCGTCGGCGACCGCGGAGTTGGCCGCGCCCTCGGCGAGGTAGGCGGCGCGGGCCCGGCGCAGGTACCAGCGCAGCGCGAACCAGATGCCCACCAGGCCGAGCAGCCCGCAGCAGCCCAGCAGCGGGCTCACGGTGAAGACCGCGCCGAGGATGAAGAGCGCCTGCACGAGCTGGATCAGCACCTCGGGGCCCACGTCGCGCAGCGTGGTGCCGAGCATCGTGACGTCCGAGGTGCCGCGGGCGGTGAGGTCGCCGGTGCCGGCCCGCTCCACCACCGAGGCGGGCAGCGCGAGCGCCCGGTCCACGAACTCCTCGCGGACCCGGGCCAGTGTCCGCTCCCCGAACCGGTAGCCGAGGCGGCGGGCGTACCGCGCGAGCAGGAACTGCGCCACCGCGAACGCCAGCACGACCAGCGCCAGCCGGTCCACGGCGTGCACGCCCGCGCCGGACCGCACGTCGTCCACGATCCGGCCCACCAGCCACGGCCCGGCGAGGCCGGCCGCGCCGGCGAGCGCGTTGAGGGCGATCAGCGCGGTGAAGGCGCGGCGGTCCGCGCGGATCAGCCGGGCCGCGGCCCGGCGGACGTCGCCGGCATCGGCGACGGGCAGCAGCGCGCCGCCCGCGGCGGCCGCGGGGCTCTTCGCGGTGGTCATCGCAGGGCCTCCTCGGACCGTCGCGGATCGCCGTCGCCGCTCCCGCCGCTGTCGGCACTTACGCCGCTCTCGCCGCTCTCGCCGTCCGGGCCGTCCTCCGGGCCGCGGGAGACGAGGTCGCGGTAGCCGGGCTCGGACGCGAGCAGGTCGCGGTGCCGCCCGGCGGCCGCGACCCGGCCGTCGACCAGGTGGTACACGGTGTCGGCCTGGTCGAGCAGCAGCGGCGAGGTGCCGGTGACGACGGTGGTGCGGCCCGCTCTCGCCGTACGCAGCCGGCGCGCCACCGCGGCCTCGGTGTGCGCGTCCAGCGCGGAGGTCGGCTCCACCGCGATCAGCACCTCGGGGTCGGCGAACAGCGCCCGCGCCAGCCGGACGCGCTGCCGCTGCCCGCCGGACAGGTTCCGCCCCTGCGCTTCGACGGCCGAGCCGAGCCTCTCCGGCATCGCGCTCACCACGTCCTCGGCGACGGCGGCCCGCAGAGCCGCGGCGACGGCGGCGGAGACGGCGTCGGGGGAGGGGACGGCCTCGGCGGAGGG
>JAJSZB010000093.1:0-19774 GCA_050613715.1 Streptomyces sp. IBSBF 3018
GCCCGCCCCAGCCCAGGAGCAGCCGCACCATGCAGACCGAACCCGCCCCCTCGCTGATCGGCCGCGAGTACGAGGTCGAGGTGGGGCCGGTCGCCCACGGCGGCCATTGCGTCGCGCGCACCGACGCCGGCCAGGTGCTCTTCGTCCGGCACGCCCTGCCCGGCGAGCGGGTCGTCGCCCGGGTCACCGAGGGCGAGCAGGGCGCCCGCTTCCTGCGCGCCGACGCGGTGGAGGTGCTCACCGCCTCCAAGGACCGGGTCGAGGCCCCCTGCCCCTTCTCCGGGCCGGGCCGCTGCGGCGGCTGCGACTGGCAGCACGCCGCACCCGGCGCCCAGCGCCGGCTGAAGGCCGCGGTCGTCGCCGAGCAGCTCCAGCGCCTGGCCGGCCTCGACCCCGAGCAGGCCGGCTGGGACGGCACCGTCGAGCCGGCCCCCGGGGACAAGGTCGCCAAGGGCGAGGTGCCGGCCTGGCGCACCCGGGTGCAGTACGCCATCGACCCCCAGGGCCGCGCGGGCCTGCGCCGTCACCGCTCGCACGAGGTCGAGGTCGTCGACCGCTGCCTGATCGCCGCGCCCGGCGTCAGCGAACTCGGCGTCGAGTCCAGGACCTGGCCGCAGATCGCCACCGTCGAGGCCATCGCCGCCACCGGCTCCGGAGACCGGCAGGTCGTGCTGACGCCGCGCCCCGGCGGCCGGCTGCCCATCGTGGAGCTGGACCGCCCGGTCTCCGTGCAGCGCATCGGCGAACGCGACCACGCGGTGCACCGCGTGCACGGCCGCCCCTTCGTCCGCGAGCGCGCCGCCGGCCGCACCTGGCGGGTGGGCGACGGCGGCTTCTGGCAGGTCCACCCGAAGGCGGCCGACCTCCTGGTGGACGCCGTCATGCGCGGACTGATGCCCCGCAAGGGCGACATGGCCCTCGACCTGTACTGCGGCGTCGGCCTGTTCGCCGGCGCGCTGGCCGAACGGGTCGGCGACAAGGGCGCGGTCCTCGGCATCGAGTCGGCCAAGCGCGCCGTCGAGGACGCCCGGCACAACCTCCAGGACCTGGAGCGCGTCCGGATCGAGCAGGGCAAGGTCGAGCAGGTGCTGCCCCGCACCGGCATCACCGAGGCCGACCTCGTGGTCCTCGACCCGCCGCGGGCCGGCGCCGGCCACGCCGTCGTCCGCCGCGTCGCCTCCCTCGACGCCCGCAGGATCGCCTACGTCGCCTGCGATCCCGCCGCACTCGCCCGCGACCTCGCCTGGTTCGCCGAGGAGGGCTACCGCCCGGTCACCCTCCGCGCCTTCGACCTCTTCCCGTTCACCCACCACGTCGAGTGCGTGGCCATCCTCGCCCCGACCGCCAGGTCCGCGGCCGCCGGGTCCGCCTGAATCCGCGCCTGCGCACCACCTCCTTCCTGTCCGCGTTCCGCCCGCTTCCCGGCCGTTTCCCGTCCGGCTTCTTGTCCGCGCGCCGCGCCGTGCCGCGTACGACGCGTGCGCACGTTCCGTACTGTGGCCGTGCCGCTCGGTCACATGTCGTGAGCGTACGCGGAACGGCCTCCGGCCCGTTCCCGGCCTGTGGATAACCCACGTCCGGCCAGGTCGGAGGCGGTGGAACCGGCTTGGCGAAGCCGGATCGGACGAGGACGGCTTCCGGCCCGGCCCGGCGGGTCCGATCCTGACCCGGTCCGGTCCGGCGGGTCCGATCCGCGCGGCCCAGCTCGACGAGGGGCCGCCGGCGTCAGCTCTCGGCGAGGGCGAGCAGCTTCGTGACCGTGTTCCAGTTCCGCGCGGTCGCGGTCACGCCCAAGCGCCTGTCCGTGAACATCGTGGCCAGCTTCGAGTCGCGGATGCCGTTCGGGAGGTTGACGTACAGCACCCGCTCGCCCGCCGCGAACGCGTCCGGCGCGTACGCCGCCGGGTCGATCGCGGCCAGCCGCGCGCTGGGCGGTGCCGCGGAGAGGAAGACGACGAGGAAGCGCGCCCCGTCGATCCCCTCCATCGGGAACGGGTTGGCCTCGACCACCCGGCGAAGCTCCGGCGCCGACCGGACCAGACACGACAGCGTCAGCCCCAACTCCTCGGCCAGCGCCTGCTCCAGCGCCGCCTCCAGCAGCCGCATGTCCTGCTCGGCGTGGCGGAAGACGGCGTTGCCGCTCTGCAGGTGGGTGCGCACGTCCGTGCCGCCGATCCGCGCGATCAGCTCACGCAGCGTCTGCATCGGCACCTTGTTCCTGCCGCCGACGTTGATGCCGCGCAGCAGCGCGACGCGGCTCGTACCGGCCGTGGGCGTGGTCGTCGTCACGGCGACACGCTACTTGCCCCGCGCCCCTTCTCCAGCAACCCGGCAAATCATGCGCGTTGTCCTTCTTTCGAAGGACGGCAGGACCGAGTGAACGGTTCGCCACCTCCGGGGCTGGCTACGTTCGCCGCCATGAGCACCAGGCACCACCGGCCACTCGTCACCGAACTGCGGCTGTCGGCCTTCAAATCGCACCGGGGGGCGACGTTCGGGCTCGGCCCGCTGTCGCTGCTCACCGGCGGCAGCGGCACCGGGAAGTCCAGCGTGCTCGAAGGGCTCGCCGCGCTCGGCAGACTCGCCTGCGGCGACACGCTGGAGGAGGCCCTCGGGTCCGCGGTGCGCGGCGGCCCCGCCGCGTGCGTGCCGCAGGACGCGGCGGCCGACGCGCAGGGCCGCCGCGGCTTCCGGATCGGCTGCACCGTGACGGGCCCGGTCGGCCCGGTCCGCCTCGATGTGGCCGTGCAGGTCGAGCCGACCCTGCGCATCGTCGGCGAACGCCTCACCGGCGCCGGCGAGACGCTGCTGACCACGGCGCTGCGCGACCCCTCCCGGTCCACCGTCCAGGCCGCCTGGCACACCGCCGGGGTCGTCGCCGTCACCCGGGCCCCGCTGCCCGACGACCGACTGGCCACCGCCCTGCTGCCGCTGCGCGTGGCCGGGCGCACCGACGGCCAGCGGCTCGTCCTCGCCGCGGTCGAACAGGTCGTCGTGGCGCTGCGCGGAGTCTTCCCCGTCTCGCCCCGGCCCGAG
The DNA here is from genome assembly GCA_050613715.1 of Streptomyces sp. IBSBF 3018. GTDB lineage: Bacteria > Actinomycetota > Actinomycetes > Streptomycetales > Streptomycetaceae > Actinacidiphila. Next base: position 3,037 of record JAJSZB010000093.1, read on the forward strand.
CAGATGCGCGCCCCCGTCCCGGCCGGCGACGGGCGGCTGCGCAGCGCGTGCGACAACCTGTCCGCGGTGCTCGCCAGAACCGAAGGAGAATGCGGCATCCGGCACGGCATGCTCGTGCACGCGGTGCGTGCGGTGTGCAGCGGGCCGGTCGAGGGCCTCACCGTCCTGCCCGCCGTCCTTCCTGGCGACGGTCGCGGGCCGCTCGCGGACGCGGTGATCGCCGCCGTGGACCGCGGCCCGCTCGGCGCCCTGCCGATCGACCGGCTCGGCGACGGCGAACTGCGCTTCCTCGCCCTGGCCCTGGTCCTGCTCACCGGCCCCGGCGTCCTCGACGTCGACACCAGCACCGAACTGCTGCCCGCCGGGCAGGTCCTCACCGTCGTCGCCGACGGTTTCGACCTCGGCATGGACCGCAGGCAGGCCCGTGAACTGCTGCGCCTGGCGGGCCTGGCCGCCTCCCGCGGGCACATCCGGCTGCTGGCCACCGTGCAGGACCAGACGTGCGCCGACGGCATGGGCGGGGTGTCCGTCACCGCGCTCGGCGGCGAGCAGGGCGGGGGAGCCGGACGGCAGGATGAGGTAGACCAGTCGGGGTGACCCGACGACACGACCTCGCCGCGCTCCAGCAGCGGCTCACCGAATTCGCCGCCGCCCGCGACTGGCAGCCCTTCCACACACCGAAGAATCTGGCCGCGGCGCTCAGCGTCGAAGCCGCCGAACTCCTGGAAATCTTCCAGTGGCTGACCCCCGAGCAGGCCGCGGCGGTCATGGACGACCCCGACTCCGCCCATCGGGTGCGTGACGAAGTCGCCGATGTGCTGGCCTACTTGCTCCAGTTCTGCGACGTGCTCGGCGTCGATCCGCTCACCGCGCTCGCGGAGAAGATCGACCGCAACGAGCAGCGTTTCCCCCGGCCCGGCGACCGCCCGGCTCCCTCGTCCGGGTGACGGAGTTGTCCACAATCGCGTAGTTGTCCACAGATCCCCGGTGGGGTCTTCACAGCCGCTCGAATTCTGTCACGCTGAGTGACATGAGGTCGGCGGCACGAGGTCGCCGCAGGTGAACCCGCTCGCGCGAGTGCGCGGGCGGGCGCGCGAAAGGGGAGCGGACATGGACGCGGCACGACTGGTGGCCGAAGGCGAGCGGGTGATGCGCGGGACTCCACGGCCCGACCAGGTCATCGCCGAGGCATGGCAGGCGTACGAACTGGCGGAAGCCTTGTGGCGGCTGCTCGGGCACACCCCCGACGTGCCGGTCACGGGCGCGGGCCCGCCGCGGGCGGCGCGGCTGACCCGGGCCCGTGACCCGGCCGGCACGCTCGGCGCGCTGCGGCATCTGCTCGGGGACATCGGGGTGGCCCTCGTCGACGCCACGTGTTCGGCCGAGGACGCGTCCGGTTACTGGCTGTGCATCGAAGCTCTCGACGTGGTGGACGAGGCGAAGGACCTGGTCGAGAAGCTGGCACGGGAGCTCGCCCGCGGCGAGCGGGAGGAAGGAGGCGACCCGGGAGTCGATTGAGGTCCGGCGCGCGGGTGGAGGCAGGATGGGGGAATGGATCTGCGCATCTTCACCGAGCCCCAGCAAGGGGCGAGCTACGACACTCTGCTGGCGGTCGCCAAGGCCACCGAGGATCTCGGCTTCGACGCCTTCTTCCGGTCCGACCACTATCTCGTGATGGGCGACTCGGACGGTCTGCCCGGACCCACGGACGCGTGGATCACCCTCGCCGGCCTGGCGCGGGAGACCAGCAGGATCCGTCTGGGCACGCTCGTCACGGCCGGCACCTTCCGGCTGCCCGGCGTCCTGGCCATCCAGGTGGCCCAGGTCGACCAGATGTCGGGCGGACGGATCGAGCTCGGGCTCGGCTCGGGCTGGTACGAGGCGGAGCACACCGCCTATGGCATCCCGTTCCCCAAGGAGAAGATCGCGCGCCTGGAGGAGCAGCTCGCCGTCGTCACCGGGCTGTGGGGCACCCCCGTGGGCGAGACCTTCGACTACGACGGGACGTTCTACCAGTTGAAGGACTCGCCCGCGCTGCCCAAGCCCGCCCAGGCGAAGCTCCCGGTGATCGTCGGCGGCCTCGGCGCCAAGCGGACGCCGCAGCTGGCCGCGCGGTACGCGGCGGAGTTCAACATGCCGTTCGCGTCGCTGGAGGACACCGCGCGGCAGTTCGGCCGGGTCCGGGAGGCTGCCCAGGCCGCCGGGCGTGCGGCGGACGACCTCGTGTACTCCAACGCGCTGGTCGCCGCGGTGGGCAAGGACGACGCCGAGGTCGCCCGCAGGGCCGCGGCGATCGGCCGTGAGGTCGGCGAGCTGAAGGAGAACGGCCTGGCGGGCTCGCCCGCCGAGGTGGTGGACAAGATCGGGCGGTACGCCGAGCAGGGCGCCACCCGCTTCTACCTCCAGATCCTCGACCTGGACGACCTTGATCACCTGGAGCTGATCTCGTCGCAGGTCCAGTCCCAGCTCGGTTGAGCCGGCCGTGACGCTGCTGCCGGCCGCGGGGGAGGCGCTCGTTCTGGACGGAGGGCTGTCCAACCAGCTCGCCGACCAGGGGTGCGACCTGGACGACCCCCTGTGGTCGGCGCGGCTCCTGGCCGACGCGCCCGAGCAGGTCGAGGCCGCGCACGCCGCCTACGCGCGGGCCGGGGCACAGGTGCTGACCACGGCCAGTTATCAGGCCACGTACGAGGGATTCGCGCGCCGGGGGATCGGCCGGGCTCGGGCCACTGCGCTGCTGCGGCGCAGCGTCGAACTCGCCCGGAGCGCCGCGGCATCCGGGTCGGGGTCCGGGTCGGGGCCCGGGGCCGGGGCCGGACCCGAGGACGGCTTGCGGACGGGCGCGGCCGGCTCGGGCGGCCGGGTGACCACGGCCGGGTCCGGCGTGCGGGCGTCAGGGCCAGGGGCAGGGTCAGGCGTGCCGGCGGCGGGGTCAGGGGCCGGTGTGCGGGTCGCGGCGTCGGTGGGGCCGTACGGCGCGATGCTCGCGGACGGCAGCGAGTATCGGGGGCGGTACGGGCTGAGCGTGCGGGAGCTGGCGGCGTTCCACCGGCCGAGGATCGAGGCGCTGGCGGAGGCCGGACCCGACGTCCTCGCGCTGGAGACCGTGCCGGACGTGGACGAGGCGGAGGCGATGCTGCGGGCCGCGGAAGGGTGCGGCGTCCCGGTGTGGCTGTCGTACACCGTGGCCGGTGACCGCACCCGCGCCGGGCAGCCGCTCGCCGAGGCGTTCGCGGTGGCCGCGGGCCGGGAGGACGTGGTGGCCGTGGGCGTCAACTGCTGCAGCCCGCAGGACGCCGACGCGGCGGTGCCGCTCGCCGCGCGGGTCACCGGCAAGCCCGTCGTGGTCTACCCCAACAGCGGCGAGGGCTGGGACCCGGCCGCCCGTGCCTGGACGGGATCCGCCGCAGATCCCGCGGGGCTCGCCGGCCATGCCGTCCGGTGGCGGGAGCAGGGCGCACGGATCATCGGCGGCTGCTGCCGGATCGGCCCGCCGGCGATCGCCGCGGTCGCCAGGGCGTTGCGCCCCTGACGGAAGGCCGCGGCTCGTGGTGGTGCCGGCCGCCTCCCGTTCTGCCGCGTGGCGCCGCACCCCCTGCGAAGGGCTGTGTGCCCGAGAAGGGCTGCGTCCCCGGGGGCAGCCGCGCTCCGGGAAAAGTCGTGGCCGGGGGTGGCGGGGGCCGGGGATACTCGGCGGGTGTTCATGACGATCTCCACCACCCGCGACGCGGCAGGACCGGCGACGGACCTGGGGTTCCTGCTGCACAAGCACCCGGACCGGGCCCAGGCGTTCTCGACGTCCTACGGGGACGCCCACGTGTTCTACCCCGAGGCGACGCCGGAGCGGACGACAGCGGCGCTGCTGCTGGAGGTCGATCCGCCGGCGCTGGTGCGGCGCGGGCGGACCAAGGGCCGGGGCGGGGCGCCGGACGCGGCGCTGGCGCAGTACGTCAACGACCGGCCGTACGCGGCGTCGTCGCTGTTCGCGGTGGCGCTGCGGACGGTGTTCTCCTCGGCGTTGCGCGGCGAGTGCCGCACGATGCCCGAGCGGGCCGCCGCGCCGCTGCCGCTGCGGGTGGAGGTGCCCGCGCTCCCCGCGCGCGGCGGGCCGGCGCTGGTGGAGCGGCTGTTCGAGCCGCTCGGCTGGCGGGTCGCGGCCGAACCGGTGCCGCTGGACGAGCAGTTCCCGCAGTGGGGCGAGTCGCGGTACGTACGGCTGGTGCTGGAGGGTGAGCTGCGGCTGGCCGACGCGCTGCGCCACCTGTATGTGCTGCTGCCGGTGCTGGACGACGCCAAGCACTACTGGGTGTCGGCCGACGAGGTCGACAAGCTGCTGCGGTTCGGCGAGGGGTGGCTGCCCGGTCATCCGGAGCAGAAGCTGATCACCAGCCGGTACCTGTCCCGGCGCTGGTCGCTGACCCGTCAGGCGATGGAGCGGCTGGAGCTGGCCCGGCTCGCGGACGCCGACGACATCGAGGTGGAGGAGCTGGACAACGCGGTCGCGCCGGAGACGCCGGACGAGGAGCCGGAGCGGCCGGCCCCGCTGGCGGTGCGGCGTCGCGAGGCGATCCTGGGCGTGCTGCGCGAGGCGGGCGCGGCCCGGGTGCTCGACCTCGGCTGCGGGCAGGGGCAGTTGGTCGCGGCGATGGTCAAGGAGCCGCGGTTCACCGAGATCGTCGGCGTGGACGTGTCGGCCCGCGCCCTGGACATCGCCGCCCGGCGGCTGCGGCTGGACCGGATGGGGGAGCGGCAGGCGTCCCGGGTGTCGCTGGTCCAGGGAGCGCTGACGTACACCGACGCCCGGCTGAAGGGCTATGACGCGGCCGTGCTGAGCGAGGTGATCGAGCACGTCGACGTGCCCCGGCTGCCCGCGCTGGAGTACGCGGTGTTCGGCGCCGCCCGGCCCGGCACGGTGGTCGTGACCACGCCGAACGTCGAGTACAACGTGCGCTGGGAGACGCTGCCGCACGGCCATGTCCGGCACGCCGACCACCGGTTCGAGTGGACCCGCGCGCAGTTCGCCGACTGGGCGCGGCAGACGGCCGCGCTGCACGGTTACGCCGTCCGGTTCGGGCCGGTCGGCCCCGACGACCCCGAGGTCGGCCCGCCCACCCAGATGGCCGTCTTCACCCGCGGCGACGCGGAGGCCCGGACGGCGGACGACACCGGTGGGAACGACGGCCGCACCGGCAACGACGGCCCGGACGACGAGAGCGGGGAGGAGACGGCATGACCGAGACGGAGACCGGCACGGAGACCGGGACCGACACGGAGGCGGAGGGCGCGGCGCGCACGCTGGCCGTGACCGACCTGTCCCTGGTGGTGCTGATCGGTGCGACGGGTTCGGGCAAGTCCACGTTCGCCGCACGCCACTTCAAGCCCACCGAGATCATCTCCTCGGACTTCTGCCGGGGCCTGGTCAGCGACGACGAGAACGACCAGAGCGCGACGTCGGACGCGTTCGACGTGCTGCACTACATCGCGGGCAAGCGGCTCGCGGCGGGCCGCCGTACCGTCGTCGACGCCACCAGCGTGCAGCGCGAGGCCCGCGCCCAGCTGATCAAGCTGGCGCGCGAGCACGACGTGCTGCCCATCGCGATCGTCCTGGACGTCCCCGAGCAGGTGTGCGTGGAGCGCAATGCCACGCGCCCGGACCGGGCCGCGCTGCCGCGCCACGTCGTCCAGCGCCACCAGCGCGAGCTGCGCCGCTCGCTGCGGGGTCTGGAGCGCGAGGGTTTCCGCAAGGTGCACGTGCTGCGCGGCGTCGCGCAGATCGACGCCGCGCGGATCGTCACCGAGCGGCGTTACAACGACCTGGCGCACCTGACCGGCCCGTTCGACATCATCGGCGACGTGCACGGCTGCGCGTCCGAGCTGGAGGCGCTGCTCGACCGCCTCGGCTACGTCGAGCAGCCTGCACAGGTCGCACAGCCCGCACAGCTCGCACCGCCCGCGCCCACCCCGGCAACTCCGGCAAACCCGGCAACCCCGGCCGCCGGTGACGCCCCGCGCCGCGCGCCCGGCACCCCGCTGGGCGCGCGCGTGCACCCGCAGGGCCGTACCGCCGTCTTCGTCGGCGACCTGGTCGACCGCGGCCCGGACAGCCCCGGCGTGCTGCGCCGGGTGATGGCGATGGTCGAGGCCGGCTCGGCGCTGTGCGTGCCGGGCAACCACGAGAACAAGCTCGGCCGCTGGCTGAAGGGCCGCCAGGTCCAGCACACCCACGGCCTCGCCGAGACCGTCGAGCAGCTGGAGCGCGAGCACGAGGCCGACCCGGCGTTCCGCGGCCGGGTGCGGACCTTCGTGGAGGGCCTGGTCAGCCACTATGTGCTGGACGGCGGCCGGCTCGTGGTGTGCCATGCCGGCCTGCCGGAGAAGTACCACGGCCGCACCTCGGGACGGGTGCGCTCGCACGCGCTGTACGGGGAGACGACCGGCGAGAGCGACGAGTTCGGCCTGCCGGTGCGCTACCCGTGGGCCGAGGACTACCGCGGCCGAGCCGCCGTCGTCTACGGCCACACGCCGGTGCCCACCGCCTCGTGGCTGAACAACACGATCTGCCTGGACACCGGCGCGGTGTTCGGCGGCAGGCTGACCGCGCTGCGCTGGCCGGAGCGCGAGATCGTCGACGTCCCGGCCGAGCGGGTCTGGTACGAGCCGGTCCGCCCGCTCCGGACGCAGGCGCCCGGCGGCCGGGAGGGCCGGCCGCTGGACCTGGCCGACGTGACGGGCCGCCGCATCGTGGAGACGTCGCGGATGGGCCGGCTCGCGGTGCGCGAGGAGAACGCTGCGGCGGCGCTTGAGGTCATGAGCCGTTTCGCCGTGGACCCGCGGCTGCTGGCCTACCTGCCGCCGACCATGGCACCGTGCGCGACCTCGCAGACCGAGGGCTACCTGGAGCACCCGCGGGAGGCGTTCGCCGCGTTCCGCGAGAGCGGCGTGCGCCACGTCGTGTGCGAGGAGAAGCACATGGGCTCGCGGGCGGTGGCGCTGGTGTGCCGCGACGAGGCGGTGGCGAAGGAGCGGTTCGGCGTCGAGGGCGTCACCGGCGCGCTGCACACCCGCACTGGGCGGCCGTTCTTCGACGACCCCGCGGTGACCGAGGAGTTCCTCGCGCGGCTGCGTGCCGCGGTCGGCGCGGCCGGCCTGTGGGACGAGCTGGACACCGGCTGGCTGCTGCTGGACGCGGAACTGCTGCCATGGTCGCTGAAGGCGTCGGGGCTGCTGCGCAAGCAGTACGCGGCGGTCGGCGCGGCGGCGGGCGCGGTGTTCCCGCCCGCACTGGCCGCGCTTGAGGCCGCGGCGGCGCGCGGCGCGGACGTCAGCGGGCTGCTCGCCCGGCAGCGCGAACGGGCCGCAGACGCGGGGGCGTTCACCGACGCCTACCGCCGCTACTGCTGGACCACCGACGGGCTCGACGGGGTGCGGCTCGCGCCGTTCCAGCTCCTCGCGGCCGAGGGCGCGAGCCTGGCCGGGCTCCCGCACGACCGGCAGCTGGAGCTGATCGACCGGCTCGTCGACGCGGACGCGGCGGGTGGCACGGGCGGCACGGACACTGCGGGCGGCACGGACACTGCGGGCAGTACGGATGCGGCGGGGGACGCCGGCGGCACGGGCGGCGCCGGCCACGGGCGTCCGGGCGGCCTGCTCCAGCGCACCGGCCGGCTGATGGTCGACACCTCGGACGAGGCGTCGGTCGAGGCGGGCGTGCGGTGGTGGCTGGAGGCGACGGAGGCCGGCGGCGAGGGCATGGTGGTCAAGCCGCTGGGCGCGCAGGTGCGCGACGAGGGCGGCCGGCTGGTGCAGCCGGGCATCAAGTGCCGCGGCCGGGAGTATCTGCGGATCATCTACGGTCCGGAGTACACCCGGCCCGAGCACCTGGCGCGGCTGCGGGCGCGGGCGCTCGGCCACAAACGGTCGCTGGCGCTGCGCGAGTACGCGCTCGGCCTGGAGGCGCTGGACCGCCTGGCGGCGGGCGAGCCGCTGTGGCGCGTGCACGAGGCGGTGTTCGCGGTCCTCGCGCTGGAGTCCGAGCCGGTCGACCCCCGGCTCTGAGCCGCCTCGGCGCGGAGCCGCCCCGCGCCGGGCCTGCTCCCGGGCGGCTCAGCGCCGGGCCCGCTACCCAGACCGCCGAGCCTGCCGCCCGGACCGTCCCGGCGACCGAGCCGCCCGGCCGCCGGCCCCCGGCTGTGATTCCCGTCGCGTCCGGCCCGCCCCCCGCGGGGCCGGGCGCGTGGCGGCGGAAAAATGGGAAGGTCTGGTCTCATGGGATTCCACGTCGACTCCGAGACCGGCCGGCTGCGCAGCGTCATCCTGCACCGGCCGGATCTGGAACTGAAGCGCCTGACCCCGACCAACAAGGACGCGCTGCTCTTCGACGACCTGCTGTGGGTGCGGCGGGCGCGGGCCGAGCACGACGGGTTCGCGGACGTGCTGCGCGACCGGGGCGTGCAGGTGCACCTGTTCGGCGACCTGCTGGCCGAGACGCTCGCGCTGCCCGCGGCCCGGAGGCTGGTGCTGGACCGGGTGTTCGACGAGAAGGAGTACGGCCCGCTGGCCACCGGCCACCTGCGGGCCGCCTTCGACGAGCTGGACCCGGCCGAGCTGGCGGAGGCGCTGGTCGGCGGGATGACCAAGCGGGAGTTCCTGGAGCGCTTCGCCGAGCCGGTCTCGGTCCTCTTCCACGCCATGGACCTGGACGACTTCCTGCTCAGCCCGCTGCCCAACCACCTGTTCACCCGGGACACCTCGGCGTGGGTGTACGACGGGGTGTCGATCAACGCGATGCGCTGGCCGGCCCGGCAGCGCGAGACCGTGCACTTCGAGGCGATCTACCGGCACCACCCGCTGTTCGCCGGCGGCGGCTTCCATGTGTGGTCCGAGGGGCAGAGCGCGTACCCGTCGACCATCGAGGGCGGCGACGTGCTGGTGATCGGCCGGGGCGCGGTGCTGATCGGGATGAGCGAGCGCACCACGCCGCAGGCCGTGGAGATGCTGGCCCGCGGCCTGTTCGCGGCGGGCTCGGCGCGGACCATCGTGGCGCTGGACATGCCCAAGCGACGGGCGTTCATGCACCTGGACACCGTGATGACGATGGTCGACGGCGACACCTTCACCCAGTACGCGGGGCTGGGCATGCTGCGTTCGTACACCATCGAGCCGGGCGCCGAGGAGGGCGACCTGAAGGTGACCGACCATCCGCCGGAGCACATGCACCGGGCCATCGCCGCGGCGCTCGGCCTGGACACGATCACCGTGCTCACCGCCACGCAGGACGTGCACGCCGCCGAGCGCGAGCAGTGGGACGACGGCTGCAACGTGCTCGCCGTGGAGCCGGGCGTGGTGGTGGCCTACGAGCGCAACGCGACGACCAACACGTTCCTGCGCAAGCGCGGCATCGAGGTGATCGAGATCCCCGGCAGCGAACTGGGCCGGGGCCGCGGCGGCCCGCGCTGCATGAGCTGTCCCGTCGAGCGCGACGCGGTGTGAGGCACATCCGAAGTGCGCCCGCGGCCTGTATAAGCATGCCGATGATCGTATAGACTTCCACTCGGCTGGCCGGTGCCACACCGGTACGCCGCCGGTACGTCGCAGCACTCGATCTAGGAGCTTCGCATGGCCGTCGACCTCAAGGGCCGGCACTTCCTCAAGGAACTGGACTTCACCGCGGAGGAGTTCGGCCACCTGGTGGCGCTGGCCGCCGAGCTGAAGGCGGCCAAGAAGGCCGGCGCCGAGGTGCCGCGGCTGAGCGGCCGCAACATCGCGCTGATCTTCGAGAAGACCTCGACCAGGACCCGCTGCTCCTTCGAGGTCGCCGCCGCCGACCAGGGCGCGCACACCACCTACCTCGACCCCTCGGGCTCGCAGATCGGCCACAAGGAGTCGGTCAGGGACACCGCGCGGGTGCTGGGCCGGATGTTCGACGGCATCGAGTACCGCGGCCACGGCCAGGCGGTGGTCGAGGAACTGGCCGCGCACGCCGGGGTGCCGGTGTGGAACGGGCTGACCGACGAGTGGCACCCCACCCAGATGCTCGCCGACGTGCTCACCATGACCGAGCACAACCCGAAGCCCCTCGCCGAGATCTCCTACGCCTACCTCGGCGACGCCCGCTCCAACATGGGCAACTCGCTGCTGGTCACCGGCGCGCTGCTGGGCATGGACGTGCGGATCGGCGCGCCCGAGGGGCTGTGGCCCGACGCCATGGTGATCGCCGAGGCCCGCCGGCTGGCCGACGCCTCGGGGGCGCGGATCACGCTCACCCACGACGTGGCCGAGGCGGTGGCGGCCGTGGACCACGTGCACACCGACGTGTGGGTGTCCATGGGCGAGCCCAAGGAGGTCTGGGACGAGCGGATCGCGCTGCTCAAGCCGTACGCGGTGACCGCCGACGTGCTGCGCGCCACCGGCAACCCGGCGGTCACCTTCCTGCACTGCCTGCCGGCGTTCCACGACCTGGGCACCGGCGTCGGCCGGGAGATCCACGCCCGGCACGGCCTGGAGTTCCTGGAGGTCTCGGACGAGGTCTTCGAGTCGGAGCGGTCCGTCGTCTTCGACCAGGCGGAGAACCGGATGCACACGATCAAGGCGATCCTGGTGGCGACCCTGGCCGGCTGAGCGCGCGACCGCCTCCCTGTGTCGCGTTGGTGACGACGGTCACGAACGAGTGATACCGTCGATGCGGAGGAGGCCGCGCCATGAGTCCGCATCCCAGCTCCGCGAGCCCGACGCCCCACTGGCGCCATCTGCGCCTGGAGCGCGACGACGGCGTCGCCACCGTCACGCTCGACCGCCCGGACCGGCTGAACGCGCTGACCTTCGGCGCCTACGCCGATCTGCGCGACCTGCTCGCCGAACTGGCCCGCGAGGGCAGGACGCGCGCGCTGGTGCTGGCCGGGGCGGGCCGCGGGTTCTGCTCGGGCGGCGACGTCGAGGAGATCATCGGCGCCACCCTCGCGATGGGCGCGGGGGAGCTGCTCGACTTCACCCGGATGACCGGCCAGGTGGTGCGGGCCGTGCGAGAGGCCCCGTTCCCGGTGGTCGCGGCGGTGCACGGGGTCGCCGCGGGCGCCGGGGCGGTCCTCGCGCTGGCCGCGGACTTCCGGATCGCCGAGCCCGACGCCCGCTTCGCCTTCCTCTTCACCCGGGTCGGCCTGTCCGGCGCGGACATGGGCGCGGCCTATCTGCTGCCGCGGGTGGTCGGCCTCGGCCACGCCACCCGGCTGCTGATGCTCGGCGAGACCGTGGACGCCGCCGAGGCCGAGCGGATCGGCCTGGTCAGCTTCACCGCGCCCGAAGGCGGCGCGGACAAGGCCGCCGCCGCGCTCGCCCGCCGGCTCGCCGACGGCCCGGCGCTCGCGCACGCCCAGACCAAGGCCCTGCTCACCGCCGAACTCGACATGCCGCTGGCCGCGTCGGTGGAGATGGACGCCGCGACGCAGGCGCTGCTGATGACCGGCGAGGACTACGCGGAGTTCCACGCCGCGTTCACCGGCAGGCGCCCGCCGCGGTGGAAGGGCCGCTGACCGTGGCGTCCCCGGGTGCGTCCGGCCCCGGCGCGCGCGTCGCCGTCATCGGCGGCGGCCCCGGCGGCCTCTACGCCGCCGCGCTGCTCCGACGCCTCGACCCCGCACGCCGGATCACCGTGTGGGAGCGCGGCGCGCCCGAGGACAGCTTCGGCTTCGGCGTGGTCTTCTCCGACGAGACGCTCGGCGGCATCGCGGCCGCCGACCCGGTCGTGCACGCCGCCGTGGAACGGGAGTTCGTCCGCTGGGACGCCATCGACATCCGGCACCGCGGCCGCACCACCCGCTCCGGCGGCCACGGCTTCGCCGCGCTGGACCGGCGCCGGCTGCTGGCGCTGCTGCGCGACCGCTGCCTCGACCTCGGCGTGGACGTCAGGACCCGCACCGCGGCCCCGCCCGCCGCCGAACTCGCCGCGGGGCACGACCTGGTGATCGCCGCGGACGGCGCGCACAGCGCCACCCGCGCCGCGCACGCCGACGCCTTCGGCCCCCGGCTGACCGCGCACGACTGCCGCTACATCTGGCTGTCGGCCGAACTCGCCCTGGACGCCTTCCGGTTCGAGATCGTGGAGACGCCGTACGGGGTGATGCAGGCGCACCTGTACCCGTACCGCGCGGACGCCGCGACCTTCATCGTGGAGATGACCCGACAGGTGTGGGGGCGGGCCGGGTTCGACGCGATGGACGAGGCGGAGTCGGTCGCCGCCTGCGAGAAGCTCTTCGCCGAGGTGCTCGGCGGCCGGCCGCTGCACGGCAACCGGTCGCGCTGGCAGCACTTCACCACCGTGGTCAACGACCGCTGGCGGCACGGCCGTACGGTCCTGCTCGGCGACGCGGCGCACACCGCGCACTTCTCCATCGGCTCGGGCACCAAGCTCGCCATGGAGGACGCCCTCGCGCTCGCCGCGTCGCTGCGCGAACAGCCGGACGTCGAAAGCGCGTTGGAGGCGTACGAAGCCGAACGGCGGCCGGTGGTGGCCAGCACCCAGCGGGCCGCGCTGGCCAGCCTGGAGTGGTTCGAGCGGCTCGGCGGCTACCTCGACCAGCCGGCCCCGCAGTTCGCGTTCAACCTGCTGACCCGAAGCCGCCGCGTGACGCACGGCAATCTGCGGCTGCGCGACCGGGAGTTCACCGACGCCGTCGAGCGGGACTTCGGGGCGCCGCCCGGCACCCCGCCGATGTTCACGCCCTTCACCCTGCGCGGGCTGACCCTGCGCAACCGCGTCGTGGTCTCCCCGATGGACATGTACGTGGCGCGCGACGGCGTCCCCGGCGACTTCCACCTCGTCCACCTGGGCGCGCGGGCCCTCGGCGGCGCCGGGCTGGTGATGACCGAGATGGTCTGCGTCAGCCCGCAGGGCCGCATCACCCCAGGCTGCACCGGCCTGTGGTCGGACGAGCAGGAGGCGGCGTGGCGGCGCGTCACCGACTTCGTGCACGCCGCGAGCGCCGGCGGCGGCTCCGGTCACGGCCCCGGAGCCGATGCGAGCGGCCGCACGGGCCCCGGGCCCACTCCCGGTCCTGGTCCCGGGCCCACTCCCGGTCCTGGTCCCGCGATCGGACTGCAACTCGGCCACAGCGGCCGCAAGGGCTCCACCCGCCTGATGTGGGAGGGCATCGACCAGCCGCTGCCGCACGGCAACTGGCCGGTCAGCGCGCCCTCGCCGCTGCCGTACCGCCCCGGCGTCAACCAGGTGCCGCACGCGCTGGACGAGGCCGGACTCGCCGAGATCCGGGAGCAGTTCGCGGCCGCCGCAGCCCGCGGCGCCCGGGCCGGCTTCGACCTGCTCGAACTGCACTGCGCGCACGGCTACCTGCTCTCCTCCTTCCTGTCCCCGCTGACCAACCGGCGCACCGACCGCTACGGCGGCGACCTGGCCGGCCGGCTGCGCTACCCGCTCGAAGTCCTCGACGCGGTACGGCAGGTGTGGCCGGACGACCGCCCGCTGACCGTGCGGATCTCGGCCACCGACTGGGCGCCGGGCGGCACCACCGGGGACGACGCGGTCACGGTCGCCCGTGCGCTCGCCGCGCACGGCGCCGACGCGGTCGACGTGTCCACCGGCCAGGTCGTCCCCGACGAGACGCCCGCGTACGGCCGCTCGTACCAGACCCCGTACGCCGACCGGATCCGCAACGAGACCGGGATGCCGGTGATCGCCGTCGGCGCGATCTCCTCGTGGGACGACGTCAACTCCCTGATCCTGGCCGGGCGCGCCGACCTGTGCGCGCTGGCCAGGCCGCACCTGTACGACCCGCACTGGACGCTGCACGCCGCCGCCGAGCAGTCCTACGAGGGCCCCGCCGCGCCCTGGCCCGCGCCCTACGCGGCCGGCCGCCGCCCGCCGCCGACCGGCAGGACCGACGCGCCCAAGCCCCGCCTCAGCCTGGACGCGTGAGGCCCGGGCGGTGGCATCGGGCGGCGCCGTCTCACGCCGCGCGTGCCTGTCCCCGTGCCTGCTCGCGTACGTAGGCCGCGCCGCGGTCCCGCAGCAGCTCGTGCAGCCGTCCGAAGACCGCGGCGGACCGGGCCCCCGGCCAGTCGGCGGGCAGCAGCGACGCGGGCAGCCCCGGGTCGGCGTAGGGGAGCCTGCGCCAGGAGTCCAGCGCCCGCAGATAGTCCGCGAACGCCCCGGCGCCGCGGCCGTCCGCCCCGCCCGCGTCCGCGCCCGTGCCTCCTGCGCCTGCGCTTCCTGCGCCTGTGCTTCCTGCGCCTGCGCCTCCCGCGCCCGCACCACCGCTCCCCGACGCGCCCGCGCCTCCCGCGCCCGCCCCCTCCGCGGCCTCCCACCGTTCCAGCACCGGCTCGTGCGCCGCCAGGAACCCGCGGTGCAGCGCGGCCAGCGCGTCCAGGTCCCACCAGCGGCGCAGCGCCTGCGCGGTGGGGGTGAAACCGGTGTGCGCGCCGCGGAACAGGTCGACGTAGGAGGCCAGTCCCAGCCGGTCCAGGGCGTGCCGGGTCTCCTCGTAGAGCGCGCCGGGCGCGATCCACACGCCGGGCGCGGCGGAGCCGAAGCCGAGCCCGGCCAGCCGGGAGCGCAGCAGGTGCCGCTTCTGCCGCTGCGACTCCGGCACCGAGAAGACCACGAGCAGCCAGTCGCCCTCCGCGCGCGTGCCGCCGCCGTAGATGCGCCCGTCGCCGTCCGCGAGCAGCTGCCGCGCGCCGGCGGACAGCCCGTAGGCCGCCGCGCCGCCGGTCCGCGTCGGCACCAGCAGCCCGCGGCGCTTGAGCCGGGACACCGCCGAGCGCACCGACGGCGCGTCCGCGCCGGCCGCGGCCATCGTCCGGATCAGCACCGACACCGGGACGTCGCCGCCCAGTTCCGAGCGGCCGTAGGCGCCGTAGAAGCTGAGGATCAGCGAGCCGGGGGTGTACGGCTGCGGCTCGTCCACGCCGTGTTCTGCGGTCACACGATCACTTTATGTCACGCAACCGGAACCGTTGCAGCTTGCCGGTCGGGGTCCGCGGCATCTCCGGCAGGAAGCGGATCTCGCGCGGGCACTTGTACGGCACGATCACGCTCTTGGTGAAGTCCCGCAGCCGCCGCGCCGTCGCCTCGCCGTCCGCGACGCCCTCGCGCAGCACCACGAAGGCGCGTACGACATGGCCGCGCTCCTCGTCCGGGACGCCGATCACCGCGGCCTCGCGGACGTCCGGGTGGCGCAGCAGGGCCTCCTCGACCTCGGGGCCCGCGATGTTGTAGCCCGCGGAGATGATCATGTCGTCGGCCCGGGCCACATAGCGGAACCTGCCGTCCAGGTCGCGGACGTAGGTGTCGCCGGTGACGTTCCAGCCGTCGCGCACGTACTCGGTCTGCCGGTCGTCGGCGAGGTAGCGGCAGCCGGTCGGGCCGCGCACGGCGAGCAGCCCCGGTTCGCCGTCCGGGACCGGGCGCATCGCCGCGTCGACCACCTGCGCGCGGTAGCCGGGCACCGGCCGGCCGGTGGCGCCCGGGCGCGCCTCGGCGTCGGCGCCGGAGATGAAGATGTGCAGCATCTCGGTCGACCCGATGCCGTTGATCAGCCGCAGCCCGGTCCTGTCGTACCAGTCCTGCCAGGTCACCGCGGGCAGATTCTCGCCGGCCGAGACGCAGCGCCGCAGGCTGGACAGGTCGTGCGGACCGGGGTCGCCGAGCATCGCCCGGTACGCGGTCGGCGCGGTGAACAGCACGCTGACCCCGTGCTCCGCGACCGCCCGCAGCAGCTCGGCGGGGCCGGCCTTCTCCAGCAGCAGCGTGGACGCGCCGGCCCGCATCGGGAAGACCACCAGGCCGCCGAGGCCGAAGGTGAAGCCCAGCGGCGGGCTGCCGGTGAACACGTCGGCCGGCTCGGGCCGCAGCACCTGCGCGGAGAAGGTGTCGGCGACGGCCAGCACGTCGCGGTGGAAGTGCAGGCAGCCCTTGGGCCGCCCGGTGGTGCCCGAGGTGAACGCGATCAGCGCCACGTCCTCGGCGGCGGTCGGCACCGGGTCGTACGACGGCGGCCGCTCCTCGGCCAGCCGCAGCAGGTCGTCCGGGCCGGGCCCGCCGTACGCGAGCATCCTCAGGCCCGGCACCCCGGCCGCGACCAGGTCCTCGGTGCAGCGGTGGTCGCACAGCGCGTGCCGCACCTCGGCGATCCGGCACACCTCGGCCAGCTCGCGGGCGCGCTGCGCGGCCAGCACGGTGACCGCGACGGCGCCCGCCTGGAGCACCGCGAGCCAGCAGGCCACCAGCCACGGCGTGGTCGGGCCGCGCAGCAGCACACGGTTGCCCGGCACCACGCCCATCGGCCCGGTCAGCACGTGCGCGATGCGCGCGACGGTCTCGCGCAGCTCGCCGTAGGACCAGCACTCGCCGCCGGGGGTGCGCAGGCAGGGGGCGCCGGCCGGACCGCCGGCCAGCAACTCGGTGGCGCAGTTGAGCCGTTCGGGGTAGGGCGGGATGTTCTCCAGCCGGGGCCACAGCTCCGGCGGCGGCAGGTGGTCGCGCGTGAAGGTGTCCACATGGGCTGACGGCGGCGATACGTCCAGGTCCATGGCGGCAGAGCCCCTCGTCGGCACCTGAAAGCGGACCGTTTCAGCGTAACGTGTTCATGACGGCAGTCAACCAAGCGCGATAAAGCCCGCTGAGAAGCGTGGCGAGGCCCGATGAGAAGAAGGCGGCGCAGATGAACGCTCCCGGCTCCCCCCGCCCGGCCCCCGCCGGCCTCCCGCGGTCGTCCAGCCGGAACAT
>JAJSZB010000094.1:0-19762 GCA_050613715.1 Streptomyces sp. IBSBF 3018
GGGGGTGCCCTGGCCGCCCGTAGTGCGGGACGGGGACGGGGAGGCGCAGCGTCACGGACTCCTCGGCCTCCGGCAGTCGCCGCTCGGCCGACGGGTGCCGCGCGCCGGACATGCGCCGCCACGCGCGTGAGCGGGGCGTGCGCCACCGGTAGTGCATGGACAGCAGGCGCAGGCCGAACGCCGTGACCGACGCCCCGACGGCCGTCGCCACGGACAGCTCGCGCAGCGCGTAGAGGCCGGCCACGGAGCCGGCGCCGACGAACGCGGGCAGCATGTAGAGGTCGTGGTCCCAGCGGAAGGTGGGCGGGATCTCCCGCGCCAGGATGTTGCTGAGGCAGCCGCCGCCCGCCGCGGTGCAGATGCCCAGGGCCACGGCGGGCGCCGGCCCGAGCCCGTGGGCGAGGCACTTGATCGTGCCGGTCGTGCTGGCGAGCCCCAGGGCGGCCGCGTCGAGGACGTCGCAGAGGCGTTCGTAGCGTCTCGGCCCCGCGCAGAAGAACACGATCAGGCCGGCCACGGCGGCTGCCGTGTAGTAGCCGCTGTCCGTGAAGGCGACGGGACGCACGCCCAGCACCAGATCACGCAGCAACCCTCCACCGAGGCCCGCCAGTTCGGCCATGGCGATGGTTCCGAAGACGTCGAAGTCCTTGCCGACGGCCAGCAGTGCGCCGGTCAGGGCGAAGGCGAAGACGCCCGCCCACTCCAGCGGGTACTCGACCCGGCCGACCACGTCGAAGAGAGGCATCGGCCTGCTTGCTCACATTTCTGGTTCTCGACCGGAGTCGGTCGGACGGTACGGCGGTACGTCAGCTGACGGACTCTCAGTTCAGCGCCTTGACCTGCGCCGCGGTGAGCGCCTCCTGGAAGACCTCGACGCGGTTGAGCGAGCCGTTGTACCAGTCGGCCGGCTTGCTGTCGTATTTCGCGCGGCCCATGGTCAGCGGGCCGTTGCTGCCGAAGGGCGAGGCGTCGGTCGCGGTGCCCTGCGGGACGCCGTTGACGTAGAGCCGCAGCTGCTGGGTGGAGCCGTTGTACACGCCGACCAGCCGGGTCCAGGCCATCCACTGCGGCGCGCTGAAGGACGTGGCCTGCACCGGCACGGGGTTCGGGGTGTCGCTGAGCACCCGGCTGAACGCCCAGCGCTGGACCGACTGGATGTACTGCAGGTAGAAGGCGCTGTTCGTGGCGCCGTCCTGGGCGACGAAGGTCGTGGTCCTGTCGGTCTTGACGGCGTACACCGACACGGCGACCGTGAAGCTCTGCCCGGGACCCGTCTTGAGCACGGGCCCGTCCGTGGTGATCTGGCTGTCGGTGCCGTTGAAGTTGGTGCAGCCCTGGCTGAACCTCACGTTCGAGGGAATGCCGTCGTGCTGGTTCTCCAGGTCCTCCGCCGACGTCGGTGTGCCGTTGGTGAGCGGCCAGTAGCCGGCCACCGGCCGCTGGGGCACCGGCAGGACTCCGACGGCCGCGTGGGACAGGGGCGACGAGCCGGTGGTCGGCACGTGGGGCATGACGGGGTTCGTCAGGATCGGCGGTGCGCCCTTCGGCAGCGCGGCCGAGGGCTTGGCGCTGCTGCCGCGGCGTCCCGCCTTCGGCGTCGACGCTTCGGGCAGCTGCGTCACCTTGACCAGTGCGTTGCTGGACGGCGACTCGCTGGCCAGACCGACGTCGCGCACCTGCCTCGCCGGGGACGAGGAGTGCGGCGCCGTCGCGACGATGACCACGCCCGCGACCACCAGAAGCCCCATGGCTCCCGCCAGGACCACGGTCGAGCGGGTCCGGCGGCGCCGGGCGTCGTCGTCCGGCGGTTCGGCGCCGGCGGGCGCCGGGGTGCCGCTCGGCGGCGTGGGGTCGGCGGGGGTTGCGGCGCCGTCCGCTGGTCCGGCGCCCTCCGGTGGTTCGGCGCCGGCCGGGATCGCGGCGGACACCGCGGTGGCGTCCGGTGCGGCGGCGCCCCGCGGCTCGGCGGGGTCCGGCGGCCGGGGCGCCGTGGTCCCGCCGGCGTCGGGGGCGAGAGCCGGGGCCGGGACGGGGCTCGGCGCCGCCCCCGTCCACTGCTCGCCGCGCAGGGAACCGCGATGGTCGTCCGAGGGGGAGTCGCTCACCCGTCCGCTCCTTTACGTCGAAGTCCGCACGCCTTTCGTGCCGGCCGGTGGTCGGCGGCCGTACGCGCGCCTCAGCATGCCGAGCCCGCCGCGACGGCGAAACGTCTCGCTTCAGGGACGTGACGGCCCCGTTCGGGGGTGTGCGGCGCTGTGCGGGCCCGGGGCGGCGGCGAGTCACCGAGAACGTCACGCGTCGCGTTGAACGATCCGCGGCCCCCACCTCGTAGGAACACTGACATCGCAGGTGAGAACGGAACCGGGAGATCAGCCGTGAACGATCGGCAGGAGGTAGTGGTCCCGCTGAGCAGGCCGGGGCACGCCGCGTACGGCCCCGCGAACCGGCCGAAGGGGGCCAGGGTCGTGCTCGTCGCGTCCCACAACCTGGTGCGGCACGGCCTGGAGAAGGTCATCGCGGGCGGCGACGCGCTGCGGGTCGTCGCCACGGCCGCCGATCCGTCGGAACTCGACCTGCGGGCGGCGCACGCCGATGTGATCCTGTTCGGCCTCTCGCAGCGGTCGGACGAGACGGACATGGAGACGCTGGCGGGCCTGGCCGCGCACGGCCGGGTGCTGGTGCTGCTCGACGCGCCCGACGGTCCCCGGCTGATCGACCTGCTGCGGGCCGGCGCGTACGGCTGCGTCCTCGGCCTCGCGGAGGACGACGAACTGCTCCAGGCCGTCACGACGGTGGCCCGCGGCGGGTTCCACATCTCGCCGGGCCTGGCCGACCAGCTGCGCACCGAGCTGTGCCGGCCCTCGGTGGCCGTGGTGCCGGTGCTCGGGCGGCGCGAGGCCGAGGCGCTGCGGTGGCTGGCGACCGGCCTGACACACCGCCAGGTCGCGCGCCGGATGGGACTCACCGAGGCGACCGTGAGCACCTACGTCAAGCGCATCAGGGGAAAGCTCGACGTCGGCAACAAGGCGGACCTGACCCGGATAGCCATCGAGTGGGGGCTGCTCGACGAGCCCACCGTGCCACGGCTGCCGCTCCCCTCACCCGTGCACCGGCCCCGCTGACCGCGGACCGCTGCCGGCGGACCGCTCACCGTGGACCGCCGGCCACCCGGACCGCCCCGCGCAGGGCGGCCGTTCACATCGTCGACCGTAGGACTGAAAGGCGAGGTGGCATGATGCAGGCGGAGGAACGCCGGCAGCAGATCCTCACGTACGTCCACCACCAGGGGTGGGTCAAGGTCACCGCCATCGCCGGCGTCCTGGCGGTCGCGCCGGAGACCGTCCGCCGTGACCTGGGAGCTCTGGAGCGCCTCGGCCTGGTGCGCCGGACCTACGGCGGCGCCTACCCGGTGGAGACCCCGGCGTTCGACACGGACCCGTCCGACGACGCCGACCCGCACTCCGCCGACGAGCGGCGGATCGCCGCCGAGGCGGTCAGGCTGCTCGGCGACGCGGAGACGGTGTTCGTGGACGAGGGCCGCACCCCGCAGTTGATCGCCGCGCACCTGCCGGAGGACCGGCCGCTGACCGTGGTGACCGCGTCCCTGGCCACCGCCGCGGCCGTCGCGGACTCCACCGACACCAGCGTGCTGCTGCTCGGCGGCCGGGTCCGGCCCCGGACGCCGTCCACCGTCGGTCCCTGGGCGTGCAAGATGCTGTCGGGCCTGGTCATCGACCTGGCGTTCATCGGGGCGCACGGCATCACCAGGGAGTTCGGAGTGAGCACGTCCGATCCGGTGGCCGCCGACGTCAAGGCCGAGGCGCTGCGGGTCTCACGCCGCCGGGTGTTCGTGGGCCACCACAGCACGTTCGGCGTGGGCAGCGTCTGCCGGTTCGCGGGGGTCGCCGACTTCGACGCGATCGTGACCGACACCGGCCTGTCCACCATGGAGGCGCACCGCTACGCCCTGCTGGGCCCGCGGGTGCTCACGGTCTGACCCCCGGGGCCCGGACCGGCGTACCGGTGGCCGCCGGACCTTCCCCGGCGGCCACCGGAGTGCTTACTTCTTCCCGTTCCCGTTCCCGTTCCCGTTCCCGTTCCCGTTCCCGGCCGCGGCCGTGCAGGTGAGCCGGACCTGCCCGGCCGCCACGTGCGCGTCGTGGGTCTTCGCGGTCGTGTTCTTCCCGGCGTCGAGCAGCGCCACGGTCACCACGCCGCCGTGCGCCGTGACCGGCTTCTTCTCCTTGACCCACCGTCCGTGCAGCGTCACCTGGGAGACGGTGTAGACGGCCGAGGGCTTCAGGGCGGCGCCGGCGGTGTAGCGCGCGGTGTAGGCGTAGTACTGCGCGGGCGCGCCGCCGACCCGGGAGACCTGCGTGTCGCTCGGCACATAGGTCTCGACCTGGCAGGCGGTGTAGCGCGTCGGGAAGCGGAACGTCCACAGCGTCATGCGATCGCTGTCGTAGTGGCCGGCGGTCCCCGACACCGGGACGGCGAGGTACTGGCCGCGGCAGCCCGCGCCCGCGTACCCGCCGGTGGCGTACACCTGGGACCCCGCTGCGGCGGTGAACGTGGTGCCCGAGGTCTCGCAGCCGGGGCCGGCGACCATGGTGACGGCCGTGGGGCCGCCGGTCGCGACCGGGCTCACGGCCTCGGGCTTCGTATCGTGGTCGGAGCCGTGGTTGAACACGCCGTAGATCAGCGCGGCCATGGCCACGGCGGCGACGCCCGCCGTGCCGACGGTCAGCATGCGGCGCGCCGACTGTCCCGGGTCGTCGTGGGGACGGACGGCTTTGGCGAAGGCGGACACGAGCCCTTCGGTGTCATTGTCCATGATCGACTGCTCTGCTGGCCTTTCGTTGCGTGGGTGGTGGTGGCGGGTGGACCCGGTGGCCGTGCCGCGGGCGGACGGCCCGGGATCGGGGGAGGGCGCTCCGGTCGGCCCGGCGGCTCAGCGCGCCGGCATGCGCAGCGCCACGAGCGTCTCGCCGGCGGGGTCGACGACGCGGAAGTCGGTGATCGCGGCAGCCGGCGCCGCGACGGAGCCGTCGAGCTCCAGCGTGGCGCGGCTGTCGTCGGCCGGGAGCTTCCACTGCCCCGCTCCGCGTACCGTGCCGTCCGTCAGATCCGCGACGACCCGCACGGTCATGTCGGCCGGTGCCTGGTCCAGGTGCAGCGAGAAGCGGCTGCCCGAAGCGCCCGACGCGAGCCACATCGTGGCGGTTATCCGGCCGTCGAGACCGGCGAGCACCAGCGCGTCGGCCGGTGTGGAGGCGGTGGCGGTGCGCGGGGACTGGGTGCTTCCCCCGGCGAACCTCCACAGCGCCAGGACGGCCACGGCGACCGCGGCGGCCGCGACCGCCGCGGGCAGCGCGTATCGCTCGTACCGCGAGGGACGGCGGCGCCTCGGGGACAGCAGGCGGGCCGGCGGCGGCGCGGCGGGGCGGCCGGCGGTGGGCACGGCGGCCGCGCCGGGGCTCGCGCCCGCCGCGGTGCCGGGGCTCGCACTCGCCGCGGGGCTGCCGGCCGTCCCCGGGGCCGTCTGCGCCGTGCCCGGTTCACCGGTGAGCGAGGGGTCGTCCAGCACGAGCGACGGGTGTACGAGACTCAGCACGGCGCGGATCTCCGCCAGTTCGGCCAGCTGCGAGCGGCACGGGCCGCCGCAGTCGCGCAGGTGGCGTTCGCACGTCTCGGCCTCCGCCGGGCCGAGCCCGCCGAGTGCGTACGCGGCGAGCGTGTCGGGATCAGGGTGCACGGCGTCGTGCGTGCTCATGCGGTTCCTCCTTCCGTTCCGGAGGAGACGCGGGAAGCGCCCGTCCGCACGCCTGTCCCCAGCATGTCCGGCCCGCGCACGGGCGGCAACGTCCCGCTTCGTGGACGGGCGGGCGCACCGCGTGGCGCTCATAAAGGGGCTTGGGACGTCTCGCGGCGCCTTCCTAACCTGAGGCGCACATCGCGGACCACAGGAGGGTCAGACGTGCCCGACGAGCCCGATCTGCACACGCTGGCGACGCGCATGCGCGCCATGACCGAGCAGTTGTCGAGCGCCCGCACCGAACTCGAAGGATTCGAGGCCACCGGATACGGCGGGAACGGCCTGGTCACCGCGACCGTCTCGCACGAGGGCCGGCTGATCGCGCTGCACATCGAACAGGCCGCGATCGACCCGCAGGACCCCGAGGGCCTCGCGGACATGGTCCTCGCCGCCGCCGTCGACGCCTTCGACACGCTGCGCGCGGTCGGCGTGCGGCGGATGAACGAGGTCACGGACGGCTTCAGCGACCTCCTCGCCGGGCTGCGGCAGCGCGCCGACGCCCCGCAGACCGGCGTACGGCCGATATGGCCGGCCTTCACGACCGACGCGCGTCCCCCGCACCGTCCCGGCGACCCGGGCCGGCACCGGTGACGCACCTGCCGGCGGCGCACCCGCAAGCGGCGAAGAAAGAGCACTACTGATGTCGAGAATCGTCTTCCACCGGCCGGCCCGGGTCGTCCCGCCGCCGCTGCCGGCGGAACCGGTGCAGCTCGCGGCGCCGCCGCAGCCCGTCGGCAAGGACAGCTCCAACTGGCTGATGCTGCTCATGCCGCTCATGTCCAGCCTGAGCATGGCCGCGTACATGATGATCATCGGACGGCGCACGCTCATCGTGCTGGGCATCTGCTTCGTGGTGCTCACCCTCACCGTCACCGTGGGCGTACGGATGCGGATGCGCGGCCAGCAGCGCAAGAAGAAGGTGCGGGCGCGCGACCTCTACCTGGACCACCTCGTGGAGGTGCGCCGGGTCGCCCGCCAGGTCGCGGACGACCAGCGGGCGGTGGCCGCGTGGGCGTACCCCTCGCCGTACCGGCTGTGGGCGATCACCCAGGCGCACCGCAGGGTGTGGGAGCGGCGCAGCACCGACCCCGACTTCCTGCACGTCTGCGTGGGCGTGGGACGCGCGCCGCTCAGCACGCCCATCCGCCTGGCCACCCGCAACGACCCGACGGTCGAGTACGACCCGCGCGCCAAGTCCGCCGCCGACCGGCTGATGGCGTCGATGTCCACCGTCGGCAACCAGCCCGCCGTCGTCGACCTGGCCCAGGCCGGCGTGCTCAGCGTGCTGGGGCCGCGGGCGGTGGCGCGGGGGCTGGTCAGGTCCCTGCTGTGCCAGGTGGCGACGCTGCACGCGCCGGACGACGTCGCGGTGGCCGTGGTCGGCGAGGCGTCGATGTGGAGTTGGGCCAAATGGCTGCCGCACGCGCAGGAGTCCGACGCGGTGGGAGACGCGGCGGTCGACGCCGGCGCGGCGACGCTGGTCGCCGAGAACTTCCCGCTGATCGCCGACCACCTGCGCGAGCGCCTCGACGCGGCCGGGGCGCACCTGGCACACCGCTCGCCGTTCGGCGAACGGGGCGCCCCCGACACCCGGCAGCGGCTGGTCGTGGTGCTCGACGGCTACGATCCGCGCTCCGCGTGGGCACGCACCCCGCTGGCCGCGGAACTTCTCGCCAAGGCGGGCCGGGCGAGTGCGATCACCGTGATCTGCCTGGCCGAGCGCGAGGAGGACGAGCCGACGCGCGCCGACGTCCGGGTGCGGGTCGAGGCGGGGGGCGCGGTGTCGGTCGAGACGCCCGACACCGCGGGCCGCCCGGCGGTCACCGACGTGCTCGCCGACTGGCCGGAGATCACGCTGTGCGAGGCCATCGCGCGGGAGCTCGCGCCGCTGCGGCTGTCCTCCGAGGGCGAGGAGATCCTCGCCAGGACCATGTCGCTGCCGTCGATGCTGGGCATCAGCGACCTGGACGCCTTCGAGCCCGAGTCGCTGTGGGTCGAGGCCGACGCCGAGGACGTGCTGCGGCTGCCGATCGGCTTCGACGGCAACGGCCGGCCGCTGGCCCTGGACCTCAAGGAGTCCGCGCAGGGCGGCATGGGCCCGCACGGCCTGGTGGTCGGCGCGACCGGCTCAGGCAAGAGCGAACTGCTGCGCACCCTCGTCACGGGCCTGGCCGCGCGCCACTCGCCCGACCAGCTCAGCTTCGTGCTGGTCGACTTCAAGGGCGGCGCGACCTTCGCCGGACTCACCCAACTGCCGCACGTCGCCGGCCTGATCACCAACCTGGTCGACGACATGGCGCTCGTCGACCGGGTGCGCGACGCGCTCGTGGCCGAGCAGCAGCGGCGGCAGAAGATCCTGCGCGACGCGGGCAACGTCGACACCGTGCGCGAGTACCAGCTGCGGCGCGCGGCCGGACAGAAGGCGCCGGACGGCAGCCCGCTGGAACCGCTGCCGTATCTGCTGGTCATCGTCGACGAGTTCGGCGAACTGCTGTCCGGGCGGCCGGACTTCATCGAGCTCTTCGTGCAGATCGGCCGGGTCGGCCGCAGCCTCGGCATGCATCTGCTGCTGGCCACCCAGAAGCTGGAGGAGGGCAAGCTGCGCGGCCTGGAGGCCAACCTGTCCTACCGGATCTGCCTGCGCACGTTCTCCAGCGCCGAGTCGCGCGTGGTCATCGGCACCCCGGACGCGTACCACCTGCCGGCGATCCCCGGTTCGGCGTACCTCAAGGTCGGCGACGACCTGTTCGAGCGCTTCCGCGTCGCGCACGTGTCGGGGCCGCACGTCACGAGCCGTGACGAGTACACCGCAGGGGCCGGCGGGACGCTCGCCGGCTCCGGTGGCGCGCCGGTGGAGTTCGGTCTGCGCACGGTGCCCAGGGAGAAGCCGGCCGAGCCGCGGGAGCGGCCGCGGCCACTGGTGGGCGGGCCGACCGAGATGGCGGTCATGGTGGAGCGGCTGTGCCGGGCCGGCCGGGCCGCCCACCAGGTGTGGCTGCCGCCGCTGCCGCCCGCCCTGTCGCTCGACTCCCTTGTCGGGCCGGTCACCTCCGTACCCGACCGGGGCCTCGCGGCCGACTGGTGGCCGCAGCACGGCACCCTGGCGATACCGCTGGGCGTGTCCGACATCCCCGTCCGCCAGCTGCAGCAGCCGCTCACCGCCGACTTCGCGCAGTCCGGGCACCTCATCGTGGTGGGCGCGCCGCAGTCCGGCAAGAGCACCTTCCTGAAGACGCTGCTGCTCGCCGCGATGGTCACGCACACACCGCGCCAGGCGCAGTTCCTCTGCCTCGACTTCGGCGGCGGCGCGCTCCAGCCCTTCGAACGCGCCCCGCACGTCGGCGGCGTGGCCGGCCGGCACGACCTGCCGCGCGCCCGCCGCGCGCTCGCCGAGGTCATGCAGCTCATCGCCGAACGCGAGGCGCTGTTCCGGCACATGGGGATCGACTCGGTCGCCGAGTTCCGCCGGCAGCGCTCGTCCGGCCGGCTGCCCGCCGGGCTCAACACCGCCGACCTGTTCCTGCTGATCGACAACTGGGGCGCCGCGCGCGGCGAGATCGACGGCATCGACGCCACCGTGCTCGACATCGCCAACCGGGGCCTGGGCGTCGGAGTGCACCTGGTGCTCACCGCCAACCGCTGGGCGGACCTGCGGATGGCGCTGCGCGACAGCATCTCCGTGCGCCTGGAACTGCGGCTGAACGACCCCAACGAGTCCGAGATCAGCCGGCAGGCCGCCCGCAGGTTCGCCGGCGCGGGCAAGGTCGCGGGGCGCGGCATGGCGCCGCCCGGCATCGAGTACCAGGTCGCGCTGCCACGGCTGGACGGCATGGACAGCGAGACCGGGCTCGGCGATGCGCAGGACGAGGTGCTGGGGAAGCTGGCCGCCGCCTGGCAGGGGCCGCGGGCCGCCCCGATCCGCATGCTGCCGCAGCGGATCACCGTCGCGGAACTCGGCATCCCCGACGACTCGGCCGCACCGGGCGTCCCCGTCGGCCTCGGCGAGAGCGACCTCGCCCCTGTCCGGGTCGAACTCACCGACGCCTCACCGCACTTCCTGGTCTTCGGCGACTCGGGCTCCGGCAAGTCCACGTTCCTGCGTACCTGGATGAACGGCCTGGTGGCGCGCAGGTCCGCGCGCGACGTGCGCCTGGTGCTCGTCGACTACCGGCGCGCACTGCTCGGCGTGGTGCCGCAGGAGCACCTGGGCGCGTACGCGGGCGACCCCGACGCGGCGCGCGAGTACGTCCAGGCGCTCGCCGAGAAGCTCGCCGAGCGGCGGCCGCCGCGCCACCTCACCGCGGAAAGGCTGGCGAAGCGCGACTGGTGGGAGGGCCCGGACTTCCACGTCGTGGTGGACGACTACGACATGGTCTCCGACGGGCGGCAGAGCCCGCTCTCCCCGCTGCTCGAATTCCTGCCGCAGTCACGGGAGTTGGGCCTGCACCTGGTGCTGGCGCGGCGGGTCGCGGGCATGTCCCGCGCGGCCATGGGCGAGCCGTTGCTCGACCGGGTGCGCGAACTCGGCTCCGACGGGCTGATCCTGTCCGGCGACCGGCGCGAGGGCGTCATCCTCGGCGACCAGCGCGCCGCACAGCGCCCGCCGGGGCGCGGCGTGCTGCTGCGCCGCCAGTCGGCGACGCTCATCCAGGTCGCGGTGTAGGCCCGCCGATGCGTCAGCGAGAGCAGCGAACGCCCCGCGGACCGCGGGGACTTGGGCGACGGCGCGGATCACGCGGACGCGGACCGCGGTCAACGCGACGACGGACGCGGCCGGAGGCCCGCCCGTGAACGGCGCCGCCCGGCTGCGCGTGGCCGGCCGCGGCTGGGGCATGCACCGCACCATCGGCGCGGCGGTGCGCGCGGCCGGCGCCGGCGCGGTCGTGTCGATCCTGCCCGGCACGTACACCGAGAACGTCGTGGTCGACCGCGGCGTCCGCCTGCTCGCCGAGAAGGGCAGCGGCACGGTCCGGATCGTCGGCGCCCACGGCGTCGCCCTGACCGTGGCCGACGGCGGGGAGATCAGCGGACTGGTGGTCGAGGGCACCGACCGGCAGGAGGCCGCCGTCCTGATCACCGCCGGCGCGTCGCGGCTGGTGGACTGCGAGATCACCGGCGGCCGGGTCGAGGTGAGGGGCGGCGCCGCGCCCACGCTCAGCTCCTGCGTCGTCCACCACGCGGCCGGCGTCGGCCTCTGCCTGGCCGGGGACAGCCGCGCCGTCGTGGAGGGCGGAATGGTACGGGACGTGGACGGCGTCGGGCTGCTGGTCGACAACGGCGCCCGGCCGCGCGTCACCGGCCTGACCGTCGCCGACGTCACCGACCGCGGGCTGTGGCTGCGCCGGTCGGCCGGCGGCGAGTTCGAGGGATGCGTCGTCACCCGCACCCGTACCGGCGTCGCCGTGGACGACACGGCGGCGCCGGTCCTGCGGTCCTGCCGGATCGACGGCGCCAGGACCGCGGGCGTCATCGCCGGCGGCCGGAGCACGACGACCCTCCAGGACGTATCCGTGGCCGACACGGCCGGCACCGGCGTCATCGCCAACGGCGGCGCACGCGTCGAGATCACCGGTGGCGCCATCGCCAGGTCCGGCGGCAACGGCCTGCTCGGCGTGGAGGACGCCCGCCTCGACGTCACCGAGTGCACGGTCACCGACTCCGCCTACACGGCGCTGCACTTCGGCGGGGCGAGCCGCGGCGAGGTCCGCCGCGGCGTCGTGCGCGGCACCCCCGAGAACGGCGTGTCGGTCGCGGGCACCGCGGTGGTGACGCTCACCGACGTGACCATCGAGGGCGCCCGGATGTCCGGCATCGCCCTGGACGGCGGGGACATGACCGTACGCGACTGCCGGATACGGGACTGCGGCACCGGCCTCACGCTGGTCTCCGAGCACCGGCCGCTGCTGGAGACGTGCGAGATCGACGGCTGTGCGGGCGCCGGACTCGACGTCGGCGCCGGCACCGGCGTGCTGGCGCTCGGCACCCGTATCGCCGGCGCCGGCGGCGCGCCCGTCAGGCTGGGCAGGGGCGCCACCGCCTGGCTCCACGCGTGCGACCTCGGGGACGACGCCGAGCACGGCGGCATGGTCGTGGCCTGCGGCGCGGCGCCCGTGGACACCGCGACCGCGAGCCCGGCGTCCGACACGCCGGAGCCGGCCGTGGCGCTCCCCGGACCCGGGCCCGCCAGGACGGCCGAGCACCGGTCCGACCCGGTGGAGGCGGCCGAGACCCTGGACGACCTGCTCGCCGAACTCGACGGCCTGATCGGCCTCGACCGCGTCAAGCACGACGTCAGCATGCTCGTGAGCCTGATGAGCATGGTGCGGCGCCGCACCGAGGCCGGCCTCGCACCGCCGCCGCTCAGTCGCCACCTGGTCTTCGCGGGCAACAGCGGCACCGGCAAGACCACCGTGGCCCGCCTGTACGGCCGCATCCTCGCCGCGCTCGGCCTGCTCTCGCGCGGCCACCTGGTGGAGGCCGACCGCACGATGCTGGTCGGCGAGTACGTCGGGCACACCGCCCCCAAGACCAGCGCGGTGTTCCGGCGGGCGCTCGGCGGCGTGCTGTTCATCGACGAGGCGTACGCGCTCACGCCGCACGGCCAGAGCTCCGACTTCGGCCAGGAGGCGATCTCGACCCTGGTGAAGCTGATGGAGGACCACCGCGACGACGCCGTGGTCATCGTCGCGGGCTACCCGGACGAGATGGAGCACTTCGTCCAGGCCAACCCCGGCCTGTCCTCGCGCTTCACCCAGACGCTGGTGTTCGAGGACTACACCGACGCCGACCTGGTGGGCATCGTCGAACGCCAGGCGGAGCAGTACGAGTACCGGCTCACCGACACGACCAGGGCCGCGCTGGCCGACTACTTCGCGGCCCTCGGGCGCAACGAGCACTTCGGCAACGGGCGCGCCGCGCGCCAGGTGTTCCAGCGGATGACCGAGCGGCACGCGCGGCGCATCGGTGCGTTCGCCGACCCGGAGACCGCGGACCTGGTGACGCTGCTCCCCGCGGACATCCCCGCGCAGGCACTCGCGGACGTCCCCCCGGAGTTCGCCAAGGACCCCGACCCCACGCCGACACCCCTGAACTGGGACTGGGGACGTCCACCGGGCCACCCCGACCATGAACCCGGCGACCGGCACACGACCGCGTAGCCGGCCGGCCGTACAGATCCACGCAGTCACGCGGCCCGCGTGGCCCACGGAGCCAGAAGGAGGAGCGGTGACCGGATTTCAGGCACCACCGTCGGAGATCGCCGTCGCGGCGAACAGCTGCACCACCACGGCGACCAACGTCCAGGGCCAGCTCGCTCAGCTCAAGACCTATGTGACGCTCACCGAGGAGTCCTGGCAGGGCATCGCCCAGGACACCTTCCAGGAGCTCATGCAGAAGTACGACACGTACTCGCAGATGCTGGTGAACGCGCTCAACGACATCGCCAGCGGCCTCAACGGCAACAAGGTCAACTACGTCGACACCGAGATCGCCAACATCAAGTCGATCCACGCGATCGACAACGAGATGCAGGGCCCCAACTACAGCTGACCGGCGGCAGCCGGTGGAGGACGCCACATGTCGGACGTGGACAGCAGCAACATCATGGTCCACTCGGACCTGGAGCAGGCAGGGAGCACCATCAACGGCATGGCGCAGACCATCGCCGACGAGCTGAACACCCTCATCCAGCAGCTCGCCCCGCTCCCGGACATCTGGACCGGTCCCGCCAGCGGGTACTACGAGGGCCTCCAGAACGAGTGGAACTACGCCGCAGACGGCCTGTTCGGGCCGAACGGCGTACTCGGCCAGATCGCCCACGCCATGCACGTCGTCTGGAACAACTACGCCGAGGCGGAGTGGGCGAACGTCAACACCTGGAAGACCTACTAGGAGTGGCGGGAAGCATTCGCCATGATCGATGACACGTGCCGTATCACGGTGGTCGGCGAGCGGCGGCAACTGGACCTCACGGTCCCGGCACGCGCCCCCATCGTGACGTACGTCGGCACCCTGGCGCGCATGTGCGACCAGGACACGAACGACGTCATGACCCCCGCCTGGTCGCTCGGCCGGGCGGTCGGCCCGACCTTCGCGCCCGAACGCTCGCTGACCGACCTGGGCGTCGTCGACGGCCAGGTGCTCTACCTGCGCGACATGATCGCCGACGAGTACGCGGAACCCGTCGCGCACGACGTGGCCGAGCAGGTCGCCGAACTCACCGAAGGCGCGCTCTCCCGCCAGTGGCGCCCGCATGCCCGCACGGTCACCGTCCTCGCGGCCGGCCTGTGCTGGCTCGTCGCGACCCTGATCGTGCTGGCGTCGCGGCGGCAGGTGAGCGCGGCGGTGATCGTGGACATCGGCGTCGCCACCGGCGTGGTGCTGCCCATGCTGGCCTGGGTCGGCCGGGAACGCGGCTGGCCGGTGCCGCCGGCGCTGCGCACCGCGCTCGCGCTGAGCGCGGTACCGCTGCTGGCCCTGTCCGCCCGCATGATGGTCACCGGCCAGTGGGCCGACCAACTGCACAAGCCGGGCGGCGCCATGACCGGCGTCGGCACGGCCGCCGCCGCGGTGGTGACCGGCACGCTGGTCGGCGCGGCGCTGGCGTACGGCGCGTCCCCGGGAGGCGTCACCGCGGCAGTGCTGGGCTCGGCGGCCGTCGCGGCGGTCCTCGGCATCGGGGCGGCGCTGCTGAAGGCCGACCTGGTCGAGACGTCCGGGCTGGTCGCGGCGGTGGCCTTCACGCTGCTGTCCGTCTCACCGCTGGCCGCGAGCCAGGCCGTCGCGGTGGTCTCCCGCAGCAGGGCGGTACGCGCCTCGGTCGCCGACGGCGCGCAGGGCGATCCGGTGGCCACGGCCGTCTCCGACGCGACCCGGCTGCTCGTGTTCTACGGCGGGTTCCTCGCGGCGGCGCTCGCGGTCACGCTCACCGTGCTCGGTGCGTCACGGTCGCCCTGCGCGGTGGGCATGGACGCCTGCCTGGCCGTCGCGCTGCTGTTCCGGGCCGGCTGGGGCCGCCTGATCGCCGAAGTGGTCCCGGTCGGCGTCGCCGGCCTGGCCGGCCTGCTCAGCCTGCTGCTGACCGGGCCCGACCACCTGGACTGGCCCGCCTGGGTGTCGCCGCTGCTGTGCGTCGGCGTCGCCACGGCCCTGATCGTCTACGGCTACCGGAACCTGATGCGCCGCCCCGACATCCCGCCGATGGACCGCCCCGGCTGGTTCACCGGACTGAGCGCGGTGCTGGGCGGCGGCGCGCTGGTGCTGCTGTTCGGGCTCCTCGGGGTGTACGGGCACGTGGTCGACCTCGGCCACCGCATCTGACCCGGGACGGGACCGGGGACAGGACCGCCCGGCCGACCCGACACACCGCCGACCTGAGCAGGTGAGTGTGCCGGGCCGGCCGGGCCTCCGCCGTGCGCGGGGCCGGGCCGCCGGTCGTGTCGTCGCGAGCCCGGACGTCAGTCCAGGAACGCGGAGTTGAGGTCGGCGTTCGCGTACATCTGGCCCGCGTTGTTGAGCAGAGCCGTGAACACGCCCATGGTCTGGAGGCTGCCGGCGACGGCCTGGAGCAGCTTGCGCTGCTGCGGGTTGATCGACGCGGCGAACGCCGCGCCCTCCCCGTCGAGCGGATCATTGTCCGCGCCCGGCGGCGTCGTGTAGAACTGCTGGAACGAGTTGTTGTTCTGGTCGGAGCCGTTGCCTGATTCGAGTTGGTACGAGCTCGCGGGGTTGCTCAGGAGCTGCTCGCCCCAGATGTCGGGACCGAAGGCGGTGTCGTCGCTGTTCGGCGGCTGCTGCTGGTAGGCGTTCGCCGAGTCGATGCTCTGGGAGACCATTTTCGACAGGGCCAGGTAGTCGTCGGTCGCCGCGCTCACCGCGTCGAGGCAGCTCTGCTCCGCGGTGCGCAGGGCGCCGAGGTCGACGTTGAACGTTCCGCCGGTCAGCGGGGTCTTCGCGCTCTTGCCGGCGCTGTTGAGCTCCGGTATCAGGTCCGGCGCCGTGGTGTAGGCCATGTGGACACCCGGCACGACATAGGTGGTCGTGTCAGGGGGGTCGGCTTCGGGCGCCTTGCCCGGGTCGGTGAGGTACGTACCGCCGTAGATGTCGTCATACGCCTGGGCGGCCTTTTTCGCGTCGCCGCTGTCTTCGTCCCCGGTGTAGACGGTCGGCTGCCAGGCGTCGCTCTGATAACCGGTATTCTGCGGGTCGGTCATGGGAATTGCGGCCTTTCCTGCGGGGGGCGGGCGAGAATTCGCTCGGCGGCGACACGCATACTCCGCCAGTCTCGACGCCGGTCTTCGGCCGTGACGACGTCCTTCTTCTGGGACGCGCCCGGTCCGCTTTCCAGGGCTCCCGCCGCTGCGAATACGCCGAATAGGCTGACGACATGAGCGAGGATGTCAGGGCTGCGCAAGAGGCCGTGGTGAAGGTGCGGTTCGCGGAAGAGGCCGAGCCGCACCGGCTCGCTCATCAGCAGCTCACGGTCGTGACCGAGACGACCCGGCAGCCGGAGCGCGCACGGGACGCCGAGCACCACGACAGGCACCCCGAGCACGCGCGGCCTGCGGCCGCCGCTCCACCTCCCCCTCCGCAGCACCACCAGCAGGTCACGGTGGTGACGGAACGCTCCGAGACGCCGGAGCAGTTGGCTGCGGCCGGGCCGGCGCACCCGGACGTCGTGCAGCCGGTGGCCCACCAGCAGACGACGGTTGCGGCGCCTGCGCCCGCGGCCGTCGAGCGCACGCGGGACGTCGAGCAGGCGCACCCGGACGTGCCGCAGGCGCCGGTGGCGCATCAGCAGGTCTCGGTCGTGTCGGAGCCCTCCGGGAACGTACCGCGGCTCCAGGAGGCCGAGCAGGCGCACCCGGGCGTCGTGGAGACGCAGGGTTCGCCCCCCGCCGCCTCCTCGGACCTTCCCCCGGGCACGCCCGGCACCGTCGTCCGTACCATCGAGGGCCGGCAGGTCCCCGGCACCGTCGGCGCGGACGGCACGTTCCTGTCCCAGGACAAGACGCTGATCCAGACGCCGACCGGCGACGTCCGGCACGGCGTCGTGGACCCGGGCACGAACGAGTTCCTCCCCGGCGGCCAAGTCCGCACGGTCGACGGTCGGCCGGTGTATGGGAGCGTTGATCCGTCGACGGGTGACTGGTTGTCGGAGGATCAGAAGACGCTGGAGGTGCCGGGTCAGGCTCCGGTGAAGGGGATCGTCGATCCGGGTACGGGCGCGTTTCTGCCGAACGGTGAGGTCCGCACGGTCGACGGTCAGCAGGTCTACGGCAGCGTCGACCCGTCGACCGGCAACTGGCTCTCGGAGGACCAGAAGACGCTCGTGGTCCCGGGTCAGGACCCCGTGCACGGGATCATCGACCCGGAGACCGACACGTTCCTCCCGAACGGCGTCGTCAAGACCATCGGCGGTTCACAGGTCTACGGCACGATGCTGCCCGACGGCTCCTT
This sequence comes from Streptomyces sp. IBSBF 3018, assembly GCA_050613715.1. Taxonomy (GTDB): domain Bacteria; phylum Actinomycetota; class Actinomycetes; order Streptomycetales; family Streptomycetaceae; genus Actinacidiphila. The sequence continues at coordinate 17,273 of JAJSZB010000094.1, forward strand.
CATCTCAGCGGACGACTCGGTCATCATGCTGCCCGACGGCAAGACCGTCACCGGCACGCTGGACCCCGACACCGGCATCTTCACCGGCGACGACGGCACCTTCGACTTCGTCTCCGACACCGGCATCCAGCCGGGCACCAAGCAGTGGGACGGCTCCCTGGTCCTCGGCGACAACACGGTGGTCATGACCGCGGCCTCCTGGAAGGCCGACCTCCTCCAGTTCTCGTTCACCATCCAAGAGGTGACGCTCAAGCAGAAGGCGATCGAGGCCTACTGCCAGACCATCGACCAGCAGTTCTCGACCGTCGAGTCGGTCTGGTGGTCGCCGGCCGCCGACACGTTCAAGGACCTGGTCCCCCAGGTCGACAGCGCCATGCAGGACCTCAAGGACCTGCTCGCCGACATGGTCAGCAGGATGACGCAGACGCGCGACAACTACGTGCGGACCGAGCTGACGAACATCCAGAGCCTCGACCACTAGGAGCTGCGCGATGGCCACGATCCCCGGCACCTACGACTCCTCCGGCGTCCAGATCGACCCCTTCACCGTGGACGACTGCGCCAAGTCCGTCACGGACGCCGTCACGGGGATCGGCGACGCGCTCTCCGCGATCCAGGACGCCCTCAACGCGCTCATGCTGCCGTGGACCGGCGACCCCTCGTGGAGCGGGGACTCCGCCAACCTGGCCCAGCAGATGAACGACCGGTGGGACGCGGTCGCGACCAAGCTCTACGGAACGAAGGACGACCCCGACAAAGGCGTACTCAACCGCGTCGCCGGCGGTCTGTCTGCTGCCGCGCTGAACTACAGCACCATGGAACGCGCGGTGGACACGATGTTCACCCAGTTCGGCAACGCGGTCTCCGGCGCGGACACCAACGTCGGCCAGTTCCTCATCGACCTGGGCAACCTGACACACAGTCCGGCGATGGTCGCGCAGGGCCAGGCGATGCTCACGCCGAAGGCCCCGGAGAGCATGAGCGACGTCGCCTCGCACAACATGCACACCACCGCGGTCGACACCACCTACGACCCGGGACGGTTCGGCGATGTCGGCGCGTAGGGACCGCGGTCCGGGCGCCGCCCGCAGCGCCGTCGACGCCGGCGGGGCAGCCGTGACCACCGCGGTCGCCCACCGGCCGTCACGTTCGATGTAGAAGGATTCTGGTCCTATGTCCTCCGACAAGGCTTCCCGTCACTGGGACCCCAGTGGCGTCTACGCGGTGGGCAACGCGTGGATCACCATGGGCGATTCGCTCCTGCGGCAGCTCGGGAACATGAGCGCCGCCCAGTTCGACCTGGGCAACGGGTCCTGGATGGGCGACGGGGAGATCTCGATGTCCTGGTCCTTCTCCAAGATGGAGGACCAGATCCGTCCGGTGGCCGAAGGCTGCTACCACATGGGTCAGCAGATCAACTACTTCGGCATGCTGCGCCAGGCGCAGGAGACGACCGCCGCGAAGGAAGCGGTGGCCGGCATCGTCGAGGCGCTGCTCGGCCTCGTCGCCGGCATCGCGATAGGACCGATCGTCTCCGCGCTGGGGTCGGCGATCTCCGCCATCGTCGAGGCGGCCGCCTTCCTCTCCTTCCTCGCCGACGTGGGATTCCTCGAAGCGAATGTGCTGACGGGCCTGGCCTCGATCGTCAGCGCGGTCCCCCGCTTCGCCGGCGGAGCGGTCAGTGCGATGGGGGAAATCGCCCCGTGGGCGGTGGACCTGGGCGATCTCGGGATCACGGCCGGCCGGTTCATGGGCGAGTGGACGGCGGTCAACGCCCTGGTCGTCGCGGCCAGCGACGGGATCGCCGGTCTCCCGATCGACAAGAACGCGATGAGCCCCGTTCCGAGGGACGTGATCGGAACCGAGATCATGGCGGGCATGGGGATCTTCCTGTTCGGCACCAAGGCCATGGGAATGATCAACAAGTACCACGGCTCAGGCGCCGGCCCGAAGATCACGAACACCACCGACATCAACCCGATCCCGGTGCCGAAGCCCAACGGGCCGGGCCCGAAGGTGGACCTCACCACCACGGAGTTCGGCAACAACGCCAACATCAGCATCAAACCGCCCGCGGGCCTCGCGAACGGCAGGACGCCGCCCGTCCTCAACAGCAGCGACGTGACGCTGACGCCGGACGGCGTCGCTACCGGCTCCGGCGCGCGGCGGCCGCCCGAGGCCACCGTGGTGAACACCGCTCCCGTCGTCCCCAGGACCGCGCTGACCACGCCCCCCGAGGGGACACTGAACCGCCCGCCGACACCGGAACCGGCCCCGCGCTCCCCGGTCCCGTCCATCTCCGACGCGCCGCCCAGCGGCCTGAACTTCGACTCCCGGCCTGTCTCGCCCGTGTCGTCGGTCTCCGACGCGTCGACCCTGGTGCCGCCCCGCACCGAAGTGTCCGACGCGACCCGGACTCCTGCGCCCACACCGACCCACAGCCCGGCCCCGACGCCGCCCCCGACCCGTACGTCGGCCCCGGCGCCGACC
>JAJSZB010000095.1:0-19663 GCA_050613715.1 Streptomyces sp. IBSBF 3018
GGCGCGGGCGGAATCCCGGGCGCGGGCGGGGTGCGGGTCGGCCGGACGGGTGGTGTTGGGGGGCCGCAGCGGCGGGTCGGCGGGCGGCGGCGGCGAGCCGTGGTGTGCCATGGCGTCCGTATTTGCCCGACAAACAGCACGTCAGACCAGATGACTGTCCCGGACGCCGCGGGTCCTTCCGCCGGGCCGCCGGGGCGCGGAGGTGTCACCCATGAACCGCAGCGTGTCCCCGGCCGCTCCCCGAACGGCCGTTCCCGCCACGACCGCCTCGCGCCGGACGGTCCGCATCGCCGTCGCGCTCACCGCCGGCGCCCTGCTCGGCCTCACCTCGGCCTGCTCCTCCGGCACCCACTCGGCGACCGTGCCGGGCGCCGACCTCGCCAAGGTCGCGCCGGCCAAGGTGCGCGACGGCGGCACCCTGCACTGGGCCGTCGACAGCGTCCCGCGCACCCTGAACGCCTACCAGTCCGACGCCGACCAGGACACCACGACCATCGCCGACGCGACGCTGCCGCAGATGTTCACCCTGGACCAGCACGGCACCCCGCACGCCGACGCGGACTTCGTCACCAAGGCCGAGGTCACCGCGACCGAGCCGCGCCAGGTGGTCACGTACACCCTCAACCCGAAGGCCCGCTGGAGCGACGGCCGGGCGGTCGGCGTCGACGACTTCACCGCCCAGTGGAAAGCGCTGAACGGCCGGAACTCCGCCTACTGGACGGCCGGCGCGGCCGGCTACGACCGGATCTCGGCGGTCGCCGCGGGCAAGGAGGCGCACCAGGTCAAGGTCACCTTCGCCACGCCCTACGCGGACTGGAGGTCGCTGTTCAGCCCGCTGTACCCGAAGGCGGTGACCGCCGACCCCGACGCGTTCAACGACGGCGCCCGCACCAAGCTCCCCGCCGCGGCCGGACCCTTCGCGGTGCGGGCGGTGGACGCCAAGGCCGGCACGGTCACGCTGAAGCGCAACGGCGCCTGGTGGGGCGAGCGCCCCAAGCTCGACACGATCGTGCTGACCGCGGTGCCGCGGGCGCAGCGCGCCGCGCAGCTCGCGGCCGGCAAGCTCGACGTCGCCGAGGTCGACCCCGGCACGCTGCCCGCGGTGCGCCGGGCGGCCGGCGTCGCGGTGCACACCGCGCCCGACGCGGCCTACGCACAGCTGGCCATCAACGGCACCTCGGCCTCGCTCACCGACGAGCGGGTGCGGCACGCGGTGGCCCGCGCGATCGACCGCAAGGCCATCGCCAAGGCGGTGCTCGGGCCGCTCGGCCTGCCCGTCGAGCCGCTCGGCAACCACCTCGTGCTCCCCTCCCAGCAGGGCTACGCCGACCACAGCTCGGCGCTCGGCGACCAGGACGTGCAGCAGGCGCAGGCGCTGCTGGCCGACGCCGGCTGGCAGCGCTCCACCGCCAAGACCGGCGAGAAGGCCGCGGGCAACGGCGACACCTCGGCGGCCGGCGCGCTGACCGTGGTGGAGCCGGCCCGCGCGGTCACCAAGAGCGGCAAGCAGCTCACGCTGCGGATGGTGCTGCCCGCGGACTCGCCGACGCTGGACGACGTCGGCGGCCGGATCGCCCGGATGCTCTCCGGGATCGGCGTGCGCACCGAGATCAGCAAGGTCAAGGACGACAGCTACTTCCAGGACCACATCGCCTCCGGCGACTTCGACCTGGCGCTGTACTCCTGGCCGGGCACCGCCTTCCCGGCCACCGACGACATGCCGATCTTCGCCAAGCCGGTGCCGGCGCCCGACGGTTCGCTGAGCGTGGCGCAGAACTACAGCCGGGTCGGCACCGACCAGATCGACCAGCTGCTCAACCGGGCGGGCGCCGAGCTGGACGCCTCCGCGGCCCGCGACCTGACCGCCCAGGCCGACGCCCGCATCTGGGCCGCGGCCGGCTCCATCCCCCTCTACCAGCGCCCCGAGGTCGTCGCCCAGCGCACCACGGTCGCCAACGCCGGAGCCTTCGGCTTCCAGACCCCCGACTTCACCACCCTGGGCTTCAGGAAGTAGCCCCCTTCAGGACGTAGCCACCTTCAGGACGTAGTCACAGGGACACCCCGCGTCACCCGCGCCGCGTCCCCACCCGGCCCGCCCCTCCCCCCGGAGGCGGCGGGCCGGGCCGCGCCGCCGGGCCCGTACCATGGAGGGAGGCCGTGGCGGGAGTGCGCCCGGCGGGCGTGTGCGCCGGGAGCAGGGGCGCGACGTCATCCACGATTCCCGGGAGAACGCCGCAGCATGTCCACGCGCCACGACATCCGCAACGTCGCCATCGTCGCCCACGTCGACCATGGCAAGACGACCCTGGTCGACGCCATGCTCAAGCAGGCCGGTGCGTTCGCCGCGCACCAGCACGTGGACGACCGGGTGATGGACTCCAACGACCTGGAGCGCGAGAAGGGCATCACCATTCTCGCCAAGAACACCGCCGTGAAGTACCACCCCAAGGACGGCGGGGACCCGGTCACCATCAACATCATCGACACCCCCGGCCACGCCGACTTCGGCGGCGAGGTGGAGCGCGGCCTGTCCATGGTCGACGCGGTCGTGCTGCTGGTCGACGCCTCCGAGGGCCCGCTGCCGCAGACGCGCTTCGTGCTGCGCAAGGCGCTGTCCGCCCGGCTGCCGGTGATCCTGTGCATCAACAAGACCGACCGCCCGGACGCCCGCATCGACGAGGTGGTCAACGAGACCTACGACCTCTTCCTCGACCTGGACGCCGACGAGGACCAGATCGAGTTCCCGATCGTCTACGCCTGCGCCCGCGACGGCGTCGCCTCGCTCACCAAGCCCGCCGACGGCACCGTGCCCGCGGACAGCGACAGCCTGGAGCCGTTCTTCTCCACCCTGCTCCAGCACGTCCCGGCCCCCACCTACGACGAGCAGGCGCCGCTCCAGGCACACGTCACCAACCTCGACGCGGACAACTTCCTCGGCCGCATCGCGCTGCTGCGGGTCGAGCAGGGCCACCTGAAGAAGGGCCAGACGGTCGCCTGGATCAAGCGCGACGGCACCATCTCCAACGTCCGCATCACCGAACTGATGATGACCGAGGCGCTCACCCGCAAGGCCGCCGAGTCGGCCGGCCCCGGCGACATCTGCGCGGTGGCCGGCATCCCCGACATCATGATCGGCGAGACCCTCGCCGACCCGGAGAACCCGATCGCGCTCCCGCTGATCACCGTCGACGAGCCCGCCATCTCGATGACCATCGGCACCAACACCTCCCCGCTGGTCGGCAAGGGCGGCAAGGGCCACAAGGTCACCGCCCGGCTGGTCAAGGACCGCCTGGAGCGCGAGCTGGTCGGCAACGTCTCGCTGCGCGTGCTGCCCACCGAGCGCCCGGACGCCTGGGAGGTGCAGGGCCGCGGCGAGCTGGCGCTGGCCATTCTGGTCGAGACGATGCGCCGCGAGGGCTTCGAGCTGACCGTCGGCAAGCCCGAGGTGGTCACCAAGGAGATCGACGGCAAGGTGCACGAGCCGATCGAGCGGATGACCATCGACTCGCCCGAGGAGCACCTGGGCGCCATCACCCAGCTGATGGCCGCCCGCAAGGGCCGTATGGAGACGATGACCAACCACGGCTCCGGCTGGATCAGGATGGAGTGGATCGTGCCGTCCCGCGGCCTGATCGGCTTCCGCACCGAGTTCCTCACCCAGACCCGCGGCACCGGCATCGCGCACTCCATCTTCGAGGGCCACGAGCCGTGGTTCGGCGAGCTGCGCACCCGTAACAACGGCTCGCTGGTCGCCGACCGCTCCGGCGCGGTGACCGCGTTCGCGATGACCAACCTCCAGGAGCGCGGCGTGCTGTTCGTCGACCCGGGCACCGAGGTCTACGAGGGCATGATCGTCGGCGAGAACTCCCGCGCGGACGACATGGACGTGAACATCACCAAGGAGAAGAAGCTCACCAACATGCGGTCCTCGACCGCGGACGTGGCGGAGTCGATCGTGCCGCCGCGGAAGCTCTCGCTGGAGCAGTCGCTGGAGTTCTGCCGGGACGACGAGTGCATCGAGGTCACTCCGGAGACCGTGCGCATCCGGAAGGTCGTCCTCGACCAGAAGGAGCGCGGCCGCGCGGCGGCGCGTGCGAAGCACGCGTAAGCGGGCTTGTCAGGGGCGCGGGGAACTGCGCGCTCAGCCATTCACCTGCGGGTGGTCCGGAGCGGGCCGAACAGCCCCTTCGGGCCGGTGACGACCCGCGGGCCGCAGATCGGCTGGTCGCGCAGTTCCCCGCGCCCCTTTGGGGTTGAGCCTGTCCGGATAGCGGACGCCGTGCACCGCCACACGGTGTTGGGTATCTCACAATGTCCGTTTAGAACGTGTCTGCGTACGTTGCGGAATGTCCGGATTCCGGACGAGGGATCACAGGTCGCCGTGACCTGAACGAAATAACCGTGGTCCTGACCGCCTCCCACCGTGTCGGATAGTGGGTGGAGTTGAGCTCGGGTCAATGGGTCTGGCCCTCCGCAGGAGGCCGCCGACTCACGAGCCGGAGGACCGCGGTCGCTGTCAGGGGTGTCAGCACGCTGCCGGTCTTCCTTTCACGTACCGACAGTGACTCCTGAGGAGGCAACCCATGCGTGGTGCCAAGAGCGCCAAGTGGGTCGTGGGGGCGGCGGTCGTCGCCCTCGCAGCGACCGCCTGCGGTTCCGGCGAGAGCTCGGACACCAAGGCCGGCGGATCGAACGACGGCATCGTCCGCGCGTGGTGGGGCGACCCCCAGAACCCGCTCGAGCCGGCGAACACCAACGAGGTGCAGGGCGGCAAGGTCCTGGACATGATCTTCATGAACCTCAAGGAGTACGACCCGCAGACGGGCAAGGCCAACCTTGAGGCCGCGGACTCCATCACCACCACCGACCAGCAGAACTTCACCATCAAGATCAAGCCGAACCTGAAGTTCTCGGACGGCACCCCGGTCACCGCCTCCTCCTTCGTGGACGCCTGGAACTACGGCGCGCTGGTCACCAACAAGCAGCTCAACTCGTACTTCTTCGCGGACATCGACGGCTACGACGCCGTGCACCCGGAGAAGGACGGCGCCGCGCCCACCGCCAAGACGCTCTCCGGGCTGAAGGTCGTCGACGACCACACCTTCACGGTCAAGCTGACCCAGAAGTTCTCCACCTGGCCGGACCGGCTGGGCTACAAGGCGTTCGCGCCGCTGCCCAAGTCGTTCTTCACCGACCACGCCGGCTACCTGAACAAGCCGGTCGGCGACGGCCCGTACAAGGTCGTGTCGTACACCAAGGGCAGCAGCATGAAGCTGGTCCCGAACCCGTACTACACCGGCCCGAGCAAGCCCAAGAACAAGGGCGTGCTGCTCAAGGTCTACACCGACAGCAGCACCGCCTACGCGGACCTGCAGGCCGGCAACCTCGACGTGCTGGACGACATCCCGGCCGAGGACCTCAGCCACGCCAAGACGGACCTGAACGGCCGCTACCTCAACCAGCCGGCCGGCATCATCCAGACCATCTCCTTCCCGCTGAACCAGAAGGCGTGGAACGCCCCGGGCATGGACAAGGTCCGGCTCGGCCTGTCGATGGCGATCGACCGCAAGACCATCACCCAGAAGATCTTCCAGGGCACCCGCACCCCGGCCGGCGACCTCACCTCCCCGGTGCTCGGCGCGGCCGGCGGCTACAGCGCGAGCCTGGCCGGCGACGCCACCACGTACGACCCGGCCAAGGCCAAGGCGCTCATCCAGCAGGGCGGCGGCATCCCCGGCGGTCACCTGACCATCGGCTACAACGCCGACTCCGGCTCCCACAAGCAGTGGGTGGACGCGGTCTGCAACAGCATCAACAACGTGCTGGGCGACAACAAGGCCTGCGTCGGCGCCCCCACCGGCACCTTCGCGGACTTCCGCAACCAGATCACCAAGGGTGAGATGAAGCAGCCGTTCCGCTCCGGCTGGCAGATGGACTACCCGCTGATCGACGACTTCCTGACGCCGCTGTACGCGACCGGCGGCAGCTCGAACGACTCGAAGTACAGCAACCCGCAGTTCGACGCCCTGATCAAGCAGGCCAACGCGGAGCCCGACACCGCCAAGGCCGTGCAGACGTACCAGCAGGCCGAGAAGCTGCTCTTCAAGGACATGCCCGTGATCCCGCTCTGGTACCAGAACGGCGAGGCCGGCTGGTCCTCGCGGGTCTCCCACGTGACGGAGAACGCGTTCAGCTACCCCGTCTTCACGGACATCACCGTCAACAACGGCTGACGGACGCCCCGGCCGGGGCCCGACCACGGGCCCCGGCCGGCGTCTGCCCGATCCCTGGAGGGCACATGGGGCGCTACGTCATCCGACGACTGCTCCAGATGGTGCCGGTCTTCGTCGGCACCACCTTTCTGATCTTCATCATGGTGTACGCGCTGGGCGACCCGGTGGCCGCGATGTTCGGCGACCGCGCGCCGGACCCGGCGACCGCGGCCGCGATCCGGCACGCGATGTACCTGGACCACTCGCTGCCGGCCCAGTACGTCCACTACATGGGCCAGATCTTCACCGGCGACTTCGGCACCGCGGCCAACGGCCAGCCGGTCACCGAGGTCATGGGCACCGCCTTCCCGGTGACCATCCGGCTCACCCTGGTGGCGTTCGCCTTCGAGGCGGTCATCGGCATCGCGCTGGGCCTGCTCGCCGGGCTGCGCCGGGGCCGGCTGGCCGACACCGGCGTGCTCGCGCTGACCCTGCTGGTGGTCTCGATCCCCACCTTCGTCACCGGCTACCTGCTGCGCTACTTCGTCGGCGTCAAGTGGGGCCTGGCGCACCCGACGGTCGCCGAGGGCGCGCCGATCGGCGACCTGGTCATGCCCGGCCTGGTGCTGGCGGGCGTGTCGCTGGCGTACGTGGCCCGGCTGACCCGCACCTCGGTGGCCGAGAACGGCCGCGCGGACTACCTGCGCACCGCCGTCGCCAAGGGCCTGCCGCGCCGCCGCGTGGTCACCGTGCACCTGCTGCGCAACTCGCTGATACCCGTGGTGACCTTCCTCGGCACCGACATCGGCGGCCTGATGGCCGGCGCGGTCGTCACCGAGCGGATCTTCAACATCCACGGCGTCGGCTACCAGCTCTACCAGGGCATCCTGCGGCAGAACCCGCCGACCGTGGTCGGCTTCGTCACCATCCTGGTGCTGATCTTCCTCGTCGCCAACCTGCTCGTCGACCTGCTCTACGCGGTCCTGGACCCGAGGATCCGGTATGCCTGAGACCACTCAGACTCCCGTGGCCGCCCAGCCCGTCGCGGCCCCCGCGCTGCCGGAGACCGCCGAGAAGTCCCGCAGCCTGTGGAACGACGCCTGGCACGACCTGCGCCGCAAGCCGGTGTTCTACATATCCGCGCTGCTGATCCTCTTCCTGGTCGTCATCGCGATCTGGCCCGGCTCCATCGCCACCCAGGACCCGCTGGCCTGCAACCTGTCCAACTCCCAGCTGGGACCGCGCGCCGGGCACCCGTTCGGCTTCGACACCCAGGGCTGCGACGTCTACACCCGCACGGTGTACGGCGCCCGCGCCTCGGTGTCGGTCGGCATCTTCTCCACCCTCGGGGTGGCGCTGCTCGGCTCGGTCTTCGGCGGCCTGGCCGGCTTCCTCGGCGGCATCTGGGACACCCTGATCTCGATGCTCGGCAACATCTTCTTCGGCATCCCGATCCTGCTCGGCGGCGTCGTCTTCCTGTCCGTGGTCAAGGGCGGCTCGGTCACCACGGTGTCGGCGTTCATGATCCTGCTGGGCTGGCCGCAGGTGGCCCGCATCGCGCGCGGCGCGGTGGTCACCGCCAAACAGCAGGACTACGTGCAGGCCGCCCGCGCGCTCGGCGCGAGCAACACCCGGATGCTGCTGCGGCACATCGCGCCCAACGCGCTGGCCCCGGTGATCGTGGTCTCCACCATCGCGCTGGGCACGTACATCTCGCTGGAGGCGACGCTGTCCTACCTGGGCGTCGGCCTGAAGCCGCCGGCCGTCTCCTGGGGCATCGACATCTCCGCCGCCTCCGAGCAGATCAACAACGCGCCGCACATGCTGCTGTGGCCGGCCGGCGCGCTGAGCATCACGGTGCTGGCGTTCATCATGCTCGGCGACGCGGTCCGCGACGCCCTCGACCCCAAGCTGCGCTAGGGAGGCGTACGTTGACTGTCATCGACGAGACTCCGGGCGCCGCCGCGCCCGCGGCCGGCACCGCTCCGCTGCTGGACGTGCGCGACCTGCACGTGGAGTTCCACACCCGCGACGGCGTCGCCAAGGCCGTCAACGGCGTCAGCTACTCGGTGAACGCCGGCGAGACGCTCGCGGTGCTCGGCGAGTCCGGCTCCGGCAAGTCCGTGACCGCGCAGGCGGTCATGGGCATCCTGGACATGCCGCCGGGGCGCATCCCGCAGGGCGAGATCCTCTTCCAGGGCCGGGACATGCTGAAGATGTCCGCCGAGGAGCGCCGCAGGATCCGCGGCCGGAAGATCGCGATGATCTTCCAGGACGCGCTGTCCTCGCTCAACCCGGTGCTGTCCGTGGGCTACCAGCTCGGCGAAATGTTCCGGGTGCACGAGGGGCTGTCCCGCAAGCAGGCCAAGGCCCGCTCCATCGAGCTGATGGACCGGGTGCGCATCCCGGCGGCCAGGGAGCGGGTGAACGACTACCCGCACCAGTTCTCCGGCGGCATGCGCCAGCGCATCATGATCGCGATGGCGCTGGCCCTGGAGCCGGACCTGATCATCGCCGACGAGCCGACCACCGCGCTCGACGTCACCGTGCAGGCCCAGGTCATGGACCTGCTGGCGGAGCTGCAGCGCGAATCCACGATGGGCCTGATCCTGATCACCCACGACCTCGGCGTGGTCGCCGACGTCGCCGACAAGATCGCGGTGATGTACGCGGGCCGGATCGTGGAGACCGCGCCGGTGCACCAGATCTACCGGGCGCCCGCGCACCCGTACACCAAGGGCCTGCTCCAGTCGATCCCGCGGCTGGACCGCAAGGGCCAGGAGCTGTACGCGATCAAGGGCCTGCCGCCCAACCTGCTGCACATCCCCTCCGGCTGCGCCTTCAACCCGCGCTGCCCGGCGGCGCGGGACGTCTGCCGCACCGAGGTGCCGGCCCTGCAGAGGGTCGGCGAGGGCCGCGGCAGCGCCTGCCACTTCTGGAAGGAGACCCTCGGTGAGTGACCCGACGCAGGAGCCGATCCTCCAGGTGCGGAACCTGGTCAAGCACTTCCCGCTGACCCGGGGGATCGTGTTCAAGAAGCAGGTCGGCGCGGTCAAGGCGGTCGACGGGATCTCCTTCGACCTCTACCGGGGCGAGACGCTCGGCATCGTCGGCGAGTCCGGCTGCGGCAAGTCCACCGTCGCCAAGCTGCTGATGAACCTGGAGCAGGCCACGGCCGGCGAGGTGTTCTACAAGGGGCAGGACATCACCCGGCTGTCGGGCCGCGCGCTCAAGGCGGTGCGGCGCAACATCCAGATGGTCTTCCAGGACCCGTACACCTCGCTCAACCCGCGGATGACGGTCGGCGACATCATCGGCGAGCCCTTCGAGATCCACCCCGAGGTGGCGCCCAAGGGCGACCGCCGCAAGCGGGTGCAGGAACTGCTGGACGTCGTCGGGCTCAACCCGGAGTACATCAACCGCTACCCGCACCAGTTCTCCGGCGGCCAGCGCCAGCGCATCGGCATCGCCCGGGGCCTCGCGCTCAACCCCGAGGTGATCATCTGCGACGAGCCGGTCTCGGCGCTGGACGTCTCGGTGCAGGCGCAGGTGGTCAACCTGATGGAGAAGCTCCAGGACGAGTTCGGCATGGCGTACATGTTCATCGCGCACGACCTGTCGATCGTGCGGCACATCTCCGACCGGGTCGGCGTGATGTACCTCGGGCGGATGGCCGAGATCGGCACCGACGAGCAGATCTACGAGCACCCGACCCACCCGTACACCCAGGCGCTGCTGTCGGCCGTGCCCGTCCCCGACCCCGAGGCCCGCGACCACCGGGAGCGCATCATCCTCAGCGGTGACGTGCCCTCCCCGGCCAACCCGCCGTCGGGCTGCCGCTTCCGCACCCGCTGCTGGAAGGCGCAGGAGCGGTGCGCGAGCGAGGAGCCGCTGCTGGCGGTGCCCGAGGTGTTCGCCGGGCGGCCGACGCCGGCCGCACACGAGTCGGCGTGCCACTTCGCCGAGGAGAAGCAGGTGGTTCCGGCGGCCTGATGCCGCCGCGCCGTGCGGTGACGCCGTGTCGTGACACTCTGGCCAATGCATTGGGTGTCGCGACACGGGTCTGAATAAGTGCGTATTAATCCTTCTTGATGTGTCATGGGTGCAAAGTGGCATTTGTGACCCTTTGAGGAGGCACCCGATGCGCGGAGCCACGCGCGTGAAGTGGGCCGTCGGCGTGACGGCGGTCGCCCTGACGGCTACGGCCTGCGGCGGCGGCACTGACAGCGGGAGCGGCGGCGGCAGCGGCGGCGGCGTCGTCCGCGCCTCCTGGGGCGACCCGCAGAACCCGCTGGAGCCGGCGAACACCAACGAGGTGCAGGGCGGCAAGGTCCTCGACATGATCTTCCGGGGTCTGAAGAAGTACGACCCGAAGACCGCCAAGGCCGAGAACATGATCGCCGACTCGATCACCAGCAGCGACTCGCAGAACTTCGACATCAAGCTGAAGTCCGGCTGGAAGTTCAGCAACGGCGAGCCGGTGAACGCCGACTCCTTCATCAACGCCTGGAACTACGACGCGCTGCTGAAGAACGCGCAGCTCAACGCCTCCTTCTTCAGCTACATCGACGGCTACGACAAGGTCCACCCGGACGCCGCGGGCGCCAGCTCCAGCGCCACCAAGCTCTCCGGCCTGCAGAAGGTCAGCGACCTGGAGTTCAAGGTCAAGCTCAACCAGAAGTTCTCGCTGTGGCCCGAGACCCTGGGCTACTCGGCGTTCTACCCGCTGCCCAAGACGTTCTTCTCCGACCACGCCGCCTGGCTGAAGAAGCCCATCGGCAACGGCCCGTACGAGATCTCCTCGTACACCAAGGGCAGCCAGATGAGCCTGCGCAAGTGGGACGGCTACAAGGGTCCGGACGCGGCCCAGAACAACGGCGTGGACCTGCGGGTCTACACCGACAACAACACCGCGTACACCGACCTGCAGGCCGGCAACCTCGACCTGGTCGACGACATCCCGGCCAACCAGCTCAAGAACGTCAAGTCCGACCTCGGCAGCCGCTACATCAACGAGCCGGCCGGCATCATCCAGACCATCTCCTTCCCGCTGTACAGCGCGAAGTGGAAGCCGGCCAAGACCGCGCTGGTCCGGCAGGGCCTGTCGATGGCGATCAACCGCGAGCAGATCACCCAGCAGATCTTCCAGAAGACCCGCACCCCGGCCACCGACTGGACCTCCCCGGTGCTCGGCTCGGCCGGCGGCTACCAGGCCGGCGTCTGCGGCGACGCGTGCAACTACAACCCCACCAAAGCCAAGCAGCTCATCCAGCAGGGCGGCGGCCTGCCCGGCGGGAAGATCACCATCACGTACAACGCCGACACCGGCTCCCACAAGGAGTGGATCGACGCGGTCTGCAACAGCATCAACAACGCCCTGGGCAACAACAAGGCGTGCGTCGGCGCCCCGGTCGGCACCTTCGCCGACTTCCGGAACAAGATCACCAACAAGCAGATGAGCGACCCGTTCCGGGCCGGCTGGCAGATGGACTACCCGCTGATCCAGGACTTCCTGCAGCCGCAGTACTTCACCAACGCCTCCTCCAACGACTCGCACTACAGCAGCGCCGCCTTCGACAACCTGGTCAACCAGGCCAACGCCGAGTCCGACACCTCCGCCGCCGTCGGCAAGTTCCAGGACGCGGAGAAGGTGCTGGCCAAGGACATGCCGGCGATCCCGCTGTGGTACCAGAACGGCAGCGCCGGCTACTCCAGCAAGCTCAGCAACGTGCTCCTCAACCCGTTCAGCGTCCCGGTCTACAACGAGATCAAGGTCAAGTGACGCCGGGCGGAGGCCGCACCGGGCACCCCCGGCGCGGCCTCCGCCCGCCTTTTCGGGAGGCTCCATGGGACGCTACGTGATCCGGCGGCTGCTCCAGATGATCCCGGTGTTCATCGGCAGCACCTTCCTGATCTTCTTCATGGTGTACGCCCTCGGCGACCCGGTGGCCGCGCTCTTCGGCGACCGGGCGCCCGACCCGGCGACCGCGGCGCAGATCAGGCACGACCTCTACCTCGACCACTCGCTGGGCGCCCAGTACCTGCACTACATGAAGAACATCTTCATCGGCGACTTCGGCACCGCCTTCAGCGGACAGCCCGTCACCGAGCTGATGGGCCAGGCGTTCCCGGTCACCATCCGGCTGACCATCGTCGCCATCCTCTTCGAGATCGTCATCGGCATCGCCCTCGGCGTGATCACCGGCATGCGCCGCGGCAAGCCCGTCGACACCGGCGTGCTACTGCTGACGCTGGTGGTCATCTCGGTGCCGACCTTCGTCACCGGCTACGTGATGCAGTACATCTTCGGCGTCCAGCTGAAGTGGACCGCCTCCTCGGTCTCGCCCAGCGCGCCCTTCAACGAACTGGTGCTGCCCGGTCTGGTGCTCGCCCTGGTCTCGCTCGCCTACGTCACCCGGCTGACCCGCACCTCCATCGCCGAGAACACCCGCGCCGACTACGTGCGCACCGCCGTCGCCAAGGGGCTGCCGCGCCGCCGGGTCGTCATCCGCCACCTGCTGCGCAACTCGCTGATCCCGGTGGTCACCTTCATCGGCACCGACATCGGCGCGCTGATGGGCGGCGCCATCGTCACCGAGCGGATCTTCAACATCCACGGCGTCGGCTACAACCTCTACCAGGGCATCCTGCGCAACAACTCACCCACGGTGGTCGGCTTCGTGACCATCCTGGTGCTGGTCTTCCTGGTGGCGAACCTGCTCGTCGACCTGCTCTACGCGGTCCTGGACCCGAGGATTCGCTATGCCTGAACGCAGTGGCCCCGGCACCCCCGGCGGACCGGGAGGCCCCGGCGGACCCGGGGACCCCGGCAACCCGCTGGACCCGCAGCAGGGCGCGATCGCCCCCGGCGGCGGCTACGGCGGCAGCATGGACCTGGCCGCCGCCGAGGCCGACACCCTGGAGAAGCGCGGCGGCGACGGCCGGTCGGCCGGCGGCCCCACCGGCAAGCCGCGCAGCCTGTGGTCCGACGCCTGGCACGACCTGCGGCGCAACCCGATCTTCATCATCTCCGCGCTGATCATCCTGTTCCTGGTCTTCATCTCCATCTGGCCCGGCGCCATCGCCACCCAGGACCCGCTGAAGGCCAACCTCGCCAAGTCCCAGGCCGGGCCCGCCCCCGGCCACCCCTTCGGCTTCGACGAGCAGGGCCGCGACGTGTACACCCGCGTCGTCTACGGCGCCCGCGCCTCGGTCACCGTCGGCGTCTGCGCGACGGCCGGCGTGGTCATCCTCGGCAGCGTGCTCGGCGGCCTGGCCGGCTTCTTCGGCGGCTGGTGGGACGCCATCCTGTCCCGGATCAGCGACGTGTTCTTCGGCATCCCGGTGGTCCTGGGCGGCCTGGTCTTCCTGTCGGTCGTCACCAACTCCACGGTGTGGCCGGTGGTCGGCTTCATGGTGCTGCTGGGCTGGCCGCAGATCGCCCGCATCGCCCGCGGCTCGGTGATCACCGCCCGGCAGAACGACTACGTGCAGGCCGCCCGCGCGCTCGGCGCCGGCAACTCCCGGATGCTGCTGCGGCACATCGCGCCCAACGCGGTCGCGCCCGTCATCGTCGTCGGCACCATCGCCCTGGGCACGTACATCGCCCTGGAGGCGACGCTGTCCTACCTGGGCGTCGGCCTGAAGCCGCCCACCGTCTCCTGGGGCATCGACATCTCCGACGCGTCCAACCAGATCCGCAACGCGCCGCACATGCTGCTGTGGCCGGCCGGCGCGCTGAGCCTGACCGTGCTGGCGTTCATCATGCTCGGCGACGCGGTGCGCGACGCCCTCGACCCCAAGCTGCGCTGAGGAGCACGCGATGGCCACCAGTGCCGAGATGACCCCGGTCCCCGAGCAGGACCCGGTCGCCGAGGGCGGCCCGCTGCTGGACGTACGGGACCTGCACGTGGAGTTCCGCACCCGCGAGGGCGTGGCCCACGCGGTCAACGGCGTCAGCTACTCGGTGAACGCCGGCGAGACGCTCGCGGTGCTCGGCGAGTCCGGCTCCGGCAAGTCGGTGACCGCGCAGGCCGTCATGGGCATCCTCGACACCCCGCCCGGCTACGTCACCGGCGGGCAGGTGCTCTTCCAGGGCCGCGACCTGCTGACCATGTCGGGGGAGGAGCGGCGCAAGGTCCGCGGCGCCCGGATGGCGATGATCTTCCAGGACGCGCTGTCCTCGCTCAACCCGGTGCTGTCCGTCGGCGAGCAGCTCGGCGAGATGTTCCGGGTGCACCGCGGGATGTCCCGCAAGGACGCCCGCGCCAAGGCCGTGGAGCTGATGGACCGGGTGCGCATCCCGGCCGCGCGCGAGCGGATCAGGCAGTACCCGCACCAGTTCTCCGGGGGCATGCGGCAGCGCGTGATGATCGCCATGGCGATGGCGCTGGAACCCGAGCTGATCATCGCCGACGAGCCGACCACCGCGCTGGACGTGACGGTGCAGGCCCAGGTCATGGAGCTGCTGGCGGAGCTGCAGCGCGAGTCCACCATGGGCCTGATCCTGATCACCCACGACCTCGGCGTGGTCGCCGACGTCGCCGACAAGATCGCCGTGATGTACGCCGGGCGGATCGTGGAGACCTCCCCGGTGCACGACATCTACCGGGCGCCGGCCCATCCGTACACCAAGGGCCTGCTCGACTCCATCCCCCGGCTGGACCAGAAGGGGCAGGAGCTGTACGCGATCAAGGGGCTGCCGCCCAACCTGCTGCAGATCCCGCCCGGCTGCGCCTTCCACCCGCGCTGCCCGCGCGCCCAGCAGGTGTGCCGCACCGACATCCCGCCGCTGTACCGGGTGAGCGCCGAGCGGGCGAGCGCCTGCCACTTCTGGAAGGAGACGCTCGATGACGCAGGCGCCGACCAGGACTGAGCCGGCCGCGGGACCGGCCGCGGCCGGCCGCGAACCCGTCCTCCAGGTGCGCGGCCTGGTCAAGCACTTCCCGCTCACCCGCGGCATCGTGTTCAAGAAGCAGGTCGGCGCGGTGCAGGCGGTGGACGGCGTCACCTTCGACCTCTACCCGGGCGAGACGCTCGGCATCGTCGGCGAGTCCGGCTGCGGCAAGTCCACCGTGGCCCGGCTGCTGATGAACCTGGAGCAGCCGACCGCCGGCGAGATCATCTACAAGGGCGAGGACATCACCCGGCTGTCCGGACGGGCCCTGAAGGCCGTCCGCCGCAACATCCAGATGGTCTTCCAGGACCCGTACACCTCGCTCAACCCGCGGATGACGGTCGGCGACATCATCGGCGAGCCCTTCGAGATCCACCCCGAGGTGGCGCCCAAGGGCGACCGCCGCAAGCGGGTGCAGGAACTGCTGGACGTCGTCGGGCTCAACCCGGAGTACATCAACCGCTACCCGCACCAGTTCTCCGGCGGCCAGCGCCAGCGCATCGGCATCGCCCGGGGCCTCGCGCTCAACCCCGAGGTGATCATCTGCGACGAGCCGGTCTCGGCGCTGGACGTCTCGGTGCAGGCGCAGGTGGTCAACCTGATGGAGAAGCTCCAGGACGAGTTCGGCATGGCGTACATGTTCATCGCGCACGACCTGTCGATCGTGCGGCACATCTCCGACCGGGTCGGCGTGATGTACCTCGGCAAGATCGTGGAGCTGGGCGCCGACGAGGAGATCTACGAGCACCCGACCCATCCGTACACCCAGGCGCTGCTGTCGGCGGTCCCGGTCCCCGACCCCGAGGCGCGCGAGCACCGGGAGCGCATCATCCTGTCCGGCGACGTGCCCTCCCCGGCCAACCCGCCGTCGGGCTGCCGCTTCCGCACCCGCTGCTGGAAGGCCCAGGAACGCTGCGCCCTCGAAGAGCCCCTGCTCGCCGTCCCCGAGGTCTTCCGCGCCACCGCGGGCCCCGCGGAACACCCCTCGGCTTGCCACTTCGCCGAGGAGAAGCAGGTGGTCCCGGGCGAGTGACCCCGCACCCGGCCCCGCGGTGACCCCGGCCCCGGGCCCGCGGCGGGTCAATGCCGGGCCCCGCGGCCGGCGCCGGCCCTGCGGGGGCGACCGCGGCCGGGCATGCGAAACGGCCCGTACCCGGGGTGGTGCTGGGGTGTTCCGGGTACGGGCCGATCCGAGCGGAGGTCGAACTGAGCCCGGGTCAATGGGTGGAGGACGTCAGTCCTCCTCAGTCCTGCCCTCCTCGATCGCGGCGAGCGCGGGGTCGAGGACGATGTCCTCGTCGCGTGCCGTGACCGTCGGCTCCTCGGGGAAGTGGCACGCCGTCAGATGCCCCTCGGCGTTCCCGCCGATCTGCACCAGCGGCGGCTCCTCCGTCGCGCACTTGTCCTGCGCCTTCCAGCACCGGGTGCGGAAGCGGCAGCCGGACGGCGGGTTGATCGGCGACGGCACGTCGCCGGCCAGCCGGATGCGCTCGCGGTCCGTCTCGTCCACGTCCACCTCGGGCACCGCCGACAGCAGCGCGTGGGTGTACGGGTGGCGCGGCCGCAGGTAGATCGAGTCGCGGTCGCCGACCTCGACGATCTTGCCGAGGTACATCACCGCCACCCGCTGCGAGAAGTGCCGGACGATCGCCAGGTCGTGGGCGATGAACAGGAACGCGATGCCCATCTCCTCCTGCACCTTCTGCAGCAGGTTGACGACCTGGGCCTGGATGGAGACGTCCAGCGCGGACACCGGCTCGTCCGCCACGATCAGCTTGGGCTTGAGCGCCAGCGCCCGGGCCACGCCGATGCGCTGCCGCTGGCCGCCGGAGAACTCGTGCGGGAAGCGGTTGTAGTGCTCGGGGTTGAGGCCGACGGTCTCCAGCAGCTCCCGCACGTGCTTCTCGCGCCCGCCGGGCGGGTTGATCCCGTTGATCTCCATCGGGCCGCCGATGATCGTGCCCACCGTCTGCCGCGGGTTCAGCGACGAGTAGGGGTCCTGGAAGATCATCTGGATCTCGGACCTGATCGGCGCGAGCTGCTTGCGCGAGGAGTGCGCGATGTCCTGCCCGCGGTACAGCACGCTGCCCGCGGTCGGCTCCAGCAGCCGGGTGATCAGCCGTCCCGTCGTGGACTTGCCGCAGCCCGACTCGCCCACCAGGCCGAAGCTCTCGCCGGCGCGGACCGTCAGGTCCACCCCGTCCACGGCCCGGACCGCGCCGACCTGGCGCTTGATCGGGAAGCCGCCGTAGATCGGGAAGTGCTTGGCGAGGTCCTTGACCTCCAGCAGCGTCTCGCCGACCGGCGGCTGCTCCGCCTTGGTGAGGACCGTCTCGTCCGCGGTGGCGGTGGTGTCGTTGCTCATGGTGGTGTGCCTGCCCCTGATGACCGGTCAGCCCAGCCGGGGCTGAATCTTCTCGATGAATACGGACTGCCGCTGCTCCGACGTCAGATGGCACGCGCAGCCGCGGCCCTCGGGCAGCAGCGGTCGCTCGGACACGCACCGGTCGCCGCCGACCATCGCCGGGAACTCGCAGCGCGGGTTGAACGGGCACCCCGACGGCGGGTTCAGCAGGCTCGGCGGCGAACCCGGGATCGGCGTCAGCGGATCGTCCACGTTCCCGCCCAGCCGCGGCATCGAGCTGAGCAGCCCCCAGGTGTACGGGTGCTGCGGCTCCTTGATGATCTCGCGCACCGAACCGCGCTCCACCGCCCGGCCGGCGTACATCACCAGCAGGTCGTCCGCGACGTTGGAGACCACGCCGAGGTCGTGGGTGATCAGGATGATCGCCGAGCCGAACTCCTGCTGGAGGTCCTTGAGCAGGTCCAGGATCTGGGCCTGCACGGTCACGTCCAGCGCGGTGGTCGGCTCGTCCGCGATCAGCAGGTCGGGGTTGCAGACCAGCGCCATCGCGATCATCGCGCGCTGCCGCATACCGCCGGAGAACTGGTGCGGGTAGTCGTCCACCCGCGCCTTGGGCTGCGGGATGCCCACCTTGGTGAGCATCTCGATCGCCCGGTCCTTGGCCTCCCGCTTGCTGGCGCCCATGTGCTTGCGGTACGGCTCGGCGATCTGCCGGCCGACCGTGTAGTACGGCGACAGCGCGGTCAGCGGGTCCTGGAAGATCATCGCCATCTTGTTGCCGCGCAGCCGCTCCAGGGTGCGCCCGCTCGCGCCGGTCAGCTCCTGGCCGTCCAGCACGATCTCGCCGCCGACCTCGGTGGTCCTGGAGTTGTGCAGGCCCAGGATCGTCAGGTTGGTCACCGACTTGCCGGAGCCGGACTCGCCGACGATGCCGAGCGTCTGCCCGCGCTCCAGGTCGAAGGAGAGCCCGTCGACGGCCTTGACGATCCCGTCCTCGGTGGAGAACCGGACGTGCAGGTCGCGCACCGACAGGAACGCCTCCGACGCGGTCGGCGGCGTGCCCTCCTCGGGCTTGGTCATGGTGGTCACTGACGTTCTCCTAGGACAGCCGCACGCGCGGGTCGATGAACGCGTAGGCGGCGTCCACGATGATGTTGAAGAAGACGATCAGGGTGGCGCTGAACAGCATCACACCCATCAGCATGGGCAGATCGGTCTTGTTCACCGAGTCCACCGCGAGCCGGCCGAGGCCGGCCAGCTGGAAGGTCCACTCGGTGATCATCGCGCCGCCGAACAGCGAGCCCAGGTCGATGCCGAGGATGGTGATGATCGGGATGAGCGATCCGCGCCAGGCGTAGCGGAAGAAGACGTAGCGCGCGGACATGCCCTTGGCGCGCGCGGTCCGCACGTGCTCCTCCTGGAGCTGCTCGATCATCGTCGAGCGGGACATGCGGGTGTAGTTGGCGGTGAAGATCACCGACAGCACCAGCCAGGGGATCAGCAGCCCGTTGAACCACGAGATCGGGTTCTGGGTGATCGGCACGTACTTGGGCTGGTCCAGGATCTGGTTGTTGTAGACCAGCAGGGCCAGCACGATCGGGCCGAGGAAGTAGATCTGCATCGAGCTGAGCACCAGCGACGCGGAGCTGAAGACCTTGTCGATGACGGTGCCGCGCTTCCAGGCGGCCAGCATGCCTGAGCCCAGGCCCACCAGCAGGAACACCACGGCGCCGCCGGCGGCCAGCGAGATGGTGGTGGGCAGGCGGTTCATCAGCGTCGGCCACACCGGCTCGCTGGTCGCGAACGAGTAGCCGAGGCACGGCGCGGGGCAGTTGCCGGACGGGAAGTGGTGTCCGGTGAAGATCCGCACCATGTAGTTGTAGTACTGGACCGGTACCGGGTGGTCCAGACCCAGGTTGTGGTGGATCAGCGCGATGTTCTGCGGGGTGCAGTTCTTGCCGCACGACAGCAGGGCCGGGTCGTGGGGTATCGCGAAGAACAGGAAGAACGTGAAGGCGCTGATGAACAACAGGATGACCAGAGCGCCGAGCGTCCGGCGGACGAGGAATCGAAGCATGGCGGTCGCAGCTCTCAGAGGACGGCGGCGGTGGGCGGATCGCGCCCAGGGGGGGGGGGGGGGGGGGGGCCGCCCCCCCCCCCCCCCCCCCCCCGGGGGGGCTTTTTTATTAA
>JAJSZB010000096.1:0-19644 GCA_050613715.1 Streptomyces sp. IBSBF 3018
GTCCGGGGGGGTCCGGGGGTAGCCCGGGGGCCTTCGGAGCCGACACGAACCGGCGAAAGTTGGCTGAAACCGTACGTCACGTCACGGTCGGCCCCGCCGTCACTCGCACCACGCGCGTCCGCTCACGTCACGCGCGTCGCATCAGGCACATGCATCGCATCCGCCATGCGCCCGACGCCCGTCACCCGCGTCACGCCTCGGCGGCGCCGCCCCGGCCGCCGCTGCCGCTGCCCGGTCCCGTGTAGTCCTCGCCGTAGGCGCCCGGGGCTGGCCGGCGGCGGCGCAGCGGCGGCTCGACGCCGTCGGCGAGCCGCCGGGCGGTGAGCAGGAAGCCGGTGTGGCCGATCATCCGGTGGTCGGGCCGGACCGCGAGGCCCTCGACGTGCCAGGTGCGCACCATGGTCTCCCAGGCGGCCGGCTCGTTGAAGTTGCCGTGCTCGCGAATCGCCTCGACGGTGCGCGCGAGCTGGGTGGTGGTGGCGACGTAGGCGCACAGGATGCCGCCGGGCACCAGCGCCTTGGAGACCGCCTCCAGGCACTCCCAGGGGGCGAGCATGTCCAGGATGACGCGGTCGACGTCGGTGTCGGAGAGGTTGTCCTGGAGGTCGCCGACGGTGAGCTGCCAGGCCGGGTGCGGGCCGCCGAAGTAGCGCTCGACGTTCTGGGTGGCGATCTCCGCGAAGTCCGCCCGGCGCTCGTAGCTGTGCAGCATGCCCTGGTCGCCGATGGCCCGCAGCAGGAAGCTGCTGAGCGACCCCGAGCCGACGCCGGCCTCCACGACGCGGGCGCCGGGGAAGATGTCGGCCATCGCCAGGATCTGCCCGGCGTCCTTGGGGTAGACCACGGCGGCGCCGCGGGGCATGGACAGGACGTAGTCGGGGAGCAGCGGGCGCAGCGCGAGGTAGGCGACGTTTCCCGTGGTTCTGACGACACTGCCCTCGGGGGCGCCGATCAGCTCGTCGTGCGGGAAGGCGCCCTTGTGGGTGTGGAACTGCTTCCCTGCTTCGAGCGTGAACGTGTAGTGGCGTCCCTTGGGGTCGGTGAGCTGGACCTGGTCCCCGACTCTGAAGGGCCCGCGACGGCGGGCGGCACCGGTCGGTTCGGACATGCGCTCACCTTACCGGCTCCCCGGAGGCCGTTCTCCCGGCCGGGAGCGGGGCTCGCCCGGCGGGCCGGCTACGGAGCGGTGTCCCTGGACATGGCGGCGAGGAAGGCGCGTTCGACGTCGGCGGTGGAC
This sequence comes from Streptomyces sp. IBSBF 3018, assembly GCA_050613715.1. Classification (GTDB taxonomy): domain Bacteria; phylum Actinomycetota; class Actinomycetes; order Streptomycetales; family Streptomycetaceae; genus Actinacidiphila. The sequence goes on from JAJSZB010000096.1 coordinate 1,238, forward strand.
AGCACGCCGTAGATCTCGCCGGTGTCCTCCACCACCAGGTACTCGGTGGAGGGCTCGGCGCGCAGGGCGTCGAGGAGGTCCTCGCCGGCCAGCTCGGCGGAGACGCGCATGCCAGGCGTGAGGTCCTGGGCGAGGCCGCTGACCGCCACCCAGGGGCGGCGGTGCTCGGGGATGCCGACGATCGCGGACTCGCGCACCAGCGCGGTGGGGGCGCCGCGGCCGTCGACCACGACCAGGGCGCGGGCGCCGGCCTCGTTGGCCCGACGCAGCGCCTCGGACAGCGGGGTGTCGGAGTTCACCGGGACCGCCCGCCGGGTCAGGGTGCGGGCGCGCAGCCCGGGCAGCCGCTCGCGCAGCCGGGCCATCCGCAGGCTGTTGCCCGCGCCGGTCCAGATGATCGCGGCGAGGATCGCGGCCAGCAGCGCGTCGGTGAGGGAGTCGGCGTTGGAGACGTTGTCGCCGCCGTCCAGCCCGCCGCGGTAGGACAGCGTGGGCAGTCCGATCAGCACCGCGAGGGCCAGCGCCCGGCCGACCCAGGCGGCGGCGACGGTGCCGGTCATGGCGCTGCCGCTGAACTTCCACACCACGGCGCGCAGCATCCGGCCGCCGTCCAGCGGCAGCCCGGGCAGGAAGTTGAAGATCGCAACGATCAAGTTGCTGACCATCAGCCCGGCCAGCAGCACTCCGGGCACGGTGTCGCGCTCGACCAGGCGCATGCCGCCGAAGAAGACGGCCGCCAGCACCAGGGAGAGCAGAGGCCCGACGAAGGCGAGCACGAACTCCCGGCCGGGGGTGTCGGAGTCCTTCTCGATCTCCGAGACGCCGCCGAAGAACTGCAGCTGGATGCGGCGCACCGGCAGCTTGAAACGCAGCGCGGCCACCGTGTGGGCCAGCTCGTGCACCAGCACCGAGGCGTAGAAGGCGACCGCGAAGAACAGCGAGACCAGGTAGCGGGCCCGGCCGAGCTCGGGCAGCACGGTGTCGAGCTGGCCGCCGAAGACCCAGGTGATCAGCGCGGCGACCAGGAACCAGCTGGGCGCGACGTAGATGGGGACGCCGAAGAACCGGCCCATCAGGATGCCGCCGCCCGGCTCCCGCGGCTGTTTGCCGGAGTCCTTGCCGGAGTCGCCGTCGCCCTCCTGCCCCGGATCGCGGGTGTTGTCCGACGGCGGCTTCCCGCTCTCGCTCACTGGTTCCCCTCGTTCGAAACAGACCCTCGTACCGATCATGCGGCACGAGGGGTTCCGCGACCATGCTATTGCGCTGGCGCGAGCGGGTGGGGGCCGCGGTGCGCTCGGCCCCCGCGGGGGCCGCTCCGCGGGGGGGATGCGCGCGGCGCGGGTGCGCGGGGTCGCGGTCGCGGCGGCGGCTCGCCGACGGCGCCGCGCGGATTGCGCGCGGCTGCGCGGCGGCCTCCCCGAGCCGCCCGGGGCTGCGCGGAGGTTGCGTGGTGGCCGCCCGGGGCTGCCCGGGGGCTGCCCCCGGGGGCTGCGCGGAGGTTGAACGGGGTTGCGCGGATCGCTGCGGCGCAGGCGTGTCGGTGGGTTGTCGGTGGCAGGCAATAGGGTCGGGTGCCATGGAGATCCCCGCCCAGAGTTCGCCGCAGGACGCCGTGCCGGCGCCGGTCCCGGCCGCGGCGGGCGCGGTCCCGGCGTCGACCGCGCCGGCGGCGCCCGCGCCCGCGCAGGACGCCGCGGCCGCGCAGGACGCCGCGCCCGCGCGGTCCGCGCCGCCGCGGCCCCCCTCGTCGCTGTCGCCGTCGCGCGCCGCGGACTTCATGCGGTGCCCGCTGCTGTACCGGCTGCGGGTGATCGACCGGCTGCCGGAGAAGCCGAGCGCCGCGGCGACCCGCGGCACGGTGGTGCACGCCGTGCTGGAGCGGCTGTTCGACGCGCCGGCCGCCGACCGCACCGCGGATCTGGCCCGTTCGATGGTGGCCGGCGAGTGGGAGCGGCTGCTGGCCGCGCGCCCGGAGCTGCGCGACCTGTTCACCGCGGCCGAGGGCGCGGCCGACCCGGCGGCGCTGGAGGAGTGGCTGCGCAGCGCCGAGCGGCTGGTGGACCGCTGGTTCACGCTGGAGGACCCCACCCGGCTGGAGCCCGCCGAGCGCGAGATGTTCGTGGAGACGGTGCTGGAGTCGGGCCTGACGCTGCGCGGGTACGTCGACCGGCTGGACGTCGCGCCGGCCAGCGGCGACCTGCGGGTGGTGGACTACAAGACCGGCAAGGCCCCGCGCCCGGAGTACGCCGACGAACCGCTGTTCCAGATGAAGTTCTACGCGCTGGTGCTGTGGCGGCTGCGCGGCGTGGTCCCGCGCCGCCTCCAGCTGGTCTACCTGGGCAGCGGGGACGTGATGACGTACGACCCATCCGAGGCGGACCTGCGGGCCGTCGAGCGCAAGCTGCTCGCGCTGTGGGAGGCGATCACCGAGGCGACGCGCAGCGGCGACTGGCGGCCGCGCCGCTCCCCGCTGTGCGGCTGGTGCGACCATCAGGCGGTCTGCCCCGAATTCGGCGGGACTCCCCCGCCGTACCCGCTGGCGGAAATCTCCGGAAGCCCGTCGGCCGTCGGCGAGAATGGTCCGGTCTAGCGCGTGTCGTGCAAAGGAGAACCCGTGGCTATTCGCGTCCTGCTGGTGGACGACCAGCCGCTGCTGCGCACCGGCTTCCGGATGATCCTGGAGGCCGAGCCCGACCTCGCCGTGGTCGGTGAGGCAGGGGACGGCCAGCAGGCGCTGGACCAGGTGCGGGCGCTCCAGCCCGACGTGGTGCTGATGGACATCCGGATGCCGCGGATGGACGGCGTGGAGGCGACCCGGCAGATCACCGGTCCGGACCGGGCGGGCCCGGCGAAGGTGCTGGTGCTGACCACCTTCGACCTGGACGAGTATGTGGTGGAGGCGCTGCGCGCGGGCGCCAGCGGCTTCCTGCTGAAGGACGCGCCGGCCGCGGAGCTGGTGCAGGCGATCCGGGTGGTGGCGGCCGGCGAGGCGATGCTCGCGCCGAGCATCACCCGGCGGCTGCTGGACAAGTACGCGGGCCGGCTGCCGTCCGGTGAGGAGGCGGTGCCGCAGCCGCTGCACTCGCTGACCGAGCGCGAGGTCGAGGTGCTCAAGCTGGTCGCCCGGGGCCTGTCCAACGCGGAGATCGCCGCCGAGCTGTTCGTCAGCGAGACCACCGTGAAGACGCACGTGGGCCATGTGCTGACGAAGCTGGCGCTGCGCGACCGGGTGCAGGCCGCGGTGTACGCGTACGAGAGCGGACTGGTGCGCCCCGGCGCGGGCTGAGGGCCTGCGCCGGGGCGGTGGTGCGACCGGGGTTCCGCGTCGGTTCCGGGACCTAGTCCGCCGAGACGCCGCGGCCCAGCTCCCAGAACTGGGTGGTCGAGGAGGCGTTGAGCGCCCACTCGGTGCCGGTGATGTCGCTGCGCGCGGCGATGTACTGCTTGCCCTGCCACAGCGGCAGCAGCGGCACGTCGGCGGCGATCAGCTTCTGCGCCTGCTCGAAGTCCTGTACGGCGCTGCTGCGCTGGGTCTTCTGCCGGGTGCTGGGGATGATCTGGTCCCGGATGCGGGTGTTGACGTAGGCGAGGTTGAGGAAGTCGTCCTTGCCGAGGAACGGCGCCAGGTAGTTGTCCGGGTCCGGGAAGTCGGGGAACCATCCCATGCCGAACACCTGGTACTTGTGCGCCCGGTAGGCCGCCTTGTACGCGTCCCAGTCCGAGACGCCCTGGAGGGTCACCTTGAACAGCCCGCCGGACTCCAGCTGGTTCTTCAGCAGCTCGAACTCCGCCTTGGTGGCCTCGCCGTAGTGGTTGGTGGTGTACGACAGGGTGAGCGGCACCGGGGTGTCGATGTTGGCGGTGTCCAGGTACTGGCGGGCCCGGGCCAGGTTCGGCTCGTCGCCGTAGGCGTCGAAGAACGAGTTGGTGTGGCCGGTGATGCTCTGCGGGACCATCGAGTACAGCGGGGTCGTGGTGTGCTGGTAGACGTCCTTGGTCAGGCTCTGCCGGTCGACCAGGTTGGCCACCGCCTTGCGCACGGCGAGCTGCTTGACCGTGGGGTCCGCGGTGTTGAAGACCAGGTACCGGATCTCGGTGCCGGGCGCCTCGGTGAGCTTGATCTGCGAGTTGCTGCCGTCGGACAGGTCGGAGACCTGCTCGGGCGTCATGGTGCGGCTCATCACGTCGATGTCGCCCTTGGTGAGGGCGCTCTGCATGGCCTTGGCGGTGGTGAAGAAGCGCAGCTCGATCTTGTTGTTGTTCAGCTTGATCGTGCCCTTGTAGTGCGGGTTCTTCACGAAGACCGCGCTCTTGCCCTCCGTGAAGGACTTCAGCTCGTAGGGCCCCGAGCCGAGCACGCTGTATCCCGGGTGGATCTTCGTCGCCTCGTACGCCTTGCCGTCCACGATCGCGGCGGCCGGGGTGGAGAGCTTGAACGGGAAGGTCGAGTCGGGGCCGGTGAGGTGGAAGACCACGGTCGACGGGTCCGGGGTCTCCACCTTGTCGACGTTGCTCAGCAGGCTCGCCGGACCGTTGGGATCGTTGATCTTGATCATCCGGTCGATGGAGAACTTCACGTCCTCCGAGGTGATCTTGTCACCGTTGGAGAAGGTGAGGCCGCTGCGCAGCGTGCAGCGGTACTGCTCGCCCTGGCTGTCCGTGAAGTGGCACTCCTTGGCGGCCTCGGGCTGCGGCTCGGTGCCGCTGCGGGGCAGGCGCAGCAGCATCTGGTACGTGTTGTTGAAGATGTTCCAGCTGCCGATGTCGTACCCGGTCGCCGGGTCGAACGGCGCGGGGTTGTCCTTCGACATCTGGAACGTGTCCGTCGTACCGACCACGATGGCTCTGCCGCCGTCCCCGCTGCCGCCGCCGGAACCACACCCGGCGAGCGACAGGGTTGCCATGCCTATCAAGGCCGGCGCAACGAGCAGCTTACGGTTCATCCTCGACGTTCTCCCTTGTCCGTGCTGATCACCCCGTCACACCACGGCCGAGCTCCCAGAACTGCGTGGTGGTGGAGGAGTTGAGTGCCCATTCGACGCCGGTGATGTCGCTGCGCGAGGCGATGTACTGCTTGCCCTGCCACAGCGGCAGCATCGGGACGTCGTCCGCGACGATCTGCTGCGCCTGGCCGAAGTCCGAGCTGGCGGTGCTGCGCTGCGCCATGCGGCGCGTCTCCGGCAGGATCTGGTTCTGAATCCGCGCGCTCTGGTACGGCAGATTCAGGAAGTTGTCCTTGTCGAAGAACGGTGCGACGTAGTTGTCGGGGTCCGGGAAGTCCGGCAGCCAACTGATCGCGAAAATCTGGTACTTGCGCTGAGAGGCGGCCTTCAGGAAGGCGCTCCACTCCTCGCTCTGTGCGGTGACGTCGAACAGCCCGGACTTGTTGAGCTGGTCGGCGATCTTCTCCGCCTCCGCCTGGTTCTTCGTACCGCCGTTGTCGCGGCGGTAGTTGATGGTCAGCGCGACCTTGCCGGTGATGCCGGCGGCGTGCAGCTTGTGCTGCGCCGCGGACACGCTGGGGGTGGGGTAGGCGGAGAAGAAGGAGTTGATGTGGCCGGTGATGCCCTGCGGGACCACGGAGTACAGCGGGTCCGCGGTGCGGTCGTAGACGTCGCGGGTGATCGCCTGCCGGTCGATGACCTCGGCGATCGCCTGCCGGACCGCCTTGCTCCGCAGGTCGCCCGAGGCGGTGTTGAGGAACAGGTAGCGCGCCTCGCCGCCGGGCGACTCGGTGAGCTTGAGGTTCTGGTCGCCGCTGGACTGCAGCTCCTGGATCTGGTTCGGCGCCAGGGTGCGTGACATGACGTCGACGCTGCCGTCCTTGAGCGCGGACTCCATCTTCTCGGAGTCCGTGAACATCTTCAGTTCGACCTTGCTGTTGTTGAGCTTGAGCAGGCCCTTGTAGTTGCCGTTCCTGGTGAACTCGGCGGACCGGAGGTTGTGCTTGGCGTCCGTGGTGACCGAGCCGAGCGTGTACGGGCCGGAGCCGACCAGCTTGAAGCCGTCGTACGGCTTGGCCGCGTCGTAGACCTTGCTGTCCAGGATCGCGGCGGCCGGGGTGGCGAGCTTGGCCGGGAAGGTGGCGTCGGGGGCCTTCAGCTGGAAGACCACGGTCTTGTCGTCGGGGGTGTTGACCGACTTCACGCCGGATATCAGCGAGTCGGGACCGGTCTGCCAGTTGATCTTCTGCATGCGGTCGACGGAGAACTTCACGTCCTGCGAGGTCATCGCGTCGCCGTTGGAGAACTTCAGGCCGTCGCGCAGGGTGCACTGGTAGGTCAGGCCCGAGGTGTCGGTGTAGTGGCAGTCGCTCGCCGCGTCCGGCGCCGGCGTGGTGCTGCCGCGCGGGTAGGCCAGCAGCATCTGGAAGGTGTTGTAGAAGATGTTCCAGGGAGCGCTGTCGTAGGAGGTGGCGGGGTCCAGCGGGGCGGGGTTGTCCTTGGTGAGCTGGATGCTGTCGGTGGTCCCGACGACGATGGGTTTGCCACTGTCGCCGCTCCCTCCGCCGGAGCTGCCGCACCCACTGATCAGGGGTGTCATGACGCCCAGGAGGGCGGGCAGCACCAGAAGCCTGCGGTTCATCGTCGTCGTTCTCCTCTTGCCTCGCACAGGTGCCGATGACGCCTTCGGCATCGCGCTGTCGTGCTTGTCGTGCCCGGTGGTGCGGGTCGTCCCGTGTCGCGTGCGGGCGCCGGCCCAACTCCCCGGACGCGTCCGGGGTCGCGGCCGGGAGCGGCCGACCCGGGCAGACCGGTGAAGGTGGGCGCGGAGGAATCGTCGCACGGGGTCACCGCAGGTATTCCAGCACACTCCGCACGCACGCTCGGGCGACGATACCGAGATTGCCGGTGATCAGCACCAACGGGTCGACAAAGTTCGGGTCACACCCGGCCGCGCGGCCCCACTGGTCACACTGTGTGCGGCCGTGTGTTCGCAGCGCTCAGAAAGGAGTGCAGCAGCGGTACGGTCAGCTCCTCCAGTGAGCGCAGGACCGTCACGCCCGGTGCGGGCTCGATCGGCGCGACCGAGGGCACCGCGATCACCTGACAGCCGGCCGCCAGCGCGGAGGCGACGCCGGTGGGGGTGTCCTCGACCACCACGCAGTCCGCGGGGGCCGCGCCCAGGCGCGCCGCGGCGGTCAGATACGGCTCGGGGTGCGGCTTGGTGCGGGTCACCTCGTCGCCGGACAGGGTGAAGGAGAAGTGCTCGCGGCCGAGCGAGCGCAGCATGGCGTCGATGGTGGTCCGGTAGGACGCGGAGACCAGCGCGGTGGGCACGGTGTGCGCGGTCAGCTCGGCGAGCAGCCGGGCGGCGCCGGGCATCAGCGGGGCGCCGCGCTCGACCAGCCGCTCGAAGCGGGCGTTGATGGCCGCGGTCAGCTCCGGCAGGGCCGCGGTGGTGCCGGTGACCTCGATCAGGTGGCCCACGCTGCGGGACATCGGGCCGCCGACCACCACCGAGCGGTGGACGTCGTCCAGCACGTGTCCGAGCTCCGCGAAGACCTCGCTCTCGGCGGTCCACCACAGGCCCTCGGTGTCCACCAGGGTGCCGTCGAGGTCCAGCAGGACGGCGGCGGGCCCGCGCCGGCCGGCCGCACGGACGCCTGCGACGGGGATGCTGCTGGTCATAGGCGCCACTCCTCGGCCGTCGGGGGGCACGAAGGCCGGTCGCCGGGCCCCGCGGAACCGCGGGGAGGCGACCGGCCTGTGCCGGACCGTCCAGTGTACGTCGCCGGGCATCGCCGCGCCGGACGGCGCGGGAACGGCCGGTGACGGGCCGCTCAACGGGCGTTGAAGTACGTGGCCTCCGGGTGGTGGATGACGATGGCGTCGGTGGACTGCTCGGGGTGCAGCTGGAACTCCTCGGACAGCTTCACGCCGATCCGCTCGGGCTCCAGCAGGTCGGCGATCTTCGCCCGGTCCTCCAGGTCCGGGCAGGCGCCGTAGCCGAGCGAGAAGCGGGCGCCGCGGTACTTCACCGCGAACATGTCCTGCATCTCCCCCGGGTCCTCGCCGGCGAAGCCCAGCTCGCCGCGGACCCGGGCGTGCCAGTACTCGGCCAGCGCCTCGGCCAGCTGCACGGACAGGCCGTGCAGCTCCAGGTAGTCGCGGTAGGCGTCGGCGGCGAAGAGCTCGCCTGCCGCCTCGGAGACCCTGCCGCCCACGGTGACCACCTGGAAGCCCACCACGTCGGTCTCCCCGGAGTCCTCGGGCCGGAAGAAGTCGGCCAGGCACAGCCGGCGGCCGCGGCGCTGCCGGGGGAAGCTGAAGCGGGTGCGCTCGGTGCCGTCCTCGTGCAGCACGATCAGGTCGTCGCCCTTGGACACGCAGGGGAAGTAGCCGTAGACCACGGCGGCCTCCAGCAGGTTCTCCGACTGCAGCCGGGTCAGCAGGCCGCGCAGGCGGGGGCGTCCCTCGGACTCCACCAGCTCCTCGTAGGACGGCCCGCTCGCGCGGGACTGCTTCAGGCCCCACTGGCCCTTGAAGAGCGCGCCCTCGTCCAGCCAGGAGGCGTAGTCGGCCAGCTGGATGCCCTTGACGACCCGGCTGCCCCAGAACGGCGGGGCGGGCACCGGGTTGTCGGTGGCGACGTCGGAGCGGACCTGGCCGAGGTCCTCGGGCTCCGGCTCGTGCCGCGGGCGCTTCGGCACCCGGCGGGCCTTCAGCTCGGGCAGCGCCGCGCCGGGCACGCCGCGCTTGATGCCGATCAGCGCGTCCATCAGCCGCAGCCCCTCGAAGGCGTCGCGGGCGTAGCGGACCTCGCCGGCGTAGACCTCGTGCAGGTCCTGCTCGACGTAGGCGCGGGTGAGGGCGGCGCCGCCGAGGATCACCGGGTAGTCGGCGGCCAGGCCGCGCTGGTTCAGCTCCTCCAGGTTCTCCTTCATCACCACGGTGGACTTCACCAGCAGGCCGGACATCCCGATGACGTCGGCGCGGTGCTCCTGCGCGGCGTCCAGGATGGCCGCGACCGGCTGCTTGATGCCGAGGTTGACGACGTTGTAGCCATTGTTGGACAGGATGATGTCGACCAGGTTCTTGCCGATGTCGTGGACGTCGCCGCGGACGGTGGCCAGCACGATGGTGCCCTTGCCGCCGCTCTCGTCGGACTTCTCCATGTGCGGTTCCAGGTAGGCCACCGCGGACTTCATCACCTCGGCGGACTGCAGCACGAACGGCAGCTGCATCTGGCCGGAGCCGAACAGCTCGCCGACGGTCTTCATGCCGGCCAGCAGCGTCTCGTTGACGATGTCCAGCGCGGGGCGCTCGGCCAGCGCCGCGTCCAGGTCGTCGGTCAGGCCGTTCTTCTCGCCGTCCACGATCCGCCGCTGCAGCCGCTCGTCCAGCGGCAGGGCGAGCAGCTCCTCGGCGCGGCCGGCCTTGACCGACTTGGTGTCGACGCCCTCGAACAGCTCCATCAGCCGCTGCAGCGGGTCGTAGCCCTCGCGCCTGCGGTCGTACACCAGGTCCAGGGCGGCCTCGCGCTGCTCCTCGGGGATGCGGGCGATCGGCAGGATCTTGGAGGCGTGCACGATCGCGGAGTCCAGGCCGGCCTTCACGCACTCGTCGAGGAACACCGAGTTGAGCACCACGCGGGCGGCGGGGTTGAGGCCGAAGGAGATGTTCGACAGGCCCAGCGTGGTCTGCACGTCGGGGTGGCGGCGCTTGAGTTCGCGGATCGCCTCGATGGTGGCGACGCCGTCCTTGCGGGACTCCTCCTGGCCGGTGCAGATGGTGAAGGTCAGACAGTCCACCAGGATGTCGGACTCGTGGACGCCCCAGTTGCCGGTGAGGTCGGCGATCAGCCGCTCGGCGATCTCGACCTTCTTCTCCGGGGTGCGGGCCTGGCCCTCCTCGTCGATGGTGAGCGCGACCAGGGCGGCGCCGTGCTCCACGGCGAGCCGGGTGACGCGGGCGAAGCGGGAGTCGGGTCCGTCGCCGTCCTCGTAGTTCACCGAGTTGAGCACCGCGCGGCCGCCGAGCTTCTCCAGGCCGGCCCGCAGCACGTCGACCTCGGTGGAGTCCAGCACGATCGGCAGCGTGGAGGCGGTGGCGAGGCGGCCGGCGATCTCGGCCATGTCGGCGACGCCGTCCCGGCCGACGTAGTCCACGCACAGGTCCAGCAGGTGGGCGCCCTCGCGGATCTGCTCGCGGGCCAGCTCCACGCAGTCCTCCCAGCGGCCCTCCAGCATCGCCTCGCGGAACTTCTTGGAGCCGTTGGCGTTGGTGCGCTCGCCGATGGCCAGGTACGAGGTGTCCTGCCGGAACGGCACGGTCTGGTAGAGCGAGGCGGCGCCGGGCTCGGGACGCGGGTCGCGCACGGCCGGCTCCAGGTCCCGTACCCGCTCCACCAGGTGGCGCAGGTGCTCGGGGGTGGTGCCGCAGCAGCCGCCGACCAGCGACAGGCCGTACTCGCGGACGAAGGTCTCCTGCGCGTCGGCCAGCTGGACCGGGGTCAGCGGGTACGAGGCGCCGTCGCGGGCGAGGATCGGCAGGCCGGCGTTGGGCATGCAGGACAGCGGGATGCGCGCGTGCCGGGCCAGATAGCGCAGGTGCTCGCTGTACGCCTCGGGGCCGGTGGCGCAGTTCAGGCCGATCATGTCGATGCCGAGCGGCTCCAGGGCGGTCAGCGCGGCGCCGATCTCCGAGCCGAGCAGCATGGTGCCGGTGGTCTCCACGGTCACCGAGACCACCAGCGGCAGGTCGGCGCCGGCCTCGTCCATGGCGCGGCGGGCGCCGAGCACGGCGGCCTTGGTCTGCAGCAGGTCCTGGGTGGTCTCCACCACCAGGGCGTCGGCGCCGCCCTCGATCAGCCCGGCGGCGTTGGCCTGGTAGCCCTCGCGCAGCACCGCGTACTCGGTGTGGCCGAGGGTGGGCAGCTTGGTGCCGGGGCCCATCGAGCCGAGCACCCAGCGGGGGCGGCCGTCGGCGGCGAAGCCGTCGGCGACCTCGCGGGCGATGCGGGCGCCGGCCTGGGACAGCTCGTAGACCTGGTCGGCGATGTCGTACTCGCCCATCGCGCTGTGGTTGGCGCCGAAGGTGTTGGTCTCCACGCAGTCCACGCCGACCGCGAAGTACGCCTCGTGCACCGAGCGGACGATGTCCGGGCGGGTGAGGTTGAGGATCTCGTTGCAGCCCTCGAGCTGCCGGAAGTCGTCGAGGGTGGGCTCCTGCGCCTGGAGCATGGTGCCCATCGCCCCGTCGGCGACGACCACGCGGGAGGCGAGCGCCTCCCGGAGGGCCGCGGCCCGTTCGTTGCCCGTCGCGGCCGGCGGGGTGGTGCTCGCGGCCGGCGGGGCGGATGCGGCGGGTGCGGAGGACTGCGGGTACGGCGAGGCCATGGGGCTGCTCCCTGGGATGCGACGGCTGTCGGCTATGCGCGTCCCGGTGCCGGGCGCCGCCCGGCGCCGGAGCACGCACTCCGCCAGGGTAGCCGTCCGGGCCGCGACGGCTCGAAGCCATTCCGAAGGGCGGACGGGTGGTGCCGGAAGGTGTCAGAATCGTCTCTGCGAGTATGAGAGTCGACAATGTCGACCACGCACGGCGGTCCGCGCCGTGCCCGCAGACCCTGGGGAGTGCGATCGATGCCCGGTCCCATCCAGTCGCTCGAACGCGCCGCGGCGATCCTGCGCCTGCTGGCGGGCGGTGAGCGCAGGCTGGGCCTGTCCGACGTGGCCTCCTCGCTGGGCCTGGCCAAGGGCACCGCGCACGGCATCCTGCGCACCCTGCAGCAGGAGGGCTTCGTCGAGCAGGACCCGGTCTCGGGCAAGTACCAGCTGGGCGCCGAGCTGCTGCGGCTGGGCAACAGCTACCTGGACGTGCACGAGCTGCGGGCCCGGGCCCTGGTGTGGACCGACGACCTGGCCAGGTCCAGCGGCGAGGCGGCGTACCTGGGCGTGCTGCACCAGCAGGGCGTGCTGATCGTGCACCACGTCTTCCGGCCCGACGACAGCCGGCAGGTGCTGGAGGTCGGGGCGATGCAGCCGCTGCACAGCACCGCGCTGGGCAAGGTGCTCGCGGCGTTCGACCCGGTCGCGCACAGCGAGGCGGCCGAGGGCGAGCGGGCGGCGCTGACCGCGCGCACGGTCACCTCGGCCGCCGACTTCGAGGCGGTGCTCGACCTGGCCAGGGCGCGCGGCTGGGCCGCGGACCTGGAGGAGACCTGGGACGGCGTGGCCTCGGTCGCGGCGCCGGTCTACGACCGCCGCAGGATGCCGGTGGGCGCGGTGGGCGTCACCGGCGCGGTGGAGCGGGTGTGCGACGCGGACGGCATCAGGTCCCGGCTGGTGGCGGCGGTGCGCGACTGCGCGCGGGCGGTCTCCCGCGACCTGGGCGCCGGGCGCTTCTGACCGGCGGCGCGCCCCTTCCGCTCCCGCCGGGCCGGGACCCGGCGTGCCCGCTCCGCTCCCGGCGGGCCGGGGACGACCGGCCCGCCGGCTCCCGCACCGCACGTCCGACTCCGTCTGCTCGGTCACACAGCTCTTGACCCGCTGACATCCGGCGAGCAAGACTGCCAAACAGCGGTCGACAATGTCGAACACCGGACGGGACCGGATTGCCGCTCATGGACGAAGACAAAGGAGTCGCTGTGTCCCATGGCCATATCGTCGTAGGCGAGCTCTTCGGCACCGCGGTGCTGATCCTGCTGGGCGGCGGCGTCTGCGCGGCCGTCACCCTGAAGAAGTCCAAGGCCAAGGACGCCGGATGGGTGGCGATCTCCTTCGGCTGGGGTCTGGCCGTCCTCGCGGGCGCCTACATCGCCAACGGCTACTCCGGCGGCCAGCTCAACCCCGCGGTCACGCTCGGCGTCGCGATCAAGAGCGGTGAGTGGGGCGACGTGCCCTTCTACCTGATCGGCCAGTTCGCCGGCGCGATCATCGGCGCGTTCCTGGTGTGGGTGGCGTACATGGGCCAGTTCCAGGCGCACCTGACCGACCCCGAGGTGGTCCGGGGGGCGGAGGGCGACCCCGCGGGGCCGGCCACCGACGACCCGAAGCTGCCCGGCGGGCCGGTGCTCGGGGTGTTCTCCACCGGCCCGGAGATCCGCAACCCGGTGCAGAACCTGCTCACCGAGATCATCGGCACCGCCGTGCTGGTGCTGTTCATCCTCACCCAGGGCATGACCAAGGGCCTGGCCCTCAACGGCCTGGGCATCCTGCTGACCGCGCTGCTGGTGGTCGGGATCGGCCTGTCGCTCGGCGGCCCGACCGGCTACGCCATCAACCCGGCCCGCGACCTGGGCCCGCGTATCGTGCACAGCCTGCTGCCGCTGCCGAACAAGGGCGGGTCGGACTGGGGCTACGCGTGGATACCGGTGGTCGGCCCGCTGGCCGGCGCCGCGATCGCCGGCGGCCTGTACCGGCTGGCCTTCACGTAGGCCGGCGCACCACCCGCTCCCCCCACGCCTCCCACCCGACTCCAGCGCACCCCTCCGAGGAGCACCACCGTGACCGAGACACCCGCGAAGCAGCCCGCCGCGCACGGATCGCACGGCAGCGGCCCGTTCATCGCCGCGATCGACCAGGGCACCACCTCCAGCCGCTGCATCGTCTTCGACCGCGACGGCCGGATCGTGGCCGTGGACCAGAAGGAGCACGAGCAGATCTTCCCCAGGCCCGGCTGGGTGGAGCACGACGCCGCGGAGATCTGGACCAACGTCCAGGAGGTGGTGGCCGGCGCCATCGGCAAGGCCGCCCAGGACGTGCCCGGCTTCACCCCCGCCGACGTCAAGGCGATCGGCATCACCAACCAGCGCGAGACCACCCTGCTGTGGGACCGGCACACCGGCGAGCCGGTGCACAACGCGCTGGTCTGGCAGGACACCCGCACCGACGCGCTCTGCCGCGAACTGGGCCGCAACGTCGGCCAGGACCGCTTCCGCCGCGAGACCGGCCTGCCGCTCGCCTCCTACTTCGCCGGCCCCAAGATCCGCTGGCTGCTCGACAACGTCGAGGGGCTGCGCGAGCGCGCCGAGGCCGGCGACATCCTCTTCGGCACCATGGACTCCTGGGTGATCTGGAACCTCACCGGCGGAGTGGACGGCGGCGTGCACGTCACCGACGTGACCAACGCCTCGCGCACCCTGCTGATGAACCTGCACACCCTGGACTGGGACGAGAAGATCCTCGCCTCCATCGGGGTGCCCGCCGCGGTGCTGCCCGAGATCCGTTCCTCCTCCGAGGTCTACGGGACGACGAGCGTCGGCGGGCTGGACGGTGTGCCGGTGGCCTCCGCGCTCGGCGACCAGCAGGCCGCGCTGTTCGGCCAGACCTGTTTCGGCGAGGGCGAGGCCAAGTCCACCTACGGCACCGGCACCTTCATGCTGATGAACACCGGCAGCACCCCGGTGAACTCCTACAACGGCCTGATCACCACGGTCGGCTACCGGATCGGCGAGGACGCGCCGGTCTACGCGCTGGAGGGCTCGATCGCGGTCACCGGCTCGCTGGTGCAGTGGATGCGCGACCAGATGGGCCTGATCAGCACCGCGGCAGAGATCGAGACGCTGGCCTCCTCGGTGGAGGACAACGGCGGCGCCTACTTCGTGCCCGCCTTCTCCGGCCTGTTCGCCCCCTACTGGCGCGACGACGCGCGCGGGGTGATCGCCGGGCTGACCCGCTACGTCACCAAGGCGCACATCGCGCGGGCGGTGCTGGAGGCCACCGCCTGGCAGACCCGCGAGATCGCCGACGCGATGACCAAGGACTCCGGCGTCGACCTCACCTCCCTCAAGGTCGACGGCGGCATGACCTCCAACAACCTGCTGATGCAGACGCTGGCCGACTTCCTCGACGCGCCCGTGGTGCGCCCGATGGTCGCCGAGACCACCTGCCTCGGCGCGGCCTACGCGGCCGGCCTCGCGGTCGGCTTCTGGCCGGACACCGAGGCGCTGCGGGCGAACTGGAAGCGGGCCGCCGAGTGGACGCCGCGGATGGACGCGGGCAAGCGCGACCGCGAGTACCGGAACTGGCTCAAGGCCGTCCAGGCGACCATGGGCTGGATCGAAGAGGAGCACTGAGACACACCATGACCACCCTGCACGCCGTCCCGGCCCTCGGGACGCATCCGACCTCCGGCGCCAATCCCGGCCGGGCGCAGACACGTGACCTGCTCGGCCGCGCCACGTTCGACCTGCTGGTGATCGGCGGCGGCATCCTCGGCATCACCACCGCCTGGCATGCCGCGCAGTCGGGGCTGCGGGTGGCCATGGTGGACGCGGGCGACTTCGCCGGCGCGACCTCCTCGGCGTCCTCCAAGCTGCTGCACGGCGGCCTGCGCTACCTGCAGACCGGTGCGGTCCGGCTGGTCGCCGAGAACCACGTCGAGCGGCGCGCCGTCTCCCGGGACGTCGCGCCGCACCTGGCGAAGCCGCTCACCTTCTACCTGCCGGTGTACAAAGGCGGCCCGCACGGCGCGGCCAAGCTCGGCGCGGGCGTCTTCGCGTACTCCGCGCTGTCGGCGTTCCGCGACGGCGTCGGCCACGTCATCACCCCGGCCCGCGCGGCGCGGGACGTGCCGGAGCTGCGTACGGAGAACCTGCGCGCGGTGGCCGTCTACGAGGACGGCCAGATGAACGACGCGCGGATGGCGCTGATGACGGTACGGGCCGCGGTGGACGCCGGGGCGGTCGTGCTCAACCACGCCGAGGTCACCGGGCTGCGCTTCACCTCCGGCCGGGTCACCGGCGCGGACCTGCGGGACCGGCTGGACGGCGCCGAGTTCGGCGTGGACGCCCGGCTGGTGCTCAACGCGACCGGGCCGTGGGTGGACCACCTGCGGAAGATGGAGGACCCGGCCGCCGCGCCGTCGATCCGGCTGTCCAAGGGCGCCCACCTGGTGCTGCGCCGCACCGCGCCGTGGCAGGCGGCGCTGGCCACGCCGATCGACAAGTACCGCATCACCTTCGCGCTGCCGTGGGAGGACATGCTGCTGCTCGGCACCACGGACGAGGGCTACGAGGGCGACCCGGCCGACGTGCGGGTCACCGACGCGGACATCGCCCAGATCCTGGACGAGGCGTCGCTGTCGGTGCGCGACCGGCAGCTGTCCCGCGACCTGGTCACGTACTCCTTCGCCGGCCTGCGGGTGCTGCCCGGCGGGCCGGGCGACACCGCGAAGGCCAAGCGCGAGACGGTGGTGACCGAGGGCCGCGGCGGCATGCTGTCGGTGGCCGGCGGCAAGTGGACCACCTTCCGGCACATCGGCCGCACGGTGATGGACAAGCTGGCCGCGCTGCCCGGGCACCCGCTGGCCGAGGACATGGAGCCGATGGACCGGCTGCCGCGGCACGCGCCGCTGCCGGGCTTCGCCAGCCCCGGCGCGGTCGCCCACCGGCTGCTGGTCGACGGCGCCGCGCCGGGCCCGCGGATGGCCGAGGACACCGCGCGCCACCTGGCCGGGCACTACGGCTCGCTGGCCTTCGACATCGCCCGGCTGGCCAACGAGGACCCGCGGCTGGCCGAGCGCATCCACCCGGACGCCCCGGAGATCTGGGCGCAGGTCGTCTACGCCCGCGACCACGAGTGGGCCGAGCAGGTGGACGACGTGCTGCGCCGCCGCACCACGCTGACCGTGCGCGGCCTGGACACGCCCGAGGTGCGGGCGCAGACGGCCCGGCTGCTGGCCGAGCGCGACGGAAGCTAGACCGACCGGGCCGGCCGGTCGGGCTGGTCCGGCTGGTCCGGCTGGTCCGGCTGGTCCGGCTGGTCGGGATCGGCGACGCCGGTCAGGGCGTCCAGCTCGGCGAAGAGCACGGCGGGTTCGGTCCCGCCGTGCTCGGCGAGCAGCGCCCGCCAGCGGTCGCGGCCCTCGCGCCAGTACGCCGCCGGGTCGCCGCTCGCCACCGCCCGCACGGTACGGGAGGGCAGTTCGGCCTCCGCGGCCCGCGACGGGGTGAGCCAGTGCGCGGTGCTGTGCTCGGCGAGGCGGGCCATCCACAGCAGGTGGCGGGCGGCGTGCGCGAGCGCGTCCTGCGCCCGCAGGCGCTCGCCGCGGGCGGTGACGTGCAGGGCGAGCACCAGCCAGTTGGCGAACCGGCCGCACAGCTCGGCGATCTCGCCGGGCTCCTGCGGGATCGCCGCCTGCTCGGGGAGCGCGGCGAGCACCGGCGCGAGCAGGCCGTCCCGGTCCACCACGAGCATCCGGTCCACGGGTGCGCCGCGGTGCGGCCAGTGCGCGACGGACGCGATGTCCGCGGTGGTCGCGAAGTGGAACTCCCCGCGCACCGGGCCGGGGAAGAACGCGACGTGCGTGCCGAACTCGTTGCGCACCACCAGGTCGGCCGGCCCGACCCGCGCGCACCAGACGGCCGGGTCGACCTCGGCGTGCCGTTCCGGCCGGAAGAACAGCCAGAACTCGACGTCGCTGTGCGCGTCCCCCTCCCCCGCGGCGAACGATCCGTACATCAGCGCGGCGCCGAGCCGTTCGTCGCCTTCGCACAACCGGCGTATCCGGGCGATCAGTTCGTGCTGGATCACGCGAACAGTATGGATCGCGGCCGGAATCGGCCGCACCGGGTTTGCCGTGGCGCCGGTGGGCGGGCACCGCGGCGGCGCATAATGACCGGAAGTCATCGGAGGGCTGGCGCGGACGCCGGGGGCCCGCGACACGGGGAGAAGCGGAATGGCGGTCACGGACGAGGCGATCGGGAAGATCAAGGAGATGATCGTCTCCGGCGCGCTGCGGCCGGGCGACCGGCTGCCGAAGGAGAGCGAGCTGGCGGCCGAGCTGGGCCTGTCCCGCAACTCCCTGCGCGAGGCCGTGCGCGCGCTGTCCCTGATCCGCATCCTGGACGTGCGCCAGGGCGACGGCACCTACGTCACCAGCCTGGACCCGCAGCTGCTGCTGGAGGCGATGAGCTTCGTGGTGGACTTCCACCGCGACGACACGGTCCTCGAGTTCCTCGCGGTGCGCCGCATCCTGGAGCCGGCCGCGACCGCGATGTCCGCGGCGCTCATCTCCGAGGACGAGCTGGACGCGCTGGAGGGCAAGCTGGACGCGCTCGGCGAGGAGCCCTCGGTGGAGGAACTCGTCGCCTCCGACCTGGAGTTCCACCGCGGCATCGTCCAGGGCTCGGGCAACTCCGTGCTGGTGTCGCTGCTCGACGGGCTCTCCGGGCCCACCACCCGGGCGCGGGTGTGGCGCGGGATCACCCAGGAGGACGCGGTGGGCCGCACGCTGCGCGAGCACCGCGCGATCCTGGCCGCCCTGCGCGACCGCGAC
Source organism: Streptomyces sp. IBSBF 3018 (assembly GCA_050613715.1). Taxonomy (GTDB): domain Bacteria; phylum Actinomycetota; class Actinomycetes; order Streptomycetales; family Streptomycetaceae; genus Actinacidiphila. The sequence goes on from JAJSZB010000096.1 coordinate 19,459, forward strand.
GCGGAGGCGGCCCGCGCGTGGTCCACGATCCACATCGCCAGCGTCGAACAGTGGCTCCACGCGAGCCTGTGACCTCGGGCCGGTCGGGGCGGCGGAGGCCGAGGGCAGCGGCGGAGGCCGGCGGGCCGGGCGGCCGGCGGGGGGTGTCGCTGCGGGGCCCCGAGGCCCCGCGCCCCCCGCCCCCCC
>JAJSZB010000097.1:0-19625 GCA_050613715.1 Streptomyces sp. IBSBF 3018
GCCCCACCGGCCGCACCCGCCCCGCCGGAAAGGCCCGCGGAGCCCGCCGCCGCCGCTGCCGCCTTCGCCGCCGCGAGGGCCGCGCGGCCGCGCCGGGCGGCCCGCAGCGCGTCCGCGGTCAGCACCACGAGCGCCGCCCACACCATCAGGAAGCCGGCCCAGCGCTCGGCCGGCATCTTCTCGTGGAAGTGCAGCACGCCCAGCAGGAACTGGATCACCGGTGTGAGGTACTGCGCCAGGCCGATCGTGGACAGCGGCAGCCGGTTCGCCGCCATGCCGAAGCACACCAGCGGCAGCGCGGTGATCAGCCCGCTGACGGCGATCAGCGAGGCGTGCCCGGCGCCGTGCGAGGCGAAGGTGGAGTCGCCGCGCGCCCCCAGCACCATCAGGAAGACGAAGGCCGGCACGAACTGCACCGACGCCTCGGCGCCCAGCGACTCCAGCCCGCCCAGCGCGATCTTCTTCTTCACCAGCCCGTAGAGGCCGAAGGAGAAGGCCAGGGTCAGCGCGATCCACGGCAGCCGCCCGTAGCCGACGGTGAGCACCGCGACCGCGAGCACGCCGATGCCGACCGCCGCCCACTGCGCCGGACGCAGCCGCTCGTGCAGCACCACCACGCCCAGCCCGATGGTGACCAGCGGGTTGATGAAGTAGTCGAGCGCGGACTCCACGACATGCCCGGAGTTGACGCCCCAGATGTACATGCCCCAGTTGACCGATATCAGCGCGGCCGCCAGCGCCACCAGCGCGAGCCGCCGCGGCTGCCGGACCAGCTCGGACAGCCACGCCCAGCGGCGCAGCACCAGCAGCGCCACCGCGACCACCACGAGCGACCACACCATCCGGTGCGCCAGGATCTCCATGGCGCCCGCGGGTTCCAGCAGCGGCCAGTACAGCGGGAACAGCCCCCACATCCCGTAGGCCGCGAAGCCGTACGCCAGTCCTGCCCGCTGCTCGCCCATCGGCCCGTTCCCTCCGTCTTGCCCGTCCCGGGCAACGACGGTAGCGGTCACGGGCCCGGGCTGCCAGGTCCGTATCACGGTACGGTCATGACAGCCCGGCCGTGCCTCAGCCCTTGAGGGCCGCGGTCACCGTCTGCGGCATCGGCGTCGTCGGGCGGCCGATCAGCCGGGCCAGGTCGCCCGAGCCGCCGACCAGCACGCCGCGCGAGATCCCCGCGTCCACGTCGACGAGCACCTCGGCGAAGTCCTCCGGCAGGCCCGCGCCGACCAGGATCGCCTTGTGCTCGGCGGGGGAGACGTTGCGGTAGGCGATGTCCCGGCCGGTCGCCTCGGAGACCGCCGCGGCGTACTCCGCGAAGCTCCACGCCACGTCGCCGCTCAGCTCGTACGCGGTGTTCTCGTGGCCCTCGCCGGTGAGCACCGCGGCCGCCGCCGCGGCGTAGTCGGCGCGGCTCGCCGACGCGACCCGGCCGTCCCCCGCGCTGGCGACGACCGCGCCGTGCTCCAGCGCCGGGCCCAGGTTCTCCACGTAGACCTCGGTGTACCAGCCGTTGCGCAGGAAGACGTACGGCAGCCCGGAGGCGAGGATCAGCTCCTCGGTGGCCTTGTGCTCGTCGGCCAGCTTCAGGTCGGTGTCCGGGCCGCCCAGGATGCCGGTGTAGGCGAGCAGCGCGACGCCCGCCGCCTTCGCCGCGTCGATCACGGCCCGGTGCTGCGGGATGCGCCGGCCGACCTCGCTGCCGGAGATCAGCAGCACCTTGTCGCCGGCGTGGAAGGCGCCCGCCAGGCTCTCCGGGCGGTTGTAGTCGGCCACCCGCAGCTCCACGCCGCGCGCGGCCAGGTCCGCGGCCTTGGCCTCGTCCCGGACGACCGCGGCGATGTCGCCGGGCGCGACGCCGCGCTCCAGCAGGTCCGCGATGACCAGGCGGCCGAGGTGGCCGGTGGCTCCGGTGACGACGATGCTCATGAGGGCTCCAGTTCACAGTGGATTCGGGGAGGTATGCAGGTGTATGTGCGTGAATGCGACGGTTGGACCGCCGATACGAGCCACCGTAACGCCGACACTAACTTTGGGAAAGTACCCACCTTGACGTACGGTACGTACATGAAGGTAAGTGCGGTGAGGATCGCGGAGAAGCTGGAGCGGGGCTGCCCGGAGCGGGCCATCCTGGAACACCTCACCAGCACCTGGGGTGTCCTGGTGCTGCTGGAGCTGTCGGACGGCACGGACGAGTCGCGCCGCTTCAGCGAGCTGCGCCGGGCGATAGCGGGCGTCAGCGAGAAGATGCTGACCCAGACGCTGCGGGTGCTGGAGCGCGACGGTCTGGTGAGCCGGCACGCCCGGCCGGTGATCCCGCCGCACGTCGACTACGCGCTCACCCCGCTCGGCGCGCAGGCCGCCGCGCTCGTGCGGGCGCTCACCGAGTGGACGGCCGTGCACGCCCCCGACGTGGCCGAGGCCCAGAAGACGTACGACGCCGCGCACTAGGCGTGCGCGGCGTCGTGGTGGCGTCCGCGAGACGGTGCCTGGGGGCAGCGGCGTCCGGGACGGCGAGGCAGGGGCGGCGGCGTCAGCCGACCACCGTCCACGTGTCGTTGCCGGCCAGCAGCCTGCCCAGGTCGCCTTCGCCCTGCCGGGCCTGCGCCTGCTGCAACTGGTCGGCCATGTCCACGTCGTAGACCGGCCGCGTGACGTCGCGCAGCACGCCCACCGGGGTGTGGAACAGCGTGTCCGGGTCGGCCAGCCGGGACAGCGCGAACGCGTTCGTCGGCGACTGCGCGTGCGCGTCGTGCACCAGCACCTCGTCGGCGCCCTCGGCGGCCACGTCGATCACCCGCAGGTCGCCGGTCGCCCGGTCGCGTACCACGCCCTTGCCGCCCAGGCCGTCCGCCGCGGGCGCGCCGAAGCGGATCGGCTGCCCGTGCTCCAGCCGGATCAGCGCCTCCTGCGCGCTCTCCTTGTCCTTGAGCGTGTCGAAGGCGCCGTCGTTGAAGATGTTGCAGTTCTGGTAGATCTCCACCAGCGCGGTGCCCTCGTGCTGCGCCGCCGCCCGCAGCACGCCCTGCAGGTGCTTGCGGTCGGAGTCGATGGTGCGGCCCACGAACGACGCCTCGGCGCCCAGCGCCAGCGACACCGGGTTGAAGGGCGCGTCCAGCGAGCCCATCGGCGTCGACTTGGTGATCTTGCCGATCTCCGAGGTCGGGCTGTACTGGCCCTTGGTCAGTCCGTAGATCCGGTTGTTGAACAGCAGGATCTTCAGATTGACGTTGCGGCGCAGCGCGTGGATGAGGTGGTTGCCGCCGATGGACAGCGCGTCGCCGTCGCCGGTCACCACCCACACGCTCAGGTCCCGCCGCGAGGCCGCGAGACCGGTCGCGATGGCCGGCGCGCGCCCGTGGATGGAGTGCATGCCGTAGGTGTTCATGTAGTACGGGAACCGCGAGGAGCAGCCGATCCCGGAGACGAACACCACGTTCTCCCGGGCCAGGCCCAGCTCCGGCATGAAGGACTGCACCGCGGCCAGGATCGCGTAGTCACCGCAGCCGGGACACCAGCGGACCTCCTGGTCGGACTTGAAGTCCTTCATGGTCTGCGGCGCCTGCGCCTTGGGCACCAGTGCGAGTGCGTCAGACATTCCCGTGCTCCTCGTCGGCGGTGCCGAGCCCCTTGGCGGACCCGGTGAGTCCCGCGCTGAGGCCCTCGCTCAGCTCGGTGATGGCGGCGGCCAGCTGCTCCGCCTTGAACGGCAGTCCGGTGACCTGGTTGTACGACTGCGCGTCGACCAGGTACTTCGCCCGCAGCAGGTGCGCGAGCTGGCCGAGGTTCATCTCCGGCACGATCACCCGCTCGTAGGACCGCAGCACCTGGCCGAGGTTGGCCGGGAACGGGTTGAGGTGCCGCAGATGCGCCTGCGCCACCGCGCCGCCCTCGCGCCGCACCCGCCGCACCGCCGCGGTGATCGGCCCGTACGTCGAGCCCCAGCCCAGCACCAGCGTCCGGGCGGCGCCGTCCGGGTCGTCCACCTCGATGTCCGGCACCGCGATGCCGTCGATCTTGGCCTGCCGGGTGCGGACCATGAAGTCGTGGTTCTTCGGGTCGTACGAGATGTTGCCGGTGCCGTCCTGCTTCTCGATGCCGCCGATGCGGTGTTCCAGACCGGGCGTGCCGGGCACCGCCCAGGGCCGGGCGAGCGTCTCGGGGTCGCGCAGGTACGGCCAGAAGGTCTCGCTGCCGTCCTCCGCCGTGTGGTTCGGCGCGGAGGCGAACTCCACCCGCAGGTCCGGCAGTTCGTCGGCCTCCGGGATGCGCCACGGCTCGGAGCCGTTGGCCAGGTAGCCGTCGGACAGCAGCATCACCGGCGTGCGGTAGGTGAGCGCGATCCTGGCCGCCTCCAGCGCCGCGGTGAAGCAGTCCGCCGCGGTCGAGGGCGCCACGACCGGCACCGGCGCCTCGCCGTTGCGCCCGTACATCGCCTGCAGCAGGTCGGCCTGCTCGGTCTTGGTCGGCAGGCCCGTCGAGGGGCCGCCGCGCTGGATGTCCACCACCAGCAGCGGCAGTTCCAGCGACACCGCCAGGCCGATCGTCTCGGACTTCAGCGCCACGCCGGGCCCCGAGGTGGTGGTCACCGCGAGCGACCCGCCGAAGGCCGCGCCCAGCGCCGCGCCGATCGCCGCGATCTCGTCCTCGGCCTGGAAGGTCCGCACGCCGAAGTTCTTGTGCCGGGACAGCTCGTGCAGGATGTCGGAGGCCGGCGTGATCGGGTACGAGCCGAGGAACAGCGGCAGCCCGCTGCGCACCGAGGCGGTGACCAGGCCGTAGGCCAGCGCCAGATTCCCCGAGATGTTGCGGTAGGTGCCGGCCGGGAAGGCGCTCGCGGCCGGCTGCACCTGGTAGGAGACCGCGAAGTCCTCGGTGGTCTCGCCGAAGTTCCAGCCCGCGCGGTACGCGGCGATGTTCGCCTCCGCGATGTCCGGCTTCTTGGCGAACTTCGTGCGCAGGAAGCCCTCGGTGCCCTCGGTCGGCCGGTGGTACATCCACGACAGCAGGCCGAGCGCGAACATGTTCTTCGCCCGCTCGGCGTCCTTGCGGGCCAGGCCGCTGTCCTTCAGCGCCTCCAGGGTCAGCGTGGTCAGCGGCACCGGGTGCACCGCGTACGCCTCCAGGCTGCCGTCCTCCAGCGGGTTCGCGGCGTAGCCGACCTTCTGCATCGCGCGCTTGGTGAACTCGTCGGTGTTGACGATGATCTCCGCGCCGCGCGGCAGGTCGGCGAGGTTCGCCTTCAGCGCCGCCGGGTTCATCGCCACCAGCACGTCCGGGGCGTCGCCCGGGGTGAGGATGTCGTGGTCGGCGAAGTGCAGCTGGAAGGAGGAGACGCCCGGCAGGGTGCCCGCGGGGGCGCGGATCTCGGCGGGGAAGTTCGGCAGCGTCGACAGGTCGTTGCCGAACGACGCGGTCTCGGAGGTGAAACGGTCACCGGTGAGCTGCATCCCGTCACCGGAGTCGCCCGCGAAGCGGATGATCACGCGGTCCAGCCGCCTGACCTCCTTCGACGGACTGCGCTGTACGCCGAGGATGTCGGTCACCACGGGTTGTGTCGCCCCGTCGACGGGGTTGCTGACCTGGCTGGTCACGGAAACGGACCTCCCATTCGAGGCGGCTTCGAAGCGGCGGCTCACCGGTCATCGTACGACGGTGAGGGTCACCTCCCCGGACGTCCCGCAATGTGGAAGTAACCGGAGTGACCCGCGGCGATCGTGCGGAGGTCGCGCGCCGGGGCCCGCCACGGGTGCACGCTCCGGGGCCCGCCACGGGCTCGGGCGCAGGCGGCCCGCCACGGGCTCGCGCGCCGGGCCGCCGGCTCGCGCTCCGGGGCCGCTACGAGTTCAGATACGTGAGCACCGCCAGCACCCTGCGGTGGTCGCCCTCGCTCGGCGCGAGCCCCAGCTTCAGGAAGATGTTGCTGACGTGCTTCTCCACCGCGCCGTCGCTCACCACGAGCTGCTTGGCCACCGCCGAGTTGGTCCGGCCCTCGGCCATCAGGCCCAGCACCTCGCGCTCGCGCGGCGTCAGCCCGGCCAGCACGTCCTGCTTGCGGCTGCGGCCCAGCAGCTGCGCGACGACCTCCGGGTCCAGCGCGGTGCCGCCCTCGGCCACCCGCACCACCGCGTCCACGAACTCCCGCACCTCGGCCACCCGGTCCTTGAGCAGGTAGCCGACGCCGCGGCTGCTGCCCGCGAGCAGCTCGGTGGCGTACTGCTCCTCCACGTACTGCGACAGCACCAGCACACCGATGCCCGGGTGGTCCTTGCGCAACTGCACCGCCGCGCGCACGCCCTCGTCGGTGTGGGTCGGCGGCATCCGCACGTCCGCCACCACCACGTCGGGCGCCGCGCCCTGGTCGGCCAGCTCGCGCACCGCCTTGAGCAGCCCCTCCGCGTCGCCGACGCCGGCGACCACGTCATGGCCGCGGTCGGTCAGCAGCCGGGTCAGCCCCTCCCGCAGCAGCACCGAGTCCTCGGCGATGACCACGCGCACTTCGTCCTCCACCGTTCTCCAGCCCCCGTCCGGCCCTTCCGGCCGCCGGCACTTCGCGCCGACTCTCCCAGCATCCCAGCAACGGCGGGCCAATGGGGAATACGGTTTGCCGTGGGCAAGGTTGCGCCCGGCTCCGTCGCCGGAGGCCCGGTGCGCGAGCCCGTCAGCGAGGGGGCCGCCGCCTGCGGCGCCCAGGAGAGGAGAGCGCGTGCGCGCGGTCGGTTTCGACGTCAACGGCGGTCCCGAGGTGCTGCGGCCCGTGGAGGTGCCGGTGCCGGTCCCGGGCCCCGGCGAGGTGCTGATCCGGGTCGCGTACGCGGGCGTCAACCACGGCGAGGTGCAGCACCGGCTGGGTGACTTCGGCGCGCCCGAGGGCCCCGCGGGCATCACCGTCCCCGGCTTCGAGGTCTCCGGCGAGATCGCCGCGGTCGGGCCCGACGTGGCCGGCGCGGCCCTCGGCGACCCGGTCGCCGCCTACCTCCCCGACGGCGGCGGCTACGCGGAGTACGCGGTCGCGCCCGCGGTGTTCGCCTTCCCGCTGGACGGCGTGTCGCTGCGCGACGGCGGCGGCGCGGGGCTGGGGCTCACCACCGCGTACGGGCTGCTGGCGGGCGCGGCGCGGCTGGCCGCGGGCGACTCGGTCCTCATCCACGCGGCGGCCGGCGGCGTCGGCTCGGCCGCCGCGCAGATGGCCCGCGCGCTGGGCGCGGCCCGGGTGCACGGCACGGTCGGCTCGGCGGCGAAGACGGACTACGCGAAGCGGTTCGGCTACGACGCGGTGCACCTGCGGGACGCTTTCGCGCAACCTCACGGCGGCGGGTCCGGCGGCGGACTTGCCGGCGGCCCCGGCGGCCCCGGCGGCCCCGGCGGCTCCGGCCTGGGCAGCGGCTCCGGCGGCTCCGGCGGCTCCGGCCTCGACGGCTCCGGCATCGACGGTTCCGGCTTCGACGTCGTGCTGGACCCGGTCGGCGGCCCGGCCCGGCTGGCCGGCCTGGAGGCCCTCGCACCCTTCGGCCGGCTGGTCGTCTACGGCGAGGCGGCCCGCCGCCCCGACCTCAGCCTCCCGGTGCGCGGCCTGTGGAAGAACAACCGCTCGGTGGCCGGCTACGACATCCGCGACCTGGCCCGCCGCGCGCCCGGCACGGTGCGCTCCCACGCCCTGGCCGCGCTCTCCCTGCTGACCTCGGGCGCCATCCGCATCGACGTCACCTCCGAGCTGCCGCTGGCCGAGGCGGCCCGGGCCCACGAGGTCCTCCAGGCCGGCGCCAACCTGGGCAAGACCCTGCTCGCGGTCCGGCCCGCCTGACCGACCGCCCGGCGAAAAGCGGGGCCCGAGGCCCCATGCCCCGGCCCGCGAGGACTTCACAGATGAATTCCTCGCACTTCAGCAACTCCAACCTCTCCTATAAACACCTTCCGGAATGCGGAGGAGGTAATTCCGCGAGGTGTCGCAGAATGCGGAGGAAAGCATTCCGCGAGGCCGCTCAGAGCACCCTGGAAGATGGTCGGACCGTCGCCGGTGACTCATTCTCGAAGTGCCGTCCCCAGAAAGGGACCGGCGCTGTTCTGCGCCCGTCGAGCGGAGCACGCCCGTGGAATGAGGAAAAATCCGGAGGTAGTCGTGTCCATGGTGAGTGTCGGCGTCCTGCTGCCGACCAGGGAAACAGCGATGTCAGGGTCGTACGACTTCGCGACGATGCTGGATTACGCACGGAAGATCGAGTCGTACGGATTCGATTCCGCGTGGGCGGGGGACTCCTTCGTCGCGCGGCCCAGGCTGGAGCCGCTGACGTTGCTGTCCGCCGTGGTCGCGGCCACCGACGAACTCGCCATCGGCACCGCGGCGTTGATCGCCGTGCTGCGCGAACCGCTCACGCTGGCCCACACGATCGCGACCCTCGACCAGGTGAGCGGCGGCCGGCTGCAGCTCGGCATCGGGACCGGCGCCCCGCTGCCGACGGTCAGGTCCGAGGCGGCCGCCGTGCCGATGCCGTACGCGGAACGGGCCGGCCGGATCGACGAGGCGGTGATGCTCTGGAAGCGCGCCTGGAACAAGGACGACGCCGAACTCACCGGCGACTACTGGGACTTGTCGGGGCTGCGGGACCAGGCGCCGCCCAGCGCGATCGGCGGCCCGCCGCTCTGGCTGGCCAGCAACAACACCCCGCGCGCGGTGGCGCGCACGGCCAGGTACTACGACGGCTGGATGCCGCTGCTGCCGGACCCGGCGGAGTACGGCCGCGGCTGGGCGTCGATCAGGGAGGCCGCCAGGGGGTTCGGCCGCGATCCCGAGGACATCACGCCGAGCCTGTTCGCGACGGTCAACCTCAACCCGGACGCGGAGCGCGCGCGGGACGAACTCGACGAGTACACCCGCCGGTACTACCGGCTGCCGCTGGCGAAGATGTCGGAGATCCAGCCGTACTTCGGCGGTTCCGCGGAATCCTGCGCGCAGTGGCTGGGCGAGTACGTGCGGGCCGGCGCCCGCCACTTCGTGCTCCGCATGGGCTCGTTCGAGGAGCCGGAGAAGCACCTCCGGGCCACCGCCGAGACGGTGCTGCCGGCGCTGCGGGAAATGACGGCCGATCACACCGGTATCCAGGTCCCGCGATAGGAATTCTGAGATCGTGGAACCAATGCAGGAAGCGGAGCGGCGGAACCGTCGGTTTCGCCGTCCGATCGATGATCCATCACACCTTCCCAGGGAGTCTCGAATGGCAGGAGCACGCGACACCGCCGACCGGTCGGCCCCGGAACCGGTCGACACCGGTGTTCCGGCGATCGCGCGGGTGTACGACGCCTGGCTCGGCGGAAAGGAGAACTTCGAAGTCGACCGGGTGCTCGCGGCCGAAATGGCCTCCATGGCCCCCGGCATACCGGCTTCCGCACGGGAGAACCGGAAGTTCCTGCGCCGGATGGTGCGTTACCTCGCCGCCGAGCGGGGGATCGACCAGTTCCTCGACATCGGCTCGGGCTTCCCGACCTCCGACAACGTCCACCAGGTCGCGCAGCGGATCAATCCGGCGGCCAAGGTGGTCTACGTCGACAACGACCCGCTCGTGGTCGCCAGGAGCCGGGAGCTGCTGGCCGGCAACGCGGTCACCGAGGCCGTCCAGGGGGACCTGCGGGACCCGGGGGCCATCCTCCGCGACCCCGTCGTGACCCGGACCCTGGACTTCGACCGCCCGGTCGCGGTCCTCCTCCTGGCGATCCTGCACTTCTTCACCGACGAGGAGGCGGCCTACCGCGCGGTGGCGCAGCTGACCGAGCCGCTGGCCCCGGGCGGCTTCCTGGTGGTCTCGCACATCGAGGGGGTCCCGTCGCTGGTCGACACCACCTCGCTCTACGAGTCGCAGGCCGCCCCCTTCGCGATGCGCGACGCCGAGCACATCGGCCGGTTCTTCGCCGGCTTCGACCTGGTCGAGCCGGGCCTGGTGCCGGTCAACCTGTGGCGGCCCGAGCCGGCCGAGGGGCCGGGGGAGAGCGTGCCGCTGCTGGGCGGGGTGGCCCTCAAGACCGGGGGGACCGCGCCGTGATCCTGGTGACGGGGGCGACCGGGATCGTCGGCCGCGAGGTGGTGAGGCAGCTCCTCGCGGCCGGGCGGGACGTCCGGGTGCTGACCCGCGACCCCGCCCGTGCCGCCGGGTTCGGCGGCGCGGTCGAGGTCGTCACCGGCGACCTGGGCAGGCCCGACACCCTGGACGCGGCGCTGACGGGCGTGGACAGCGCGTTCATGCTCGCCGGCGGCGGCCCCGAGACGCCGCTGCACGACGCCAACCTCGCGGTCGCCGCGCAGCGGCAGGGCGTCCGCCACCTGGTCAAGCTCTCCATCATCGGCGCCGAGTACGGGTTCGACGACCTGGTCAGCACCTGGCACCTGGCCGGTGAACGCACCGTCCGGCAGGTCGCCGGCCGGCCGGGCGGCCCGACCTTCACCTTCCTGCGGCCCGGCGAGTTCATGTCGAACGCCCGGCTGTGGGCAGGCGCGGTGAAGGGCCAGGGCACCGTCTACTGGGCGCAGACCGCCGTGCCCGTCGCGGTGATCGACCCCCGTGACGTCGCCGCGATCGCCGTCGAGGCGCTGACCGGGCCGGGCCACGAGGGCAGGGCGTACCGCATCGGCGGACCGGAGGCGCTGAGCACGGCGGAGCGGGTGGCCAAGCTGAGCGCGGCGCTCGGCAGGGAGATCTCCCTGGTCGAGGTGCCGATCGCCGCGGTCAGCGAGGCGGCGGGGAAGGCGGGCCGGCAGCCCCTGGTCGTCGAGACGACGCTGGGCAACCTGGCCAGGGAGGAGTTCCAGGGGCACGCGGCAGAGGTGCTGCCCACGTTCGAGAAGGTCATGGGCCGGCCCCCGCTGACCTTCGACACCTGGGTCGCCGACCACCTCGACCTCTTCCGCTGAGGTCGGCCGAGGTCGGCTGAGGCCCGCCGAGTTCGCCGGGTTCGCCGGACGGTCCCGCGGGGCCCGGTCCCACCGGGTCCCGCCGGCTCCGGGAGCCGGACCCCGACCCGTACATGCGGAACGCCCGACCGGGATCTCCCGGCCGGGCGTTCCGCATACGCGTCCAGGGCCCACGCCCCAGCCGAGCGGGTCCAGCTAGCCGAGCGGGTCCAGACCGCCGCTGGTCAGCAGGTACGCGCCCTTGTCGTAGGCCGCCGGCTCGGTCACCAGGTCGCGGACGGCCTCGCCCACCTGCTCCACCGTGAGCGTCGGGCCGAAGCGCTCAAGGAACGTCGCGACGTCGGTCCCCGAGCGCTCGGCGTAGGCGGCGAGCCCGGCCTCTCCCGTCCTGGTGGCCGGCGTCAGCTTCGGCAGCACCGACAGGAAGCGGATGCCGAGCCGCTCGCGCTCCGACTCCAGCGCGGCGTAGGAGGCGATGAAGCGCACCGTCGCCTTGGCGCCCGCGTACCCGCCGCTGAGCGGCGAGCCCTGGAGCGCGGCGCCGCTGGACATCGCGATCACGGTGCTGCCCGGGGCGAGCGGGCGCAGCAGCGCCTCCCTGGTCCAGTTGAACGTCTGCTGGACGTCGACCTCCCAGCTGCGGCTGAAAGACTGCCAGGTCTGCTGGTGCAGCGGCCTGGTCAGCGGCGGCGCGCCCGCGTTCAGCACGAGCACGGTCGGCTCGTACCGGTCGATCAGCTCCGCGGCGGTGTACGGGTCGGCCGCGTCGCCGGTCACGGGCGTGAAGCCGGCGCCCAGCTGCGCGCGTACCTCCTCCAGGCGCCCGCCGTCGGTGGCGAGCCCGACCACGTGCGCGCCCGCCCCGCACAGCGCGGCGGCGATGGCGCGGCCGAAGCCACGGCCGGCCCCGGTGACCACCGCGGTCGTTCCTGACATCGGGTGAGACGGCATTCTGGCTCCTCGGGTGCATCTCGTGGACGGCGCGCGTCCGGCGGACGGCACGCGTCCTGGGGATCTCGCGGATCCCGTGAACGGGTCGTGCGTTCAGTACACATGCGCGATCGCCCCGGGGAACCCGCCCCGGGGCCATCGCGTCCGCCGGCTGCCGCCGGGATCAGGCGTCCTCGGTGACCATCTCGGGCGTCTCGGCCACCGCCTCGGCCGGGGCGGCGCTCACCCCGCCCGGCGCGGCCAGCGCCATCAGCACGCCGAGTGCCGACAGGATCGTGGCCACCCACAGCGCGTGGCTGAAGTGGTGGAAGAAGGTCGGCCGGGAGCCGAACACGTTGTTCGAGGCGAACACCGTGGCCAGGATCGCGACGCCGAAGACGCCGCCGACCTCGCGGAAGGTGCTGCTGGTGCCGGAGGCGATGCCGGTCTCCTCCGGCGGCACCGAGTTCATCACCGCGTTGGCGACGGTCGGGAAGACCATGCCGATGCCCACGCCCGCGACGACCAGCGCGGCGGTCAGCTCGCCGTATCCCATGCCGGGCTTCGCGATCGCCGCCACCCAGCCGAGCCCGACCGCCTGGAGCGCCAGCCCCGCGGCCATGAACGGGCGGTTGCCGTACTTGTCCGACAGCACGCCGGCCAGCGGCGAGATCACCACCGGGACGGCGGTCCAGGCGAGGATGTGCAGGCCCGCGTCCAGCGGGGAGTTGCCCAGACCCGTCTGGAACAGCTGGGACATCAGGAACAGCGCGCCGAACAGCGCCGCGAACATGAAGAAGTTGACCCCGGTCGCGGCCGTGAAGGCCCGGCTGCGGAACAGCGACAGCCTCAGCATCGGGCTGGCCGCCCGCCGCTCCCAGCCGAAGAACAGCACCAGGACGACCACGCCGGCGGCGAGCGCGCCCATCACCTCGGCGCTTCCCCAGCCCTGGCTGCTCGCCCGCACCAGACCCCAGGTCACGCCGAAGAAGCCCGCCGCGGCCAGCAGCAGCCCGCGGATGTCGAGCCGGGACCGCGGCCCGTAGCTCTCGGTCAGCCGGGTCATCGCCAGCGGGACCATGATCAGCCCGACCGGGACGTTGAACCAGAAGATCCAGTGCCAGCTCAGGCCCTGGATGACCGCGCCGCCGACGACGGGGCCCGCGGCCACCGCCATGCCCGCGACGCCGCCCCACATGCCGATGGCCACGCCGCGCTTCTCCATCGGGAACGCGTCGCTGATCAGGGTGAGCGTGATCGGCATGACGATCGCCGCGCCGCCGCCCTGCAGGGCGCGTGCCGTGACCAGCACGCCGACCGAGGGCGCCGCCGCCGCGAGCGCGGACGCGGCCGCGAACACGAACAGACCGATCGCGTACGTCCTGCGCCGCCCGAACCTGTCGCCCAGCGCCGCGCCCGCCAGCAGCAGGCACGCGAAGGACAGGTTGTACGCGTTGACCGTCCACTCCAGGTCGTTCAGGTTCGCGTTGAGGCTCGTCCGCAGGACGGGCAGCGCGGTCGTGACGACGAGGGTGTCCAGTGCGGCCATGAACACCCCGAGTGCGGCGAGGGCCAGCGTCCAGCCCTTGTGCGGGGTGCCTCCCGCCGATACCGCGTCGGTTGTACTCATTGTCTCCTCGACTCCTCACGATCCGTGACGATGCGCCGTGTCTGTGGTCACCAGCGTAGTCGCGCCGAGAAGCTTTTTACAAGCGGTCGCAGCGGATACAGCAGTCGAAGCTTCAAAATAACAAGCGGACGAATATATTCAGAGAGCGTCCGGGTAAACTTGCCGCATGACTGGTAAGCGTGCGTACGGCGACGGTTGCGTGGTGGCCCACGCCCTGGACCTGGTGGGCGAGCGGTGGGCCCTGCTGATCGTCCGCGAACTGCTGCTCGGTCCGAAGCGCTACAACAACCTGCAGGCGGGACTGCGCGGCGCGAGCACCAACGCCCTGTCGCAGCGCCTGCGCGAGCTCGAAGAGGTCGGCGTCGTCGTCCGCCGCAAGCTGGGCCCGCCGACCAGCTCGTGGGTGTACGAACTCACCGACTGGGGGCGGATGCTGGAGCCGACCCTCATACAACTGGGCCGCTGGGGCATGCTCTCGCCGTTCCGCGACCCGGAGGCGGACGCGAGCATCGACTCGCTCGTCCTCGCGCTGCGGGCCCACTTCGAGCCCGGCACGCACGAGCGCGTCGGCGAAACGTACATGCTGCACGTCGACGACGACGCCTTCGCGATCCGCGTCACCGAGACCGAACTCCAGGTCAGGCGGGGCGAGAACGCGTCGCCGGACGCGGTGGTCACGACGGACGCCGGCACCTTCGCCACCCTGATCACGGGCAAGCAGTCGCCGGACGAGGCGATCGCGGCCGGCCGCCTCCAGGTCGACGGCGACCAGGAGGCGGCCGGCCGCTTCTTCCGGGCCACGATGAACCCCGTCCCGGTCCGCCTGGCCGCGATGCCGTAGCCGGGGGCCCCGGCTACGGCTGTCTCAGCGCCAGGGCAGCTCGGCGGTGATGCGGGTCGGGCCGCCGCGCGGGGAGTCGACGACGAGCACGCCGTCGACGGAGTCCAGCCGCTCGGCCAGCCCCGCCAGGCCGGACCCCGCGTCGGCGGACGCGCCGCCCCGGCCGTCGTCGCCGACATGCAGCATCAGCCGGTCCTCGACCTGCCAGACGTCGACCCAGGCACGCGAGCCGCCGCTGTGCTTGGAGACGTTCTGCAGCAGCTCGGAGACGGTGAAGTAGGCGATGCCCTCGATCGCCGGCACCGGCCGGGCCGGCAGGTCGACCGTGACCGTCACCGGGACCGTGCAGCGCGCCGCGACCGCGGACAGCGCCGGGCCGAGCCCGCGGTCGGTGAGGATCGCCGGGTGGATGCCGCGGGCCAGGTCGCGCAGTTCCTGGAGCGCGATCTTCACCTCGCCGTGCGCCTCCTCGACCATCGCCGCGCCCGCCTTCGGGTCCTCCAGCAGCTTCTCCTTGGCCAGGCCGAGGTCCATCGCGAGGGCGACGAGGCGGGCCTGCGCGCCGTCGTGCAGGTCGCGCTCGATCCGCCGCAGGTCGGCGGCCGCGGTGTCGACGACCACGCCGCGGTCCGACTCCAGCTCGGTGACGCGGGAGGCCAGCCGGGACGGGCCGAGCAGCCCGCTCACCATGAACCGGTCCACGTGCGCCATGCCGCGGATCAGCCACGGCCCCGCCAGCACGAGCGCGCCGCCGACCACCACGGACAGCAGCATGTCCGCCGGGGTGTGCAGCCACCAGCCGTGCCGGCCGTCGTCACTGCCGTAGACCTGGAGGCCGTCCTGCCCGAAGTACACCGGGAACACCCAGCGCCACAGCGGGTAGGTCAGCAGCCCCCAGCCGTAGACCAGGAAGCTGATCGACGCCGTGAAGGTGGCGATGCCCCACGGGAAGTGCAGCAGGCAGTACGCCACGTGCCGCCAGTTCGTGCCGCTGCCCAGCTGCGCGCCGAGGCGGCCGAGCGGGCCGCGGCCCCGGTGGTCGGCCGGGCCGGGCTCTTCGATGTCCAGCCACAGGAGCGCGCGCGCCCTGGCCCGCTCCACCCGGCCGATCGCGCGGCAGCCGGCCAGCGCGAGCGCCAGCAGCGGCAGCCCGACGAAGGTCACCAGCAGGCCCGCGCCCACCGACAGCATCGTGACCGTCCAGACGAAGCCGACCAGGCACATCGGGAGGTTCAGCAGCAGGTAGCCGAACTCGCGCCAGGTGCGCGCCTCGAAGGGGGCGCGCAGGGCGGGCGGCAGCCGGTGCGGGCGCTCCCGGCCGGGCAGGTCCTGGCCGGGCAGGTCCCGGCCGGTGCGGGAGCCGGAGCCGGGGCCGGGGCCGGTGCTCCCGGCGTGGCGCTCGGGGGCGCGTTCCTGCGGCGAGAAGCCGTACGCCATGGTCGGGACCGTCCTTTCCGCACTGCTCGTCATACGTCCAGGGTGGCCGGAACGCGTGCTCGCACCCATGGTGCGGATCGGCCTCTTTGGGGTGGGGTTAGCCCCACCCCGCGGCACGGGTCCGGGCGCGCGACCAGGGCCCCGGCGGGCGCGCGCCGTGCGTGCGGCTCAGGGGTTCAGCGGCTCAGGGGCTCAGCGGCGCGGCGGCCCAGCTCAGCAGCCAGCAGCCAGCAGCCAGCAGCCAGCAGCCAGCGGCTCATCGGATCAGCGGCTCAGCGGCGCGGCTGCGCGGCCCTGCGGAAGTCCCGGTCGCGCCACGGCAGCTCCGCCGTCACCACGGTCGGGCCGCCCACCGGCGAGTCGACCACGAACAGCCCGTCCACCGAGCCCAGCCGCTCCGCGAGGCCGGCCATGCCGGTGCCGCCCGAGGTGTCCGCGCCGCCCTGCCCGTCGTCCCGTACCTGGATCATCAGCCGGTCGTCGGCGCGCCACACGTCCACCGAGGCGCTGCGGGCCCTGCTGTGCTTGGAGACGTTCTGCAGCAGCTCGGAGACGGTGAAGTAGGCGATGCCCTCGATCGCCTCGGCGGGCCGCGCCCGCAGGTCGACGGTGACCGCGACCGGCACGGTGCAGCGCGTGGCCACCGACGACAGCGCCGCGTCCAGCCCGCGGTCGGTGAGGATCGCCGGGTGGATGCCGCGGGCCAGGTCGCGCAGCTCCTGGAGCGCGATCTTCACCTCGCCGTGCGCGTCGCCCACCATCTTCGCCGCGGCCTCCGGGTCCTCCAGCAGCTTCTCCTTGGCCAGGCCGAGGTCCATGGCCAGGGCGACCAGCCGGGCCTGCGCGCCGTCGTGCAGGTCACGCTCGATCCGCCGCAGGTCGGCGGCCGCGGTGTCGACGACCACACCGCGGTCCGACTCCAGCTCGGCGATCCGCCGCTCCAGCTCGTCCGAGGGCTGCAGCAGGCCGCGGACCATCGCCCGGTCCACCGTCGTCATGCCCCTGGACAGGAACGGCAGGATCGGCCACGCCACGAACAGCGAGGTCAGCGTGATCACGAAGGTCACGATGCCCCACGGCAGGCGCGCCGCGAAGTACAGCGCGTGCCGCCATCCCACCGGGTCCTTCAGCGCCGCCCACAGCCAGCGCAGGAAGCCCATCCGGCCGCGCGGCAGCGGGGTCGGCTCCTCCACGTGCACGCCCAGCAGGTCGCGGGCCCTGGCCCGTTCGACCTTGCCGAGCAGCCGGCACCCGGCCAGTCCCGAGGCGAGCAGCGGCAGCCCGATGACGGTCACCGCGAGCCCCAGGCCCACCGACAGCATCGTCACCACGTAGACGAACCCGACGATCACCATCGGCAGGTTCAGCAGCAGGTAGCCGACCTCCTTCCACGTCGCGTTCTCGAACGCGAACCGGGGCGGCGGCAGCGGGTCGGTCGTGACGGTGGCGCGGCGGGCGGACGGCGGCGAGGTGTTCATGGGGGAATCGTGCCGGTCCGGGGGCGGCCGGCGCCATGGGGAGCGCGCTCCGGCGCGGGGTGGGGTTATCCCCCCTTCGTGCGGGATCCGTGTGGGGTTCGTGCGGACCGCGGGCGGGCCGCGGGCGCGACTCGCGCGGGTCGCCGGCCGGAGTCGGGCGGGTTCCTGGCGGGTTCCTGGCGAGTCCCGGGCGGGTCCCGTGCGGGTGTTCGTGCGGCGCGCCCGCTGTGAGCCGTATCGCAGTGCGGTACGGCTGTCAGCGCGTTTTCGCCAGGGCCTAGACTCTCCCTCCGTATAAATCGTGCAAAGATCCATCCGGATCGAGAGGGAACGAGGGCGGACCCAGTGGACTCCCACGACCGGTTCCACGGCTACTTCCACGGGTACTCGGTGGTCGGCCTGGTCGCGGTCGTCGGTGTGCTCTTCGTCGTCGCCGCCTTCGCGGGCGGCCGGCTGCTGCGGCCGGTGGTGCCGACGCAGGAGAAGATGCTCACGTACGAGTGCGGCGTCGACCCGGTCGGCGAGGGCTGGGCGCACACCCAGATCCGCTACTACGTCTACGCGTACCTCTACGTGATCTTCGCGGTGGACGCGATCTT
Organism: Streptomyces sp. IBSBF 3018; assembly: GCA_050613715.1. Lineage (GTDB taxonomy): Bacteria > Actinomycetota > Actinomycetes > Streptomycetales > Streptomycetaceae > Actinacidiphila. The sequence goes on from JAJSZB010000097.1 coordinate 17,816, forward strand.
CCTCTTCCCGTGGGCCACGGTGTTCGCGATGCCCGGATTCGGCGGCACGACGCTGGTGGAGATGTTCGTCTTCATCGGCTTCCTGGCGGTCGGGCTGCTGTACGCCTGGAAGAAGGGCGTACTCGAATGGGCGTGAACGACAACGGGAACGAGAACGTGAGCGAGAAGGCGGACGGCGGCGGCGCGGGCGCGACAGGCGCGATGGGCGCGGCGGGCCCGATGGGTGCGGCGGGCCCGATGGGTGCGGCGGGTGCGGCGGGTGCGGCGGGCCCGACGGACAGCGGTGCGAACGGCGGCGCGGGCGGGCGCGGGCCCGAACTGCTGCCGGAGCCGCGCCGGCTGGGCCCGCTGGCCAGACTCGCCCCCGAGCCGATGAAGGTGGTCCTCAACTGGGGCCGCCGCTACAGCCTGTGGGTCTTCAACTTCGGCCTCGCCTGCTGCGCGATCGAGTTCATCGCCGCGTCGATGGCCCGGCACGACTTCATCCGGCTCGGCGTCATCCCCTTCGCGCCCGGCCCCCGGCAGGCCGACCTGATGGTCGTCTCCGGCACGGTCACCGACAAGATGGCGCCCGCCGTCAAGCGGCTGTACGAGCAGATGCCCGAGCCGAAGTACGTGATCTCCTTCGGGGCCTGCTCCAACTGCGGCGGCCCGTACTGGGACTCCTACTCGGTGACCAAGGGCGTCGACCAGATCATCCCGGTCGACGTCTACGTGCCCGGCTGCCCGCCGCGGCCCGAGGCGCTGCTCCAGGGAATCCTCAAGCTCCAGGAGAAGATCGCGCGCGAGTCGCTGGGCGAGCGGTACGCGGACGCGGGCGGGGCGGGGAGCGCGAGCCGGCGCGCCTCGGCCGCCGCCGTGACCAGCGGGCTGGTGACGCCGCCCGCGGGACCCGGCGCCACGGCCGGCGAGCCCGGGGACCGTCCCGGTCCGGGGGCGGGGGAGCGATGAGCCTGTTCGACCGGCTGCCCGACGCGGCGGCGGAGGTCTTCGGCGACGGCGCGACCGGCGAACTCGCCTACGGCCTGCTGACCGTCGACGTCCCGGCCGCGTCCTGGACCGCCGCGCTGACCACCGCACGCGACGACCTCGGCTGCACCTTCTTCGACTGGCTCAGCGCGGTCGACGAGCCCGGCGCGGGCTTCCGCGTGTGCGCGCACGTGGTCGCGCTGCCCGGCGCCGGCGATGCGGGTGGCGCGGGCGGGCCGGGTGGCCCGGGCCGTGCGGGCGAGCCGGGTGGCTCCGGGGGTTCCGCGGACGGTACGGCTGCCGCGGGCGGCCCGGGTGGCGTACGGCGGCTGCTGCTGCGGACGACCGTGCCGTACGACTCCGCCGCGGTGCCCACCGCGACCGGCGTCTACCCGGGCGCGGCCTGGCACGAGCGCGAGACGCACGAGATGTTCGGCGTCGACTTTCCCGGGCACCCGGGGCTGGCCAAGCTGCTGCTGCCGGATGAGTTCGAGGGGCATCCGCTGCGCAAGGACTTCGTGCTGGCCGCGCGGGTCGCCAAGGCGTGGCCCGGCGCGAAGGAGCCGGGCGAGTCCCACGACGGCGGGCCCAAGCGGCGTCAGATGCTGCCGCCCGGCGTGCCCGACCCGAACGAGTGGGGCCCGCTCAAGGGCCAGCTCCCGCCGGCCCCGGCCCGTACGCCCCGCGCGGGCGCGGGTCCGCGGGCCGCGGCGGGCGACCGGCCGCCGCGGCGGATGCGCAGTGCGTCGGCGGGCTCCGCGAGCCAGCAGGAGCAGCAGGCCGCGCAGCCGCCGGCCCCGGAGACCCCGGGGGCCCCGCCTGCCCCGGACGCGCCCGGGCC
>JAJSZB010000098.1:0-19580 GCA_050613715.1 Streptomyces sp. IBSBF 3018
ACCCCGGGGCCCGCCCGGACCCCGCCCCGGGCCCCGCGGGCCGCGGCGGGCCCGGCGAGCGATGGCCGCGGCAAGCGCGGGCCGCGCCGGACGCCGGCTGTCGGACCGGTCTGGGAAGATGGCCACGTGAGCGACCAGGACGACCCCGCGGAGCAGCTCGCGTTGATCCGCGAGACCCCCCGCCCCGCGGACCGTCCCCGCGCGCTGCCCAGGACCTGGCGTGGAGCGGCCCTCGCCGACGGTCTGCCCGTCGCCCGCGTGCTCGTCGACAAGGGCCTGGTCCATCTCGACCAGTTCTTCGACTACGCCGTCCCCGCCGCGATGGACGCCGACGCCCAGCCCGGCGTCCGCGTCCGTGTCCGCTTCGGCGCCCGCGTCGTCAAGGGCCGCCGGGAGGGCGGCACCCTGCACGACGGCTTCATCGTGGAGCGCCGCGCCGACAGCGACTTCCACGGCCCGCTCGCCCCGCTCGCCCAGGTGCTGTCCGCCGAGCAGGTCCTCACCCCGCCGCTGCTCGACCTGTGCCGCCAGGTCGCCGACCGCTACGCCGGCGCGCTCGCCGACGTCGTGCAGCTGGCCGTGCCGCCCCGGATGGCCCGCGCCGAGCGCGACCCCTCGCCCGAGCGGCTGCCCGACCCCGCGCCGCCCGAGCCCGGCAGCTGGACCCGCTACACCACCGGCCCCGCCTACCTCCAGGCGCTGGCCCGCGGCGACACCCCGCGCGCGGTGTGGCTGGCGCTGCCGGGACCGCACTGGCCGCGCGAACTGGCCACCGCCCTGGCCACCGCGCTGGCCGCCGGGCGCGGCGCACTCGCGGTGCTGCCCGACGGCCGCGCCGCCGCCCGCGTCGACGCGGCGCTCACCGAGCTGATCGGCGAGGGCCGGCACGTCCTGCTCACCGCCGACGCCGGACCCGAGGAGCGCTACCGGCGCTGGCTCGCCGTCAGCCGCGGCGCGGTGCGCTGCGTCGTCGGCACCCGGGCCGCGATGTTCGCGCCCGTCGCCGATCTCGGCCTGGTCGCGCTGTGGGACGACGGCGACTCCAGCCACGCCGAGCAGCACGCCCCGCAGCCGCACGCCCGTGACGTGCTGCTGCTGCGCGCCCGTGAGCAGCGCACCGCCCTGCTGCTCGGCGGCGTCACCAGCACCGTCGAGGGCGCGCAGCTGGTGGAGAGCGGCTGGGCGCTGCCGCTGGCCGCGGCCCGCGAGCAGGTACGCGCCGCCGCCCCGCTGGTACGCACGGTCTCCGACGCCGACCAGGCCCGCGACGAGGCCGCCCGCGCCGCCCGGCTGCCCACGCTGGCCTGGCAGGTCACCCGCGAGGCGCTGGCCACGGGACCGGTGCTCGTGCAGGTGCCGCGCCGCGGTTACGTCCCCCGGCTCGCCTGTGAGCGCTGCCGGGAGCCCGCGCGGTGCGCCGCCTGCGCCGGGCCGCTGGAGGTCGGCGAACAGGGCGGCACCCCGGCCTGCGGCTGGTGCGGGCGGCCCGCGGCGGACTGGTCCTGCCCGGAGTGCGGCGGCTTCCGGCTGCGCGCGCAGGTCGTCGGCGCCCGGCGCACCGCCGAGGAGCTGGGCCGGGCGTTCGCCGGAGTGCCGGTGCGCACCTCGGGCCGCGACACCGTGCTGGCCACCGTCGGCGACAGCCCCGCGCTGATCGTCGCCACGCCCGGCGCCGAGCCCGTCCCCGACGGCCCCGGCTACGCCGCCGCGCTGCTGCTCGACGGCTGGGCGCTGCTCAACCGCCCCGATCTACGGGCCGGCGAGGAGGCGCTGCGCCGCTGGGCGCTGGCCGCGGCGCTGGTGCGGCCGGCCGCGGACGGCGGCACCGTCGTGGTGCTCGCCGAGCCGACGCTGCGGCCGGTGCAGGCGCTGGTGCGGTGGGATCCCGCGGGGCACGCGCTGCGGGAGCTGGCGGAGCGGGCGGAGCTGCGGTTTCCTCCGGTGGCGCGGATGGCCGCGGTCAGCGGGCCGCCCGCGGCGGTCGCGGACCTGGTGGACACGGTGCGGTTGCCGCCGGGGGCGGATCTGCTCGGGCCGGTGCCTGCGGTCGCGCCGCCGGGGCGACCCCGCGGCGAGGCGTGGGAACGCCTCCTGGTCCGGGTGCCGCCGGGCGCCGGCGCGGCGCTCGCGGCCGCGCTCAAGCACGCCCGCGTGCACCGGGCGGCCCGCAGCGCCCCGGGCCCCCTCCTCATCCGCCTGGACCCTCCGGACATCGGTTAGCCGGTCAGCTCGGCGCCGGGCGTCAAGCCCCGTCGGGGAGCAGCTGCCCGCGCCCGTGGTGGGCTCGGCGCCGGCGCCGCGGCGGACTCAGGTGTTGTGGGGCGAGGAGAGCGGCGTGCGTGCGGCCGGGACGGACGGGAGCGGCGGGACCGGGGGCGCCGGGCGCAGCGGCGAGGCGTCCGCCGCGGCCGGGGAGGCCGACGCCGCGGCGGGCCGGCGGCCGCCGTAGCGCCGGTGCACCGCCTGCTTGGTCACGCCCAGCGCGGAGCCCACCGCGTCCCAGGAGAACCCGAGCGACCGGTCGAACTCCACCGCAGCGGTGACCAGCGCCTCCACGTTGTCGCGCAGCTCCTGCGCCAACCGCACGGTCGGCGCGGGCGCCCGCCCGTACACCACGAATCCTGCCGTGGGGCCGCCGCGCCGCGGCCGGTACACATTGCCCAACTGGGCGGTCAGGGTCCGCAGCGCGTCCACCTGTCGGCGGACCCTCTCGATGTCCCGCACCAACAGGTGCAGGCTGGCGCGGGCCTGGGCATCAGGGGTTGCGTGGTCGGGCATCAACAAGCCTCTCCAACCGGCGGTGTGCGTGGGCGGACCCGAAGTCCCGCGGGCCCGGTGTGCGATACGTACGGACGTGCCATTGACCCGATTTCGGGTCAAACTCTCTTGACCAACGCGCCACCGCCCCGCGGGGTCACGCTCCGAGGGGCGCGGCGCCCCCGCGGGGGGCGCGCGAAGCCGTGTGCGCCCCCGGGGCGCGCCACCGTAGAATCGGGCTCCGCCCACGCCCGCCCGGCACCAGGAGCCCCACGTGTCCGTGAAGCCCATCCGCCTCTTCGGCGACCCGGTGCTGCGCATGACGGCACAGCCCGTCACCACCTTCGACCTCGAACTGCGCAACCTGGTCAAGGACTTGACCGAGACCATGCAGGCGGCGCCGGGCGCGGGCCTGGCCGCGCCGCAGATCGGCGTCTCGCTGCGGGTCTTCACCTACTTCGTCGAGGGCGAGCTGGGCCATCTGATCAACCCGGACCTGACGCTCAGCGAGGAGGAGCAGGACGGCCCCGAGGGCTGCCTTTCACTCCCCGGACTGACGTACGACTGCGTCCGCGCGTTCGGCGTGGTCGCCAAGGGCTTCAACATGTACGGCGACCCGGTCACCATCGAGGGCACCCAGCGGCTGGCCCGCTGCATCCAGCACGAGACGGACCACCTCGACGGGGTGATCTTCATCGACCGGCTGGACACCGAGCAGCGCAAGGCCGCGCTCCGGGCGATCCGCGAGGCGGAGTGGGCGAACGGCGACGCGCCGCAGGTCAAGCTCTCCCCGCACGACACCCTCGGCCGCGCGCTGTAGCCACCCGGGGCGTCCCGGACCCCGCCGCGCGCCCGGCCGCCCGCCATGCCCGCCCGCGGCCGCCCGTACGATCCACCCGCGTCCGTCCACCGAGAGGCACACCCCGCACGATGAGGCTCGTCTTCGCCGGCACCCCCGAGGTCGCCGTCCCCGCGCTCGACGCCCTGCTCGCCTCGGACCGGCACGAGGTCGTGGCGGTCGTCACCCGGCCCGACGCGACCGCGGGCCGCGGGCGCAGGCTGCTCGCCAGCCCGGTCGCGCAGCGCGCGCAGGAGGCCGGGATCGAGGTGCTCAAGCCGGCCCGGCCGCGCGACGAGGACTTCCTGGCCCGGCTGCGGGAGATCGCCCCCGACTGCTGCCCGGTGGTCGCCTACGGCGCGCTGCTGCCCAAGGTCGCGCTCGACGTGCCCGTGCACGGCTGGGTGAACCTGCACTTCTCGCTGCTGCCCGCCTGGCGCGGCGCCGCGCCCGTGCAGCACGCGGTGATGGCCGGCGACGAGGTCACCGGCGCGTCGACGTTCCTGATCGAGCAGGGCCTGGACTCCGGCCCGGTCTACGGCGTCGTCACCGAGGAGATCCGGCCCGCCGACACCAGCGGCGACCTGCTCGGCCGGCTGTCGCTGAGCGGCGCCCGGCTGCTGGCCGCGACGATGGACGGCATCGAGCGCGGCGAACTCGCGCCGCAGCCGCAGCCCGCCGACGGGATCACCCTCGCGCCCAAGATCACCGTCGAGGACGCGCAGGTCGACTGGTCGGCCCCGGCGCTCCGGGTGGACCGGCTGGTCCGCGGCTGCACCCCGGCGCCCGGCGCGTGGACGCTGATCGACGGCGAGCGGCTGAAGCTCGGCCCGGTGCGGCCCGCCCCCGAGCGCGACGACCTCGCACCCGGCGAGCTGGACGTGGCCAAGAACGCGGTGCTGGTCGGCACCGGCAGCCACGCGGTCCGGCTCGGGGACGTACAGGCCCAGGGCAAGAAGCGGATGCCCGCCGCCGACTGGGCCCGCGGGCTGCGCCTGGCCTCCGGGGCGCGCCTCGGCTGACCCCCCGCCCCGGAAGCGGGTCGGCGGGCGTACGGCGCGGCCCGGAAGCGGGCCGGCGGGCGTACGGCGCGGCCCGGAAGCGGGTCGGCGGGCGTACGGCGCGGCCCGGAAGCGGGCCGGCGGACGGACGGGACGCGCCGCGGGCGGCCTCCGCCGGGCAGGCGCACCGACCTGAACGACCGGTCCCCCGCGGGCCGGACGCGCCGCCCGGTGACGCCCCGCGCCCCGATCACCGACCGCCCGCGCACCCGCGCCGACGCCCCGCGCCCCGATCACCGACCGCCCCGCCCACCTGCGCCGACGCTCTCCCCGGGCTGCCGCCGCACGCCCGACGTACGCTTGACGCCGACCACCGCACCACCCCTCCACCGACAGCGGAGCACCTTTCTCGTGACCGAGACCACCCGCCGCAGCCCCGGCCGCCCGAAAGGCACCGGGGGCGGCAAGCCGTACCGGCGACCGCAGCGCGACCCCGTCCGCATCCTCGCCTTCGAGGCGCTGCGGGCGGTGGACGAGCGCGACGCGTACGCCAACCTCGTCCTCCCCTCGCTGCTGCGGAACGCGGAGGAGGAGGCGGCGAGGAAGGGCGGCACGTTCGACCGGCGGGACGCCGCGCTGGCCACCGAGCTGGTCTACGGCACGCTGCGCCACCAGGGCACCTACGACGCGGTGATCGCGGCCTGCGTGGACCGGCCGCTGCGCGAGGTCGACCCGCCGGTGCTCGACGTGCTCGCGCTCGGCGCGCACCAGCTGCTGGCCACCCGCATCCCGGCGCACGCCGCGGTCTCCGCGACCGTCGAGCTGGCCCGGGTGGTGCTCGGCGACGGCCGGGCCCGGTTCGTCAACGCGGTGCTGCGCCGCATCTGCGCGCACGACCTGGACGGCTGGCTGGCGCAGGTCGCCCCGCCGTACGACGAGGACCCCGAGGAGCACCTGTCGATCGTGCACTCCCACCCGCGCTGGATCGTCTCCGCGCTGTGGGACGCGCTCGGCGGCGGCCGGGCCGGCATCGAGGAGCTGCTCGCGGCCGACAACGAGCGGCCCGAGGTCACCCTCGCCGCCCGCCCCGGCCGCACCACCCCCGCGGAGATCCAGGCGTCGCTGCCGGCCGGCGCGGTCGGCCCTGGGCGCTGGTCGCCGTACGCGGTGCGGCTCGCCGAGGGCGGCGACCCGGCCGCGGTCGAGGCGGTGCGCGAGGGCAGGGCCGGGGTGCAGGACGAGGGCAGCCAGCTGGTCGCCGCCGCGCTCGCCGCGGCCCCGCTGGACGGCCCGGACGAGCGCTGGCTCGACGGCTGCGCGGGTCCCGGCGGCAAGGCCGCGCTGCTGGCCGCGCTGGCCGCGGGCCGCGGCGCCCGGCTGGTCGCCGCGGAGAAGCAGCCGCACCGCGCGCGGCTGGTCGGCCGCGCGCTGCACGGCAACCCCGGCCCGTACCAGGTGGTGGTGGCCGACGGCACCCGCCCGGCCTGGGCGCCCGGGACCTTCGACCGGGTGCTGGTCGACGTGCCCTGCACCGGGCTCGGCGCGCTGCGCCGCCGTCCCGAGGCACGCTGGCGGCGGCGCGCGGAGGACGTCGGCGGCTTCGGGCCGCTGCAACGCGGGCTGCTCACCGAGGCGTTGCAGGCCGTGCGGATCGGCGGCGTCGTCGGCTACGCGACCTGCTCGCCGCACCTGGCCGAGACCCGCGCGGTGGTCGACGACGTGCTGCGCTCCGGCCACGCCGCCGCGGAACGCGTCGACGCGCGCCCGCTGATGCCCGGCGTCGCCTCGCTCGGCGACGGCCCCGACGTGCAGCTGTGGCCGCACGTGCACGGCACGGACGCGATGTACCTGGCCCTGCTGCGCCGCACGGCCTGATCCGGACGGCCCGGCCCGCACGGGCCGTGTGACGCCGGGACCACCGGCTGTGTCCGCGGGACCCGCGATCTGGTTTCCTGGGCGTATGACCGTGCAGATCAGCCCCAGCATCCTGTCCGCGGACTTCGCCCGGCTCGCCGAGGAGGCGCGCGCGGTGGAGGGAGCCGACTGGCTCCACGTCGACGTGATGGACAACCACTTCGTCCCCAACCTCACGCTGGGGGTCCCGGTGGTGGAGTCGCTGCGCAAGGCCACCGGCATCCCGCTGGACTGCCACCTGATGATCGAGCAGCCCGACCGCTGGGCGCCGGCCTATGTGGAGGCCGGCGCCTCGTCGGTGACCTTCCACGCCGAGGCCGCCGCCGCGCCGGTCCGCCTCGCCCGGGAGATCCGCGCGAAGGGCGCCCGCGCCTCGATGGCGCTCAAGCCCGCCACGCCCGTGGAGCCGTACGAGGACCTGCTGCCGGAACTCGACATGCTGCTGATCATGACCGTGGAGCCCGGCTTCGGCGGCCAGGCGTTCCTGGACATCATGCTGCCCAAGATCCGCCGCACCCGGGAGCTGATCGCCAAGTACGGGCTGCAGATGTGGCTCCAGGTCGACGGCGGCGTCTCCGCCGAGACCATCGAGCGCTGTGCCGAGGCCGGCGCCGACGTCTTCGTGGCCGGCTCCGCGGTCTACGGCGCGGACGACCCGGCGGCGGCGGTGCGCGGGTTGCGGGCCCAGGCGGAGGCGGCCCACCCGCACTGAGCCCGCCGCGCCGGCCCTCCCGCTGAGCCGTCCCGCTGGGCCCTCCGCGCCGGGCACCCGCTCTCCGGTGCCCGGTGGACCGCCCGGTGGACCGCCCGGTGTCCGGCAGGAAAACGTTCCTGTGCGGATATGCGCGCTCCTGCAAGGTTACGCGCCCGTAACCCCACGGGTCTGGGAGGATGAGCGGAGGAGCTGATCAAGTGGGCGACTGGGGAGTAGGGACGTGAGCGCAGGCCGCACACAGGTACGCATGGGCCCCGGCGAGATGGTCCAGGCGGCGGCGATGGCACGTCGCTTCTATCTGGAGGGCAAGTCGAAGATCCAGATCGCCGAGGAGTTCGGGGTCAGCCGCTTCAAGGTGGCCCGCGTGCTGGAGACCGCCCTCGAACGCGACCTGGTCAGGATCGAGATCAGGGTGCCCGCGGAGCTGGACGCCGAGCGCTCCGACGCGCTGCGCGCCCACTACGGGCTGCGGCACGCGGTGGTGGTCGAGACGCCGGCCGACCAGGCCGACGCGCCCGACCCGGAGAATCTGGGCGCGGTGGCCGCGGGGCTGCTCGGCGAACTGGTCGACGACGGCGACGTGCTGGGCCTGGCCTGGGGCCGCTCGATCATCACCATGGCCAACGCGCTGGACCGGCTCGCGCCCTGCACGGTCGTGCAGCTGACCGGTGTCTACGACGTCGGGACCGCCGAGCGCGGCTCGGTCGAGGCGGTCCGCACCGCCGCCGCGGTCTCCGGCGGCGAGGCGCATCCGCTGTACGCGCCGATGGTGCTGGCCGACCCCGGCACCGCCGCGGCGCTGCGCTCGCAGAGCCAGATCGCCGCGGCGATGGGCTACTTCGAGAAGGTGACCGTCGCGGTGGTCTCGGTCGGCTCGTGGGAGGCCGGGATCTCCACCGTGCACGACGCGCTCACCGACGCCGAGCGCGAGCACTACGCGGGCCTCGGCGTCGCCGCCGAGATGTCCTCGCACCTGTTCGACGCGCAGGGCCGCCGGGTCGGCCGGGACCTGGGGGAGCGCTGCATCACCATCGACGCGGACCGGCTGCGCCGCATCCCCGAGGTGCTGGCCATCGCCGGCGGCCGGCGCAAGGCCGCCGCGATCGACGCGGTGCTCCGCTCCGGTCTGGTGACCAGCCTGGTCACCGACATCGCCGCCGCCGACCGGCTGCTGGGCAGCACCGCGCCGGCCGTCCGCCCGGCCCTGGACCGCGCCGACCCCGACGGCTCCTGAGCCGGGGCGAGGCGTCCTGGGACGTCCGGGGCCGTACCGCGGGGGCCTGAGACGTCCTGAGCCGTGGCACGTGGGCGCGCTGCCGCGCCCGGGATGTCCGGTTGTGGCAGCATCGGCGCATGCTCGTGCTCGACCTCAGCGGCGTCGGCGACCGGCAGGCGTTCATGGACCGGTGCTCCGCCGACCTGCGCCTGCCCGGCTGGTTCGGCCGGAGCTGGGACGCGCTCGCGGACTGCCTCACCGACCTGTCCTGGTGGCCGGCCGAACCCGGCGGCCGGCGGCTGCACGTCCGCGGCTGGGCCGGCTTCGCCGCCGCGCTGCCCCGGGAGTGGCGGATCGTGAAGGACATCCTGCGCGACGCCGAGCTGTTCTGGCGGCACACCGACACCGAGCTGATCGTGGTCCTGGAGGAAGACACGAATCCGGGACCGGAAGTGCCGGAGGTTCGTCCGTAGGCAGCGGCCGGTGTGTCATGCAACGATGAAGTACGTGCGTTTCCTCAACGATGTTCAGCCTGCGTACGACCTGACGTACGACGACGTTTTCATGGTGCCGAACCGCAGCGCGGTCGGTTCCCGGCAGGGAGTGGACCTCAGGTCCCCCGACGGGACGGGCACCACCATCCCCCTCGTGGTCGCGAACATGACGGCCATCGCGGGCCGCCGCATGGCCGAGACCGTCGCCCGCCGCGGCGGCCTGGTGGTCATCCCGCAGGACATCCCGCTGGACGTGGTCGCCGACGTGGTGTCCTACGTCAAGCAGCGCCACCTGGTCCTCGACACCCCGATCACCCTCGCGCCCACCCAGACCGTCGCGGACGCGCTGGCCCTGCTGCCCAAGCGGGCGCACGGCGCGGCCGTGGTGGTCCAGGACGGCCGGCCGGTGGGCGTGGTCACCGAGACCGACCTGACCGGGGTGGACCGCTTCACCCAGGTCGCCCAGGTGATGTCCCGCGACCTGGTGCTGCTGGAGGAGGGCATCGACCCGCGGGACGCCTTCAACCGGCTGGAGGACGCGCACCGCAAGCTCGCCCCCGCGGTCGGGCCCGACGGCCGGCTGGCCGGCATCCTCACCCGCAAGGGCGCGCTGCGCGCCACCCTCTACGAGCCGGCCGTCGACGCCGGCGGGCACCTGCGGATCGCCGCCGCCGTCGGCATCAACGGGGACGTGGCGGGCAAGGCCAAGCAGCTGCTGGACGCGGGCGTGGACACCCTCGTGGTGGACACCGCGCACGGCCACCAGGAGTCCATGCTGGCCGCGGTGCGCGCGGTGCGCGGCCTGGACCCGCAGGTCCCGGTGGTGGCGGGGAACGTGGTCTCCGCGGCCGGGACGCGCGACCTGATCGAGGCGGGCGCCGACATCGTCAAGGTCGGCGTCGGGCCCGGCGCGATGTGCACCACCCGGATGATGACCGGCGTCGGCCGCCCGCAGTTCTCCGCGGTGCTGGAGTGCGCCGCGCAGGCCCGCGCGCTCGGCCGGCACGTGTGGGCGGACGGCGGGGTGCGCCACCCGCGCGACGTGGCGATGGCGCTGGCGGCCGGCGCGTCCAACGTGATGGTCGGCTCGTGGTTCGCCGGCACCTACGAGTCGCCCGGCGACCTCCAGCAGACCGCGGACGGCCGCCCGTACAAGGAGTCCTTCGGCATGGCCTCGGCGCGCGCGGTGCGCAACAGGACCAGCGAGGAGTCGGCGTACGACCGGGCCCGCAAGGGGCTGTTCGAGGAAGGGATCTCCACCTCGAAGATGTTCCTCGACCCGGCGCGGCCGGGGGTGGAGGACCTGATCGACGCGATCGTGGCCGGGGTGCGCAGCTCGTGCACCTACGCGGGCGCGGCCTCGCTCGAGGAGTTCGCCGAGCGCGCGATCGTCGGCGTGCAGAGCGCGGCGGGCTACGCGGAGGGCAAGCCGCTGCACGCCAGCTGGCAGTAGCGGGCGCGCCGCCCGGCCGCGCGGGCGCGGGAACAGCCGGGCGTGCCCGTACGGGACGCGGGCGCGCCGCGCCCGCGCCGCCCGGCCGCGCGCGTGCCAGACTCCCGGACGTGCCGCTGAACGAACTCGACGAACGCATCGTCCGCGCCCTGGCCGCCGACGCCCGCCGCTCCTTCGCCGACATCGGCGCCGAGGTAGGGCTGTCCGCGCCCGCCGTCAAGCGCCGGGTGGACCGGCTGCTGGCCTCGGGCGCGATCGCCGGCTTCACCGTGCGGGTGGACCCGGCCGCGCTCGGCTGGCAGACCGAGGCGCTGGTCGAGCTGTACTGCCGGCACAACACCTCGCCCTCCGACATCCGGCGCGGCCTGGCCCGCTATCCGGAAGTAGCCTCCGCGTCCACCGTCACCGGCGAGGCGGACGCGGTGGTCCAGGTCTTCGCCTCCGATGTCCGGCACTTCGAGCAGGTGCTGGAGAAGATCGCCGGCGAACCCTTCGTGACCAGGACGAAGTCGGTCCTGGTGCTCTCGCCGCTGGTGCGCCGCTACGGCGCCGGCAGCCCCGACTGACCCCGCCCGCACCGCCGCCCAGCGCGGACGAATGTCCTACTTGCTGGCGTTTGGGAGGTTTTGCCCGGTGGATTGGGGCAATGCGGATGGTGAGGCCGGATCGGAAGTCGGCCACGTCAGCCCGAGGAGGCGACAGATGATCACGCGCGAGCAGATATCCCAGGTCGTGGGCCATCCGGTGCATGACTCGGAGGGGAAGAAGATCGGCGACGCGAAGCACATGTATCTGGACGACGCCACCGGCGATCCGGAGTGGGTGACCGTCAAGACCGGCTTCTTCGGCAACAACGAGACGTTCGTGCCGACCCGGTCCGCGCGGCTGGTCCAGGACCACCTGGAGATCCCGTACGACAAGGACAAGGTCAAGGGCGCGCCCAACGTCGACGTGGACTCGGGCGGACATCTCTCGGTCGAGGAGGAGCGCCACCTCTACGCGTACTACGGCCTGGAGAACACCGGCGGCGGCAGGGCCGGCCAGGGCACCGGGACGAGCAGCGGCCAGAAGGCGGCGGCCGGGGGAGCCGCGGCGGGCACGGCCGGAGCGGCGGGGGCCGCGGGCGGCGGCGGACGGCACGCCAGGGGCGGCCGGGACGCCGACGCCATGTCGGGCAGCGAGGCCGGGATCGGCGCCGGCGCGGGCCCCGCGGCCTACGCGACCGGCCGCACCGGGCCGGCCGAGCGGCTCTCCGCGGACGCGGCCGGCGGCTCGGGCAAGACGCTGGGCGAGGAGATGATCCGCTCCGAGGAGGAGATGAGCGTCCACGTCGAGCGCCGCGAGGCAGGCCGGGCCAGGCTGCACAAGGTGGTGGACGTCGAGGACGTCGAGCAGACCGTACCGGTCACGCACGAGGAGATCCGGCTGGAGCGCGAGCCGATCACCGACGCCACCCGGTCGGGCATCGGCGACTCCACGATCACCGAGGACGAGCAGGTCGTGACGCTCCACGAGGAGCAGCCGGTGGTCGACACCCGCGTCGTGCCCAAGGAGCGCGTGCGGATGCGCGTCGAGGAGCACACCGAGCAGCGCACCGTGCACGGCAGGGTCCGCAAGGAGCGGATCGAGTCCGACACCGCCGCGGCCGAGAGCGAGCGCAAGGGCACGCGGGAGACCGGGCAGGACCGCCGCGACCAGCGGTTCCGCTGACCGACCCGGCCGGCCGGCGCCGCCGGCCGGTCCGTGCCGAAGCACCGATCCGGCGCAGCACGGCGCGGGCGTCCGCCCCATCCCGGGGCGGGCGCCCGCGCCCTTCCGTGTCCGCTTTCCCGCGCGCGTCCGCTTCCTGCTCTCGCGCCCGCTTGTCTGCGCACCGTGTCCGCTTTCCCGCGCGCCGCGCCCCTTCTTTCCCGCGCGCCGCGCCCCTTCGCGCGGCGCGTCGTCACACCCTCGCGCCGCCCCTGCGCAACGAATCGCCGTCCCGTGCGTCCGACACGCAACGAATCGCACCACAGGGCGCAAGGATCACGTCTTCCGTTCGCGGCCCGCTCGGCCGTACCGTCGAAGCGAACTCGCATCACCCTTCTGACCAGGCGAAAGAGGCCCCATGGCGCCGTTGCGCACCGCGCTGCTGCAAGGTCCCCGCGGTGTCCCCGGCAGCACCGACGAGGCCCTCGCGGCCCTGGACGACGCGGCCGCGCGGGCCGCGGCCCGGGGCGCCGCGCTGCTGGTCACCGGCGAGCTCTTCCTGTCCGGCTACGCGCTCGGCGACCGCATGGCGCGGGCCGCGGAACCCGCCGACGGGCCGGCCGCCCGCGCGGTGGCCGCCATCGCCGCCCGGCACGGCCTCGCCGTCGTCTACGGCTGCCCCGAGCGGGACGGCGCGCGCGTCCACAACACCGCCCGGCTCGTCGGCCCGGACGGCCGCGCGGCGGCCGCGTACCGCAAGGCCCACCTGTTCGGCGCGTACGAGCGCGCCGTGTTCACCCCGGGCGACCGCCCGGTGGTGCAGGCCGACGTCGACGGCGTCCGCGTCGGGCTGCTGGTCTGCTACGACGTCGAATTCCCCGAGGCGGTGAGGGCCCACGCGCTGGCCGGCACCGAACTGCTGGTCGTGCCCACCGCGTTGATGCGCCCGTACGAGTTCGTCGCGCACACCCTGGTGCCGGCCCGCGCGTACGAGAACGGCCTGTACATCGCATACGTCAACAGGTGCGGCCCGGAAGGGGAGTTCGACTTCGCCGGGCTGAGCTGCCTGGCCGGCCCCGACGGCGCGGTGCGGGCGCGGGCCGGCGCCGGACCCGAACTGCTGGTCGCCGACGTCGACCTGGAGGTGCTGCGGGAGGCACGGGCCGAGACGCCGTATCTGGCCGACCGCCGCCCGGAGCTGTACCGCTCGCTCGGCCCCTCCGCGTGACCGGGGCCTGACCTCGCCGCCGCAGCCCAGGAGAACCGCCCCATGACGTCCGTGCCCACCGCCGTCCACGAGGAGCCGCACAGCCCGGCGCGGGCGCAGCCGCCGCTCACCATGTTCGGCCCCGACTTCCCCTACGCCTACGACGACTACCTCGCGCACCCGGCCGGCCTCGGCTCGGTGCCGGCCACCGAGCACGGCACCGAGGTCGCGGTCATCGGCGGCGGCCTGTCCGGCATCGTCACCGCGTACGAGCTGATGACGATGGGCCTGCGCCCGGTGGTGTACGAGGCCGACCGGATCGGCGGCCGGCTGCGCACGGTCGGCTTCGAGGGCTGCTCGGGCATCGCCGGGGGAGACGAACTCACCGCGGAGATGGGCGCGATGCGCTTCCCGCCGTCCTCCACCGCCTTCCAGCACTACGTGGACCTGGTGGGCCTGCGCACCAAGCCGTTCCCCAACCCGCTGGCCCCCGCGACGCCTTCGACCGTCGTCGACCTCAAGGGGCGGAGCCACTACGCCACATCGGTCGAGGACCTGCCCGAGGTCTACCACCAGGTGATGCACGCCTGGAACACCTGCCTGGAGGAGGGCGCCGACTTCTCCGCCATGCAGCACGCGCTGCGCACCCGCGACGTGCCGCGCATCCGCGCCCTGTGGTCCGCGCTGGTCGAACGGCTGGACAACCAGACCTTCTACGGCTTCCTGTGCGACTCGCCGGCCTTCCGCTCCTTCCGGCACCGGGAGATCTTCGGCCAGGTCGGCTTCGGCACCGGCGGCTGGGACACCGACTTCCCCAACTCGATCCTGGAGATCCTCCGGGTCGTCTACACCGGCGCGGACGACGACCACCGCGGCATCGTCGGCGGCAGCCAGCAACTCCCGCTGCGGCTGTGGGAGCGCGAGCCGGACAAGATCCTGCACTGGCCGCGGGGCACCTCGCTCGCCTCGCTGCACGGCGGCGCCCCGCGGCCCGCGGTCACCGGGCTGCACCGCACCGCGGGCGACCGGATCACCGTCACGGACGCGACCGGCGCCATCCGCTCGTACCGGGCGGCGGTGTTCACCGCGCAGAGCTGGATGCTGCTCTCCAAGATCGCCTGCGACGACTCGCTGCTGCCGATCGACCACTGGACCGCCGTCGAGCGCACCCACTACATGGAGTCCAGCAAGCTCTTCGTGCCGGTCGACCGGCCGTTCTGGCGCGACAAGGACCCGCGCACCGGACGCGACGTGATGTCCATGACGCTCACCGACCGGATGACCCGCGGCACCTACCTGCTGGACGACGGCCCGGACCGGCCCGCGGTGATCTGCCTGTCCTACACCTGGTGCGACGACAGCCTGAAGTGGCTGCCGCTGAGCGCGCACGAGCGGATGGAGGTCATGCTCAAGTCGCTCGGCGAGATCTACCCGGGCGTCGACATCCGCCGGCACGTCATCGGAGACCCGGTGACCGTCTCGTGGGAGGACGAGCCGTACTTCATGGGCGCGTTCAAGGCGAACCTGCCCGGCCACTACCGCTACCAGCGGCGGCTGTTCACGCACTTCATGCAGGACGCGCTGCCCGCGGACCGGCGCGGCCTCTTCCTGGCCGGCGACGACGTGTCGTGGACCGCGGGCTGGGCGGAGGGCGCGGTGCAGACCGCGCTGAACGCGGTGTGGGGCGTCATGCACCACCTCGGCGGCGCCACCGACCCGGCCAACCCCGGGCCCGGCGACGTCTTCGACGCGATCGCCCCGGTGGAGCTGCCGGAGGACTGAGTGCCCGCCGGTCACACCGGGGTCAGCAGGAGGCGGCCGACCAGCGCCACGGCGGCGTCCAGCCGGCGCTCGCACTCGCGGTAGGCGCGCGGCCGGCGGCGCAGCGACCACAGCAGCAGCGCCGAGGCCCACGCGGCGTCACGGGCCCGCGACAGGCTCCAGGTGCCGATCAGATGGGTGAGCGGCTCGCACGCCTCCAGCGGGTCGGGGCCGGGCATCAGCTCCTCCCTGACCCGCACCTCGATCGCGGCCAGCACCCGGCCGACGCGGTCGAAGTCGTCCTCCAGCGCGGCCGGTTCGCGGCCGGTGGCGCGGCAGGCGTCCACCACCGCCAGCGGCAGGTCGTGGCCGATGTGCGCGTTGACACCGGCCAGCGCGAACTGGAGCGGATGCAGGCCCTCGCGGTGGCGGGTGCGCAGCGGCCGCCAGCAGGCCGGCGGGCGCGGCGACGCCACCGCGTCCAGGAAGCGCCCGGCGAACAGGGTCGCCAGCGTCCCGGCGGCCACGGGGTCGGCGAAGTCGCCGGCCGCCGCCCGGCGCGCGATCTCCTCGGTCACCGACGTGTACACCCGCGCGAAGACGGCGACCCCGTCCCCGCGCCCCTCGCTCCGCGCCACCTCGCGCATCCGCCGCGCCGCGGCGTCCACGCCGGGTACCGGCCGCGTCGCCGCCTCCACCACGGGTTCCCCGTGCGACGCGTCACCCGCGGGCTCAGAGGGCTGCCGTACGCCCGCGGGCCCGCGCGCGCCCGCTGCCCCCGCAGGGCGGGGGAGGGCGTCCGGGCGCGGGTCGGCCGGCGCGGGGATGTCGTGCTGCCGACCGGTGTCGCCCGGTCCGGAGCTGCCCGGTTCGCGTCGAGAATGCCCGTTTCTGCCCGGTTCGGCGGTGCGGGGTGGCGTGGGGCGCGCCGAACCGCCTGTCACTGTGCGCATACGGACAGCTTCCGGCCGCCCCGCCGCGTGGAGGGCGCGGCACGCGGGGCACGGCCGCGAAAAGCGCCGACCCCCCGAATGCCCGGACGAACCGGTTCCGGCGGCCGTCCAGGACCCCCACCTGGGCCCCAACTCCCTTTCACCAAGCGGGAGATGGCGGCGCGCCTGTGCCATGGCGTATTCGCGCGGCATGAATTACTGCCGGGTCACCCCAAGCGGCGGCGGGGGAACGCTACCGTGGAAGAAGGTCCGGCGGGCTCGATTCCCCCGTGCGCGCCCGCCGGGCCCCCTTCGTGACGGAGGTCCGGTGTTCGCCGGGCGGCCCACGTCGATGCCCGGCCCGCGCGGCGCCCCGAGGCCCGGCCCGCGCCGCCCCCGCCTCAGCCTTCCGCCCCGCCCTTCCCCGCCGCAGCCGTCACGAGGGCGTTCGCGCCGCCGTGACGTCCTTCCGGTCCGCGCCCGCCGAGGCGGCGGCGACCGTCGTACCGGCCGAGCGGACCACCCCGCCGCCCAGCACCAGGCCCAGCATCAGCACGGTGACCAGCGCGAACGACGCCGTCAGCGAACTCGCCCCGGCGATGCCCCCGATCGCCGCCGGCGCGACGAGCCCCGAGGTGTAGGTGACCGTGGCGACGCCCGCGATCGCCTGGCTGGGCACCGGCCCGCGCCGCCCCGCCGCGGCGAAGCACAGCGGCACCACGACCGCGATCCCGACGCCCACCAGCCCGAATCCGGCGATCGCCGGGGCCGGTGTGCCGGCGACCACCACCAGCAGCCCGCCCAGCGCCGCGACGCCCCCGCCCACCCTGACCGTCGCCGCCGCGCCCAGCCGGCGCACCGCGAGGTCGCCGAGCAGCCGGGTCGCGGCCATCGTGCAGGAGAAGGCCGTGTACGCGAGCGCGGCGATCGCGGGCGAGGCGTGCGCCACGTCCCGCAGGTACACC
Organism: Streptomyces sp. IBSBF 3018; assembly: GCA_050613715.1. Lineage (GTDB taxonomy): Bacteria > Actinomycetota > Actinomycetes > Streptomycetales > Streptomycetaceae > Actinacidiphila. The sequence goes on from JAJSZB010000098.1 coordinate 16,943, forward strand.
GCGCACCAGTCGGAGCTGCCGCCCTCGGCGAACACCGCGCAGAAGCCGACCGCGCCGATCACCAGCGCCGAGCGCGGCGGCAGCGCGAACCGCGGCGGCGCGTCCTGGTCCTGCGCGGGGCGGATGTCGGGGGTGCGCGCGGTCGCGGCGAGGGAGACCGCGAGCAGCGCCGCGGCCATCAGCGCCAGATGGGCCCGGCCGTCCAGGTGCGCGTGCGCGGCCGGCACGCCGATCGCGGCGCCGGTCAGCGTGCCCACGCTCCACATGCCGTGCAGGCCCGACATGATCGACTTCCCCTTGCGCTCCTCGACGGCGACGCCGACCGCGTTCATCACCACGTCCGCCGTGCCGGCGCTGCCGCCGAAGACCAGCAGCGCCAGGCACAGCCAGGGCAGGCCGGGCGCCAGCGCGGGCAGCGCGAGCGCCGAGCACCACATCCCGAGCAGCAGCCGCAGCGCGGTCCGCGAGCCCAGCCGGTGCATCACCCGCCCGGCCAGCGGCATCGACAGCATCGAGCCGATCGCCGGGCACACCAGCGCGAGGCCCAGCGCGCCCGCGCCCAGGCCCAGATGGTCCTTGATCCACGGGATGCGGGCGGCGAAGGTGCCCTGCACCGCGCCGTGCACGGCGAAGACCACGGCGATGGCGGCGTGGTGGCCGCGGACGCCGCGTGGTGACCGCCGGGATGGGGTGGGAGCGCTCTCCATGGGCGTAAACTATCAGGAAGCCTGCCTGAAAGTTAGCGGGTTTTCCCGGCGTCCGGTTCCGGTCCCGTTCTGGAAGGATCGCCCCATGACCGTCTCCCGCGTGCACGCCGGGAGGGGCGCCTCGCCCCGTACCGCCCGGGCCATCAACGACCGGCTGGCGCTGCGCCTGTTGCAGCGCGAAGGCCCGCTCACCGCGGGGCGGTTGAGGGACCTCATCGGCATGTCGCGGCCGAGCGTGGCCGATCTGGTCGACCGGCTGCGGGAGTCGGGGCTGATCGAGGTCGTCGGCGAGGCGGGGGAGTCCAACCGCGGCCCCAACGCCCGGGTCTACGGCATCGTCGCCGACCGCGCGTACGTCGCCGGGCTCGACGTGCGGCTGGATTCCGTCCGGGTGGAGATCGCCGACCTGCTGGGCCGTACGGTCGCCCGCGCACTGCTGCCGGTGCCGCAGGACGCCGACCCCGCCGCCACCGTGCAGGACGGCATCGGCCTGCTGCGCGGCGCGGCCCGGGACGCGGGGGTCGACGCGCTGCACACCGTCGCCTTCGGCGCGCCCGGCATGATCGACCCGGTCACCGGCCGCATCCGCACCACGGAGGCGCTCCCTGGCTGGCACGGCGACCTGGTCGACGAGGTGCGCAAGCGGTTCGGCGTGCCGGTCCTGCTGGAGAACGAGGTCAACCTCGCGGCGGTCGCCGAGCAGCGCGCCCGCGCGGAGGGCGGGGCGGACGCGGGCGGCCCCGCTGCGGATGGACGGGCTGCGGGCGAACGGGCCGCGGCCGAACGGGCCGCGGCCGAACGGACCGCGGGCGGCCGGGACTTGGGCGGCCCGGACGGGAGCGGGCCGGACGCCGGGGACCGCGGCGCGCGGGGACGTTCCGCGGACGAACGGGCTTCCGACGACCGTCCCGCGCACGACCGTCCCGCGCGGCGCGGGCTGCCGCACGAGCGCGCCGGGGGTCCGCGGTATCCGGAGGCGCGGGCCGACGAACGGGAGCCGGACACCGAGACCTTCGCGCTGCTGTGGCTCGGCGCCGGCGTCGGCGCGGCGATCGTGCTGGACGGGCGGCTGCGGCGCGGCGTCTCCGGCGGCGCGGGCGAGGTCGGCTTCCTGCCGATCTCGCCGGACGGCGCCCTCCCCACCGCGACGGACTGCGACAGCGGTTACCACGGCCTGGTCGGCGGACGTGCCGTGCGCGCCCTGGCCGACCGGCACGGCGTGCCCGTCGCCGTGCCCGCGCCGGCCGGGAGCCGCAAGCGCGACGACGACGCGGACGCCGCCGCCGCGGCCGTGCGCGCCGCGCTGGCCGCCGGGCCCGCGGGGGAGGGCTTTCTCGACGAGCTGGCCGGGCGGATCGCGCTCGGCGCCGCCGCGATGTGCGCGGTGCTCGACCCCGGCCAGGTGGTGCTGGCCGGCGAGGTCGGGCAGGCCGGCGGCAGCGCGCTCGCCGACCGGGTCGCCGACCGGCTCGCGGCCGTCTCCCCGCTGCACACGGCCGTCGTCCCCACCGTGGCCGGCGCGCAGCCCATCCTGCGCGGCGCGGTGGTCACGGCGATGGACGCCGCGCAGGACGACCTCTTCAGCCCGCCCGGCTGACCCGGACCGCGCTGCCGGGCGGGCGCCCACCGTCGCGCCGACCCGCGCCGCCCGTCGCGCCGATCCCGTGCCGTCCGCCGCGCCGCGCGCCGGACTGACCCGCGCCGCGCTGCCGGGCCGCGCCCACCGTCGCGCCGACCCGCGCCGCCGGGCGGGCCCCGCACTGTCCGCTGGGCCGCGCGCCGGGCTCATCCCGGGCTGCCCCCGGGCCGCTCGCCGGGCGACCCCGCGCCGCCCGCCGCGCCGCGCGCCGGACTGACCCGCGCCGCGCTGCCGGCCGCGCTGCCAGATGGGCCGACCAGCGCCGCCCCCGCGCTGCCCGTTGCGCCGACCC
>JAJSZB010000099.1:0-19546 GCA_050613715.1 Streptomyces sp. IBSBF 3018
ACCCCCGCCGGGCCCTCCGCCGAACCGGCGACTCCCCCGCACGCGCCCGCCGGCTCCGCCTCGGTCCCCGGCTCCGCCTCGGTCCCCGGCAACGCCACCCTCGCCGACTCCGCGCAGTCCTTCCTCAACGCCGGCGGCGTCGACGCGGTCGGCGCGTACGCGCTGCTGGGCGACCGCTTCGGCCAGCGGCCGGGCGCCGGGGAGACCGTCACCAACGTCTCGATCGGCGACCTCACCGACCAGTCCATGGCCGACGCCGGCGACGCGTACGTGGCCGGCAACGGCCCGACGACGATCCTCAAGGACGGCAGGCGCTACCTCGACCTGCCGTCGATGCCGCTGATCCCGACCTACGTCGCCACCGACGCCGGCGGCCTCGACGCGTCCGCCTCGACCGAGGACCAGGACCCGGCGCTGGACGAGGTCCTGCTGGACTTCAGCGTCATGTCGCCGCTCCCCCACGACGAGCAGCGGCCCGGCGCCACCGGCAGCGGCTACACCGACCTGCTGGGCATCGCGCCGGGCGCGGACTACCGGCTGGTGGTCCCCGAGCAGCCGACCACCGACCGCATCGCCGGCGCGCTGCTGGCCGCCGCGCACCAGTCGCCCAGGCCCGACGTGATCACCGCGAGCCTCGGCTTCGGCACCGACGCGCAGGGGCTGCCGGGCCGCTACCTGGAGGACGACCCGGTGATCCGCTCGGTCGTCGCGTCCATCGTGCGGCGCGACGGCATCGTGGTGTCGATCTCCTCCAACGACGGCACCCGGCTGTACACCCCGACGGCGGTCGGCCCCGACGGCGGCAGCACCCCGACCGACCTCGCGCCGAACGCGGCCGCGGCGACGTCCGTCGACGACGACGCGCTGTCCACCGCGCCCACCGAGGTGCCCGACACCGGCGCCATCGCGGCCGGCGGCAGCACCCTGGACGACACCCTGGCGCAGGGACCCGACGGCCCCGCGACCACGGCCGAGACGCGGATCAGCGGCTTCGGCACCTTCTCCTCCGGCTTCGGCAGCCGGGTGGACCTGTCCGCGCCGAGCGACAACATCCTCGCCCTCTCGCACGCCGCGGGCGGCTCCGCGCAGGACGTCGCGGTCTCCCTGAACGGCGGCACGTCCGCGTCCGCGCCGGAGATCGCCGCGGCGGCCGCCGTGGTGCTGCAGTCCGCCCGGCTCGGCGGGCGCCACCTGGACCCGCGGCAGGTGCGCGACGTGCTGGAGCGCACCGGGCGCGCGGTGCCCACGCCGCCGCAGATCGACCGCGCGCTGCACGTCGGCCCGCAGATCGACGTGACCGCCGCCGCGCAGGAGGCGCTCGGCGGCGCGGCGCCCTCCCGGCCGGCGCTGGTCCGGCTGTCGGTCGCGCACCGGGTGACCTCCGGCAGCCTCGGCGGCACCTTCCTGGAGACCACCGACCAGGACAGGATCGACCTCGGCGACATGGCCGCGGGCGGCGACGGCGAGGGCCTGGTCGGTCCGGTGACGTTCGCCGGCGACGTGACCGGCCCGGTCGGCGCACCGGCCTCGTACACCCTCACCGTGGGGCACACCGTGTTCCGTTCCGGCACGCCCGCGATCCGGGTGACGCCGGCCCGGCTGCTGGCCGCCGCGGGGCTCCCCGTGGTGTCCGCCGCCGACCGGCAGGTCACCGTGGCCTACGCGGTGCTGCGCGGCGGCCGGACGGTGGCGAGCGCGCGGCGCACCCTGACCGTCGGCCCGAGCGACGGCCGGTACGCGGAGGCCGCCGCGCCGAGCGTGCCCGCCGTGGTGCCGCAGGGGCACCCGGTCACCGTGTCGTACGACCTGACCGGGGTGGCCTCGACGTCGAGCCCGCAGCTGGTCGTGTCCACCGTGGGCCACTGGAACCCCGACCTGGCGCCGCTGTTCACCGCGGCCTGGCACCAGGAGCTGACCGCGCCGCGCGGCACCGTCACCGTCCCGGCGTCCGCCTTCGACGACGGCGGCGGCCTGTACGGCATCGGCATCGCCCAGTCCGGTTTCGGCGGCAACCCGCTGCGCGTGGTGTACGGCGAGTTCGCGCCGCTGCGGGTGGCCGGCGGGGACGCGGGCCGGCGCCCGGCCGCGCCGCTGCTCACCGGCGCCGACGGGACGAGCGCCCACACCGTCGAGGTCACCCGCGCCGAGCCACGGTTCACCCTGCGCTACGACGTGCGGTCGGTGCCGGGGGCGCGCGGCGCCGAGGTGGAGTTCTCCGCCCCGGCCCCGACGAACTTCGGCTCGTACAACACCTTCGGCAACGCCAACGGCACGGTGCTGGACGACGACGGCGTGGACACCCCGTCGACCGCGCACCGGGTGCTGTCCGGCACGTCCGGCGCGGTGCGGCTGGACCCGGCCGCGCTGGGTCTCGGCAGCTCCGACGCCTACGGGGTGCGGGTGCTGGCGCTCGACCGGTCCGGGCACGTGGTCGGGCAGGCGTCGCCGCTGTCCTCGCTGTCCTTCGACGACGGCCTGGCGCCCGGCGGCTCCACGGTGAGCAGCTTCGCCGCGGCCGGCGACGGGTCGGTGGCCGCGCTCGCCACGGCCGACGGCGGCGCGGAAGTCCGGCACTACTCCACCAGGACCGGCCGGTACGGCGCGGTGATCACCTCGGACGGGCCCGGTTCCGGCTACGAGGTGCTCGGCGTGTCCGCCGGGCGCGTCCTGCTGGTGCACACCGCGGCCGGCGCGGACCCTCGGGTCGAGGTGTGGGACACCGCGAAGGACACGCCGGTCGGCTCCGCGGAGCTGCCCGCCGCGCAGGGCTCCTTCGTCACCGGCCGGGTCGACGCGGTGCACGGCCGCGGCGCACTGCTGCTGCACGGCGCGGACGCCGACCTGGTGCTGCCGGTGGACCTGGCGACCGGCACGGCGGCCGCCCCGATCCCCGCCGACCCGCCGAACGTGCCGGCCGGCTCGTACGGCCTGCTGGCCTTCGACACCTCGTCGGGCGCGGTGTTCCTGGCGAAGGCGGCCGGGGCGTACAACTGCCTGGGGGGCGCGACGGTCGCGCGCGTCGACCTGGCCGCCCGCACGGTGACCGCCGGCGGCTCGACCTCGGCGTGCAGCCACGGCATCGCAACGGACGACGCGGGCACGCTCTACAACGCGTTCGCCACCGAGATCAGCGTGAACCTCGTGCCCACGACCACGCTCTCGGCCCTGGACGACACCACCGGCGCGCCGGTCGGCGACCCCTTCGCGGTCCGGCTCGCCAAGCCGCAGGCCCTCGCCGTGGACGGTCCGCACGAGGTCGCGGTGCTCTCCTACGCGACGCCCGAGGGCACCGTCTACTTCGGCTCCGGCATGTACGTGCCCGACAACAACTCCACCGGGCGGCTCGTCGTGGTCGACCTCGCCACGGGCACGGTCCTGCGCACCCTCCCGGGCATCGCGGCGACCGCGCACGGCCCCGCGCCGGCGCTCCAGCTGGACCCCGCGACCCGCACCGGCTGGACCTTCGGCCCGTACGGCGAGCAGATCCAGCAGTTCTCCTACTGATCCGGCTGCCGATTCCCGCTACCGATGTCCGCTGCTGATCCCATGTCCGGTCCCGCTACCGGTCCCACTGCCGATCCGGCCGGCCTCCCGGCCCCGGCGGTCGCGGCCGGCTGAACGGGCGACGCCATTCCGCCCGTTCAGCACCCGCCGGCGGCGGGGGCACCCCACACCGGGCGCCCCCGCCGCCGGCGGCGTCCCGGTGAGCGGCCGGCCGCCGGTCCCGGCCGGCTTCCGCGTCAGCCCAGCGGCCAGGCGCGGTCCATGGACCGCTCGTTCTGCTCGGCGTCGGCCGACGCCCGCCCGAGGAGCTGCCGTCCGAGGTCCAGCAGGGCGCGCCCGGCGGCGTACTCGTCGCCGACCTCCGGGGCGGGCGGGTCGTGCCGGCTGCGCTGGGCGGTGGAGCGGGAGCGCAGCGTGCGCCCGCCGGTGTCGAGCACCGCCTCCACCGTGGTGTCGTCGTCGTTCTCCTCCACGATGTCCAGACGCAGGGTCCAGGTCTTGGTGCGCGCCTGCGGCGCGGTTCGCTGCTGCATCACGGGCCGTCCGTTCCTGAAGCTCGCTCGGGGCACGGCCACGCGCGGACCCGTGCGCCGCGCCCGCTGACGTCCTCGCGCCTGCCCGTCCACGTATCCGGCAAACCGGACACCGGGCGAACCGGGCGCGGGCTGACTGGGACGTGCCGGGGCGGACACCCGGTCAGCGTGGGGAGCGCGGGGGGTACGGACAGTGCGGAGCGCGGGAGGTGGCCGGTGGTGGACGCCGGGGAGAAGGACGGCGGGGGTTACGACGCGACGCCGTATCTGCCGGAGCGCGGCGGGCTGCCGGCCCACCGGGCGGCGGCCCGGGACTGCCGGGGGTGCCCGCTGTACCGGGACGCGACGCAGACCGTGTTCGGGCAGGGCGCGGCGTCGGCGCGGCTGATGATGGTGGGCGAGCAGCCCGGGGACCGGGAGGACCGGGAGGGCGAGCCGTTCGTCGGGCCTGCCGGGCGGCTGCTGCGCAAGGCCCTGGACGAGGCGGGGCTCGCGGAGGAGAAACCGTATGTGACCAACGCGGTCAAGCACTTCAAATTCACCCCGGTGCGGCGCGCCTCGGGCGCCGAGCAGCGCATCCACAAGCCGCCGACGCTCCGCGAGATGTCCGCGTGCCGGCCCTGGCTGGCGGCGGAGCTGCGGCTGGTCCGCCCGGAGGCGGTGGTGGCGCTCGGCGCGACCGCGGGCCGCGCGCTGCTCGGGTCGTCCTTCCGGGTCGGCCCGGTACGCGGCACGGTCCTGCCGCTGCCCGCGCCCGACGCCCTGGGCGCGCCCGCCCCGGAGGGCGCCGCGGACGAGGGTTCCGGCGCCCGGCACGCCGGTCGGCTGGTCCCCACCGTGCACCCGTCCTCCGTGCTGCGCGCGGACGACCGCGAGGCCGCGTACGACGCGCTCGTGGCGGATCTGCGCGTGGCGGCCGGGCTGCTGCGGGACTGACGCCACGGCGGGTGGGCGTCCTGCGGCCGGGGACGGACCCTACGCCGGTCGGCCGTCCTGCGGCCGGGGCACCGCGCCGCCGTACCGGCCGCCCGCACCGCGCTGCCTGCCCTCCGCCGCGCGGCCTGCGGCGTTTCCGCCGCGCCGGGCCGGGCAGCCGCCCGCCATGGACCACTCGCAGGCACCTGTGCTCGACGCCCTGGCGGCGTACCACGCGGACGGACAGCTGCCCTTCACCCCGCCCGGTCACAAGCAGGGCAGCGGGGCCGACCCGCGGGTGCGCGCGGTGCTGGGCGACGCGGTGTTCATGTCGGACGTGCTCGCCGTCGCCGGGCTGGACGACCGGACCTCCTCGGCCCACGTGCTCGAACACGCCCAGGAGCTGATGGCGGACGCGGTCGGCGCGGACCACACCTTCTTCTCCACCTGCGGCAGCTCGCTGTCGGTCAAGGCGGCGATGCTGTCGGTGGCCGGCCCGCACGAGAAGCTGCTGGTGGGGCGCGACGCCCACAAGTCGGTGATCTCCGGGCTGATCCTGGCCGGCATCCGCCCGGTGTGGGTCGACCCGCAGTGGGACGCCGGCCGGCACCTCGCGCACCCCCCGTCCCCCGCCTCCTACGCGCGGATGCTGGAGGAGCACCCCGACGCGCGCGGCGCCCTGGTCACCAGCCCGACCCCGTACGGGACGTGCGCCGACCTGGCCGCGATCGCGGAGCTGTGCCACGACCACGGCGTGCCGCTGATCGTGGACGAGGCGTGGGGCGCGCACCTGCCGTTCCACCCCGACCTGCCGGCCTGGGCGATGAACGCGGGCGCCGACGTGTGCGTAACGTCCGTGCACAAGATGGGCTCGGGCCTGGAGCAGGGCTCGGTGTTCCACCTGCGCGGCGACCGCGTCGGCCCCGACACCCTGAAGTCGCGCGCCGACCTGCTCGGCACCACCAGCCCGTCCGTCCTGATCTACGCGGGACTCGACGGCTGGCGCCGGCAGATGGCCGAGGAGGGCCGTGAACTGCTCGACGGCGCGCTGGCGTTGTCCGGGCGGGTGCGCGAGAGGCTCTCCGCGGTCGACGGCCTGCACGTCGACGGCCGGGACGACTTCTGCGGCCCGGGCCTGGGCCACGACATGGACCCGTTGCAGGTCTTCGTCGAACTCGACGGCCTGAAGATCAGCGGCTACGCGGCCGCCGACTGGCTGCGCGCCCACCACCGCGTCAACCTGCACGTCGCCGACCACCGCCGGGCCAGCGCCCAGCTGACGTACGCGGACGACGCCGGCTCGGCCGACCGGCTGGTGGACGCCTTCGCCGATCTCGCGGCGCACGCCGACGACCTGCGCCCCACGCCCGAGGTGGATCTGCCGGACCCGGCGCAGCTGCGGCTGGACCAGGTCATGCTGCCGCGCGACGCCTTCTTCGGCCGGATCGAGCAGGTGCCCGTGGAACGCGCGGAAGGCCGGCTGGCCGCCGAGGTGCTCACGCCCTACCCGCCGGGCATCCCGGCCGCGCTGCCCGGCGAGCGCCTCGACGCGGCGGTGCTGAGCTACCTGCGCAGCGGCGTGGCGGCCGGCATGGTCGTCCCGGACGCCGCGGACCCGGAGGCGACGTCGATCCGAGTGGTCGCCGACGAGCCGTGACCCGCCGTACGGAGCGGGACACCGGCGACACCGCGCACGCCGTCACCCGGGCCGGCGGCCCGCACGCGCCGCGGACCCTCGGCCGCCGCCGCTCCGGTCGGCGCGGCGGCGGCCGAGCGGGCCGGGGCCCGGGGGCGCCGTCATGCGCCGGGCGCGGTGCCCCTCGCGGCCGTCCCCGCCGTGGTCGCCGCGCCGACGCCCGCGAACGCGCCGGACCCGGGCGGCATCGCGCCCTCGCCGCCGAGGCCCAGCGCGACCTTGGTCCAGCCGCTCTCGCGGCGGTCGAAGGACTCGTAGGCGCTGATCGCGTCCTGCGTCGCCGACCACCGGGTGATCAGCGGCGTCGGGTCGAGCGCGCCGGTGGCCACCAGCGAGACCAGTTCCGGCAGGTAGTGCCGGTGGTGGCAGTTGCCGCTCTTCAGCGTGAGGTTCTTCATGAAGGCCTCGCCGAACGGATACGTCTCCACCTGCGGCGGATAGACGCCGACGGTGCCGATCGTGCCGGCCTTGGCGACCGCCTGGACCGCCCAGCGCGCGGCCTGGCTGGGCGCGTCGCCGGGCACCCAGGTGTCGCCGCGCGGGTTGCGCCCGGGCGCTGCCGCGTCCCGCTCGCGGTCGAAGCCGGCCGCCTCCTCGGAGTCCGGCGCCGCGGGACCGCGCGCGGGGCGCTGCGCGTCGACGCCGACCGCGTCGATCACCCGGTCCACGCCGATGCCCCCGGTCAGCTCGCGGATGGCCTCGACCGGGTCCTCCTCGTTGAAGTCGACGGTCTCGGCATGCTGGCGGCGGGCGAGTTCGAGCCGGTCGGGCACCCCGTCCACGACCACGATCCGGCCCGCGCCCTGGATGCGCGCGCAGGCCACCGCGGCCTGGCCGACCGGTCCGCCGCCGAGGATCGCGACGGTGTCGCCGGTGGCGACCTCGGCGAGCTTCGCGCCGAACCACGCGGTGGGGTAGATGTCGGACAGCAGCACCGCCTGCCCGTCGTCCACGGAGTCCGGCAGCGGCACCAGGCCGGTGTGTGCGTACGGCACCCGGGCGTACTCCGCCTGGAGCCCGTCGAGCCCGCCGGCCGCCTCGGGGCCGCCGAAGAACACCGTGCCGGCCAGCGGGCCGCCGGGGTTCGCGTTGTCGCACTGCGCGTGGTAGCCGGCCCGGCAGTACGAGCAGACGCCGCAGGCCACCGTGGAGGGCACCACCACCCGGTCGCCCGGGCGCAGGTCGCGCACCCCGGGGCCGACCTCCTCGACCACCCCCACCGCTTCGTGGCCGAGCACCCGGCCCTCCTTCATCCCGGGCATGGTGCCGCGGACGAAGTGCAGGTCGGTGCCGCAGATCGCGGAGGTGGTGATCCGCACGACCGCGTCGTACGGGTCCCGGATGCCGGGGTCGGGCACCTCGTCGAGCCGGATGTCGCCGATCGCGTGCCAGACGACTGCTTTCATGGCGCTTCCTCTCCTGCGGTGTGTGTCGCGTTCGGGTGGGGTTCTCCGGTCGCCGCCTGCGGCGCTGCTGCGGCCTGCTCGCCGTCTCCCGCGGTTGGCAGGGCTCGCTTGCGCCGCAGCGAGGGGGCGGCGCCGGTCCGGTGGTCCGGGCCGGGGGGGGGGGGGGGGCCCCCCCGCCCCCCGGCGCAGTCGCCGGACGACACGTTGTCGGGCGTGAGCGGGTGACCTCGTCGTACGTGCCCCCGCTGACCGTGCGCCGGCGGTGGTGGTCGCGGGGGCGCGATCCGGGTAACGTCGGCGGCGGCCCGCCCCTCGGGTCGCACTGGGTCAGGAAGCGGCCCGGGTACTGCACCGATCGGAGTGTGCCCGTGCTCGCAGCGCGCACGTACGCATGGCCGCCCCCTCGCCTCGTCGCCGGGGGCGGCGTCCTGCCGCCCGGGGTGTCCGCGGCCGTACTCGCCGGAGGCCGCTGTGGCTGAGGAGCGCCCGCAGGAGTGCGGTCCCGGTGCCGCCTCCGTCGCCCGTCCCCCGCGCCGCGCACCGGCTCCCGGGCCGGCGGTCGGCCGTCCCGGGCCCGCGTCCCCCGCCGGCGGCGCCGCGCGCACCGAACTGGTCCGGCTGCCCGTGCCCGTCGGCGGCCCTCTGTGGGTGGTGCGCGCGGAGGGACCGCTCGGCGACGACCGCCACCCCGCCCTGTCGGCGACCGCCGACGTGCCGCCCGACTGCCCGGCGGTGGCCGTGGACCTCGCCCTGGCGCCGGCGCTGTCCCCCGTCGCCGCGCGGGCGCTGCGGCGGACGGCGGCGGAACTCGCCGCCCGCGAGCGCCGCGTCTATGTCACGGGCCTGTCCGCGGCCGACGAGGCGGTCCTGCGCATCCCGGGCAGCGACGACGACCGGCTGCGGATCGTGCCCACGGTCGCCCACGCCGTCGCGGAACTCGCGGCCGCGGCGAGCGCCGACGCGTCCACGGACCCGGGCGGTGCGACGTGCGCGGACCCCGGCCGGGGCGGTGCGACGTGCGGGAATGCCGGCCCGGCCCGCACGGCGCGGACCGTACCCCGTGCGACGCCCGAGGGCGCGGACACCGCCCCGCAGAACGCACGGACCGCGCACGGCAGCGCGGCGGGCACCGCAGGCACCACAGGCGCCGCGGCCGCTCCGCAGGCCGCCGCCTCCGACACCGCCTCGGACACCGCCGCGGACGAGCTGAGCCGGCTGCGGTCCGAGGTGCGGCACCTGACCGGCAGGGTCCGCTCCCACCCGCTGATCGACCGCGCCCAGGGCGTCGTGCAGGGCCGCTACGGGCTGCCGGCCGGCGATGCCGCGTTCGAGCTGCTCCGCTCGGTCTCACAGCGGCACAACCTCAAGCTGCGGCTGCTGGCCTCGGCGGTGGTGCTGACCACTCCGCCGGACGGCGCGGGGCCGTGGTTCCCCGGCCGGGCCCGGCGTGCCGCGCCCGCGCTGGCGTTCCTGCCCGGCCAACGGCCCGAGCGGGCCTCGCAGACCGCGGTGGTCAACGCCCTGCTGGCCAGGGCGATGGAGGTGACGCAGGCGCCCATGGGGGACGTCCGGCTGGTCGATCCCTACAGCGGCGAACTGCGGATCGAGGCCCACCGCGGCCACCCGGACGGCTTCACCGACGACTTCGCGCACCTGCGGCAGGACGAGGGCGGCGGCGCGACCGTCTGGGCGGCGCGGCGCGGCGTCCGGGTCACGGTGACCGACGCCGCGCGGGACCCGGCGCTCGGCGAGCGCGCGCGGGCGCTGCTCCGCGCCGCGGGCGGCAGGGGCTCGCACGCGACTCCCCTACCGGGTCCGGGGGCCCGCACGCACGGCGTGGTGACCACGCTGTTCGACATCCCCGTCCCTCCGCTGGACGCGCGCACCGCACGCATGCTCGACCTGCTGGCAACCACCGCCGGCGCGTGGCTGACCTGGTACTACGCGACGATCGTGCTGGACGCCCTGGAGGATCTGCACGCCCGGGCCGTCGCCGCGGCCGCCCGGACCGGGGAGTCCGGCCCGCCCCCTCGCCGGCCGTACTGACACGGGCGGACGCCGTTCGCGCCGTGGGCGTGCTGGACGACGGCACCGGGGCCGTGGTGCTGCGGCAGGCGGAACGGGACGCGACCGACACGTCCGCGGTGGTCCGGCGGGGCCGCACCGCCCTGCCGGTCGGCGTCGTGGACGGACCGGGCAGCCGGCGGCTGTTCGAGGACGCGCCCGAGGAGAGCCCGCTGACGGCGGCGCGATGAAGGCCCGCGGGCCGGGTAGCCGCAGGGCGGGACCGGAGAGGAGGCCGCCATGCCGACGACGCATCCGACGCGGACCGGGCAGCACGCCGCGCGTCCCCCGGAGAATCCGCACCTGCCGGACGAGGGGCTGAGCGTGCCCGAGGACGCCATGCCGCGGGCCGGCCACGCGCCGCCCGCCGAGTCCGGCGTGTCCTCGCTCGGCGTACCGGAGCGCGAGGCGCTCAGGCACGGGTGGGCCGGGTGGCCGGTGGCCCTGATCGCGGTGTTCGTCGCGCTGTTCGCCGCGGGCGCGCTGGGCCAGGCCATCGAGCTGATGCGCTGACCGGACGCGCGGGGGCCTCACGCACGGAGTCCGTACGCGCAGGGGCCTCACGCGCGGAATCCGCGCTCACGGACCCGTAGGACCCGTACGAGCCGGCCTCCGGCGCTGCTGTGCCGGAGGCCGGCTCGGGCGTCCGGACGGGACAGCCTGGCCTCCCGCCGGACATCCCGCTCAGACGTCCCGCTCCGGCGGGGCCTGCGGGTCCTCGACGACGTGGACGGCCGCCTCCTCGGCGGTGGCCGCGCCGCCGTCGATGCCGACGCTCTCCGCCTGGAGGTCGTCGTCGGTGGTCATGGCGTTGCCCTGGTCGGGGTCGGTCAGCCGGCCGGAGCGGGGGCCGCCGGCCTCCGGGTCCAGCGGCTCGCCGTCGGTGCCGGGGGCGTCGCCGATGCCGTCGGCCGCTCCGGTGTCCGGGCCGCCGTCGGCGCCCGTGTCGGCCCCGACGTCCGGCACCTCCTCGGCCAGGTGCTCGTCCAGGCTCTCGCCGCGCCGCTGCTCCGCCGCGGTCGTGCCGGTCCTGTCCACACCCAGCGGGCGTTCCGGCGGGGAGTAGCCCTTGTCGAGCACGTCGTCGTAGTCGTCCTCCTGGAGCGCGTCCTCAAGGTCCAGCGGCGCGGCGTCCTCCTGCTCCTCGTTATCGCCGGTGGGCTGGTAGACGTCGTCGGCGTTCGGGTCGCTGCTCACGGCCGTCCTCCTTCCGCCGCGTGGTGCGGCAGGTCGCGCGGGGTGGTGCGGGTGCGCACGGTCAGGCGTGGTGGGTCACGGGTGGTCCGTCAGGCGTAGTCCTTCGACTGGCGCGGCTCGGCGGGCGCGTCGTCCAGGCCCTCGCCGGGCGAGGTGAGCCCTTCGGGCGTGGGCAGCCGGTCCTCCTCCGCGTCGCTCTGCCCGACCCGGGCGTCCTCGTCGCGCCGCTCGCGCTCCTCCCGGGACTCCCGGTTCTCCTGCGGCTCCCGGTACTCGCGCCGCCCGGGCTGCCCGCGCCGGCCGCGTTCGCCGGGTCCGCCCTCGTGCCGGGCGTGCTCTCCATGGCCGGTCATGCGTCCTCCCGTGATGTGCTGGTGGTCGGTGGTCCGGGCCGCCCGCCCGCACGCGTCGTCCGCCGGCGGGTCGCCCGCTCCCGTGGTCCGCGGGCCGCGGACCACGCCTCGCTCACGCCTCGGCGAGCAGCCCGCGGCGCAGCTTGTCGAAGATCGCGGACAGCGTCCGCGAGACCCACATCTGGCTGCACCCGATCGTGTCGCCGATCTGCTGCTGGGTCATCTCGTCGCCGAACCGCATCCGCAGGATGCGGCGCTCGCGCGTGTCGAGGTCGCGCAGCAGCGGGCCGAGCGCGTGGCAGTTCTCGAACAGCTCGTAGCCGGGGTCGTCCTCGCCCCAGACGTCGGCCAGGCCCCGGGCGGGGCGGCCGGCCGGGTCCTCGTGGTCGCCGGCCGTGGTCATGCCGTCGAGCGAGGCGGCCTCGTAGCCGTTGGCCGCGGTCATGGCCTCGGCGACCTCGTACTCGCCGATGCCGAGGTGTTCGGCCATCTCGGCGACGGCGGGCTCGCGGCCCAGCACCGCGCCGAGGTGCTCGTGGGCGCGGGCCAGGTCGACCCGCAGTTCCTGGAGGCGGCGCGGCACGTGGACGGCCCAGGTGGCGTCCCGGAAGTGCCGCCGTATCTCACCCCTGATGTACGGCAGGGCGAAGGTGGTGAACTCCACCTCGCGGCCCAGGTCGAACCGGTCGATCGCCTTGATCAGCCCGATCACTCCGACCTGGAAGATGTCCTCGGGTTCGGCGCCCGAGCGCGGCCGGAAACGGCCGGCGGCGAAGCGCACCAGGGACTGGTTCATCTCGATAAGGGTGTTGCGGACGTACTGGAACTGCTCGGTGCCTTCCTCAAGCTCCCCGAGGCGGCGCAGGAAGATCCTGGTCAAGGAACGGGCCTGGGAGGGTGCGAGCTCACCGGGCTCGTCGATCTGCGGCAACGCCATGGCCTGTCTTGCCTTTCGTCGGACTGCTCTGCTCCCCCGCGCGGTGCCTGCTGTCCGAAGCACATACCAGCGCCTCACCCGTCGCACGCCGGGCAAACCTCCTGGTCCCGGAGACGGCGCAGGGCTGTGCGGGACGTCCGTGGACGTGCCGCACAGCCCTTGGGGCGAGCGGGCCGGAATCCGGTCGGGCGCTGCTCAGGCCGTGCTCAGGCCCTGTTCAGACCCTGTTCCGGCTCTGCTCAGGCTCCGCTCAGGCCGGTGTCGGGCGCCGCTCGGATGCCGCTCAGGAAGGGATCTTCCACTGCTGGTCCGCGCCGCCGTCGCAGCCGCGCAGCTCCAGCTTGGTGCCGTTGCCGGTCCCGCCGCCGGAGGCGGTCAGGCACTTGCCGAAGGACTTCAGCGTGCGGGCCGACGTGTCGTACACCCATTGCTGGGACACCGTGTCGTTGCAGGTGTAGAGCTGCACGGGGGTGCCGTCGGCGTCGGTGCCGCCGCGGACGTCCATGCACTTGCCCATCGCCCGCACGGTGCCGTCGCCGGGCATCGACCAGACCTGGGAGGCGCTGCGGTTGCAGTCGTAGAGCTGCAGCGCGGTGCCGTCCCTGCTGTCGCCGCCGGTGACGTCGACGCAGCGGTCGCCGGACACGGCGGTGATTGGGGTGCTGCACACGACGGGACCCGCGGTGGCGGCCGGGTGCCGGGTGGTCAGCCGCAGCGGCTTGCCGGGTGTGACCGTGTGGAGCTTGCCCGCGCGGTCGCGCACCTGGAGCGGCGGGCCGGTGCGCTCGCTGACCGTCGTGGTGTGCTGTCCGACGGAGATGTCGAACGTCCTGCCGTGCCACTTCACGCCGGTGACGTCGACGCCGGGCAGCTGCTGCGGCAGGAACGGGTCGACGGTGACCGCGTCGGTGCCCCAGCGCAGTCCGGTGAAGCCGTAGAGGAACTGCTGGAGGTAGCCGCCCTCGCCGGTGGTGAAGGTGAACGCGCCGCCCGAGCGGGACTCGTGGAACTGGTCGAACGGCTGGGCCACGAACGGGTCGGCGCTGCTGCGCAGGTGGTCGTAGGCGGTGCAGCCGGGCGAGCCGAGCGCGGCGGCGTCGATGGTGGCGATCGAGTCGGTCATCGACGGGCCGCCCGGGTCGGTGTGCTGCGAGTAGTAGTCCAGGTCGCTCTGCGCCAGGTCCGCCGACATCGGGACGTTCCAGGGGTACTGGAGCAGCGTGACGTCGGCCTGCTTGATCTGCTGGCCGTTGTAGCCGTCGTACTCGGGGTGGATGTTCGCGGCGGTGTCGACGGGGATCTTCAGGCCGTCGGCGACCTTGCTCCAGGCGGGGTCGGCGGTCCTGCCGGTGATTCGGGCGGCCTGGACGGCGATCCGCAGCGACGCCTGGGCCCCGGCGTTGGTGCTGGCGCTGTCGTCGACGGGGTCGTGGTACTCGTCCGGGGGCTGTACGTGCCTGATGGAGTAGCCGCCGGTCCCGTCGGGTTCGGCGCGGGTGGCCCAGTAGTCGGCGACGTCCCTGAGCACCGGCCACGCCTTGTCCCGCAGCCACGCGGTGTCGCCGGTGGCCTGGTAGTACTGCCACTGGGCGAGTGCGATGTCGGAGTCGATGTGGATCTCGTCGTTGCCCTCGTTGTTGCCCGGCGGGATCGACTCCTTGCCGGTCAGCGAGCTCTCCCAGGGGAACTTCGCGCCCTTGATCGGCCGGTCCGGGGTGGACAGCGACGCGGCGGCGGCCTCCGCGGCGGGCAGCAGCTTCTGCCGGTAGGTGTCGGCGGTCTGCGCGATGTCCGGGTACTGGGCGAGGAGCGCCGGGTACATCCAGGTCTCCATGTCCCAGAAGACGTGGCCGTTGTAGCCGTCGGAGGACAGGCCGCCGGGGCTGGTGCTCCAGGTGACGCCGGCGCGCATGCTGGCCAGCAGGTAGAACATCGAGGCGTGGATCTGCGCGGTCATGGCGGTGTCGCCGGGGACCGCGATGTCCGACTGCCACAGCCGCGCCCACGCCTGGTCGTTGCGGGCGGAGGCGGCGCGCAGGCCGTCCCCGGCGGCGCCGGCGGCGGTGGCCGCGGCGGCCTGCTGGGGCGTCGCCGACGTCAGCGGGCGGTCGGTGTCGACGCTGGAGGCCACGCCGACGTACTTGGTGATCTCGTACGTCGTCCCGGCGCGGACCGGGAAGTCGGCGCTCTGGCCCGCGCTGCCGTCGTCGGCGGCGGCGAGCGGCGCGGTCGCCCGCGTCCTGCCGTCCACGCGCAGCACGGAGTTCAGGCCCGCGGTGACGAGCTTCCCGTCGGTCACGACGGTCTGCGACAGGGTGGCGGACCCGGCGTCGACGTGGGACTGCGTGGCGGTGGCGTGGTCCAGGCCGCGGCCGTCGAACTCGTCGACGACGGTCGCCGTCCCGCTCCAGTGCGGCACCGCCCGTACGGTGACGGTGCCCAGGTGGCCGTCGGCGCGGTTGGCGCTGACGGCGTAGCTGAAGCTGGTCCGGTCGCCGTCCGCGGAGGTCCAGTCGAAGGACGTGGTGAGCACGCCGGTGCGCAGGTCCAGGGACTGCCGGTAGCCGGTGGTGGTGCCGGTGTCGGCGGAGGCGACGTCGGTGGGCGGCTGCGCGCCGGTCGGGTAGGCCGCCAGGTAGTCGACGTTGACCCGCGCGGTGTCGTCGCCGGCGACGGTGATCCGCAGGGTGTTGGCGCCGGCGGTCAGCGTGACGGGCACATGGGCGACGGTCCAGGTGTCCCAGTCGGCGGTGGGCGGCAGCGACAGCTGCTGGAGCGTGCCGTCGACACCGAGGTGGACGGTCTGCGGGGTGCCGCTGCCGTTGGCGTAGCGGACGTCCAGCACGGCCTGGCCGGCGGGGGCGTCGCGCACCGCGATGACGTCGGTCCCGCCGACGGTCGGGGTGTTGTTCGTGTTCAGTCCGGCGAGGTAGCCGCCGGCGACCGAGCCGCCGTGCGAGGTCTCGACGAACGCGCCGCCGGAGATCTGTCCGTCCTTGGCCGGGCAGATCTGGTCGAAGGCGCAGGACCAGTTCCCCGGCACGCCGTACACGCCGCCGGTGCGGCCGAAGCCGAGCGTGGTCCAGGTCGGCAGGCTGGCCCGCCGCTCGTACTGGCCGGCGGGCTGGGCGTAGAAGCCGGCCAGTTCGGACTGGGTGACGATGGGGCTGTTGGAGAAGCCCTCGCCCGCCGCCGGCACGCGTGCGGCGAGGTAGCCGTTGCCGACGAAGGTCGGCGCGTAGTCGTTCGTGGTCTGGTCGGTGCTCAGGACCCACGCGTCCGAGCCGCCGTCCGGTCCGCCGTGTGAGCCGCCGCCGGAGTGCGCGGCGTCGGCGGCGGGGGCCGCGGACGTGGCCGGCGCGACCGTCACGCCCCCCAGCAGGCACCCGAGGGCCAGCACGAAGCCGGCTCTTCTGAGCGTGCGGGACCGGGAGGGCCGGATCTGCCGGCCCGGTGGTGCATGCACGATTCCTCCTTCTGCCACCCCAGAAGCAGCCGCACGGCGGGGTGGGGGGCACGTACCGACATGCCTGCCGCTGACGGAGCGTCACCTGCGGGGCCGCCGCTCCCCGGCCCGCGATGCGGAGGTCGAGCGGCAGACCGGGCAGGGCCGACGGCTTCCGGAATCTTGCGGACGCTCACGCTACGTTTCACGAATATGACCGTCAAGAGTCCGAAACCACCACGGTCTTGTTTCTTTGAACGGCCGAACCCGTACGTCCGCACCGGCGTTCCGGACGGCCGCCGCACCCGGGAGGCGACGCGTGGACGCGGTACGGGACGCGGTACGTGAAGCAGCACGGGAGACAGCACGGGAAGCAGGCGCCGCACGGTGATGTCACTGACCGACATCAGCCGTGGTACGGTGATGTCATCACATGACATCACACACCGCGGAGGCTTCCGATGGCGACGATCAGGCGCATCCAGTACCACCGGTACGGCGGGCCCGAGCTCATGCGGCTGGAGGAGGTCGAGCAGCCGCGGCCGGGCGCGGGCGAGGTGCTGGTGCGGGTGAAGGCGGCGGCCGCCAACCCGATGGACTGGGGCATCCGCGGCGGCGGCCTGAAGATCATGACCGGCCGGAGCTTCCCGCGGGGCATCGGCCACGACTTCGCGGGCGTGGTCGAGGCGGTCGGCGAGGGCGTCACCCGGCTGAAGGCCGGCGACGCGGTGATGGGCGGGACCAGCGTCAAGGCGGCGGGGGCGTTCGCCGACATGGCCGTCGCCGAGGAGAAGGCGGTGGTGCTCAAGCCCGAGGGGTTGTCGTTCGAGGAGGCCGCGGCGGTCCCGACCGTCGGGCTGACCGCGTACCAGGCCGTGGTCGGCAAGGCGGGGGTGCGCGCCGGTCAGGCGGTCTTCGTGCACGGCTGCCTCGGCGGCGTCGGACGCTCCGCCGTGCAGATCGCCGCGATGCGCGGCGCCTCGGTGGGCGGCAGCTGCCGGCCCACGGCCACGCAGCAGGCGCACGACATCGGCATCGATCCGGTCGTCGCGTTCGACTTCGACGCGGCCCCGCTCGCCGGCCGGTTCGACCTCGTCCTCGACACCGCGGGCACGCTCCCGGCCAAGGCGGCTCGGACGCTGCTGCGGCCCGGCGGCACCATCGTCGACATAAACCCCACGCCGGCGAAGCTCGCCAAGAGCGCGCTGCCGGGGCCGTTCCACGTCCTGATCGCCCAGCCCGTCACCGAGGACCTCGAAGCGGTCGCGCGGGCGGCGGGCGAGGGCGCGCTGCGGCTGCCGATCGTCCGCACGGTGCCGCTGGCGGAAGCGATCGGGGCGCTCACGGAGCTGGAGGTCCACGGCACGCCCAAGGGCGGCAAGCTGGTCGTCGTCACGGAGTGACGGCCACCGCGGCGCCGAGGCGTGGGCGGGCGCGCCGGGTCAGCTCGCGGTCGGGGCGAGCGGCCGGGTGAGGGCGGCCAGGTCGTCCAGCGTCCCGCGGATGAGCGCGTCGAGGTCGGCCTTCTCGTCGGGCCCGATCCAGCGGGCGAACGCCGTCCTGAAGACGGCGAGTCCCGTCTCGGCGACCAGCGCCGCGGCCGGGTCGGGCACGCCCCGCTGCCGCAGGGCGTCGGCGGCGACCGCGGCGAGCCGGGCGAGCTTCATCAGCTCGCGCTCCAGCAGCTCCGGGGTGCCCGAGATGATCGCGTGCCGTCGGCGGGCGCTCTCCCGGTCCGACTGGACGAGGGGCGCGATGCCCAGCAGCGTCGCGGCCATCACCACCATCGGCGGGTCGGCCGCGCGCGCCTGCGCGATCGTGGCGACGAAGCCGTCCCTGAGGGTGTCGGAACCGTCGAAGAGGACCTCGGGCTTGTCGGCGAAGTGCCGGAAGAACGTACGGTCGGTGAGCCCGGCGCGCCGGGCGATCTCGGCGACGGTCGTCTCCTCGTACCCGCGCTCCTCGAACAGCTCCATCGCGGCTTCCCTGAGCCGGCCGCGCGCGTTCGGCTCCCATCGACCCATGCGCCGATCGTAGCTCATGTCAGTGACTGTCATGAACTGTGCCGGCCGGGACCGGCCCCGGCTCCGCCCCGCCCGCGCTCACGCCGCCCCCGACCGGTCTCAGGCGAACTCGTCGGACGCGGTGGTCGCGTAACGGCTCATCACCCGCGCGGTGGACTCGTCGGTCATCGGCGTGCCGCCGGCGAGCATCTCGCCGAGGTCGCGGAAGTACTGCACATAGAGGTCCGGGGTGAAGGTGTTGACCATCACCACGGGTACGTCGCCGGGGTTGGCGAAGGTGTGCGGGGCGCCTGGCGGCACCATCACCAGGGTGCCCGCGGGCGCGAGGTGCTCGGTCGTGCCGACGGTGAACAGGGCGGTGCCGGAGACCACGTAGAAGCCCTCGTCGTGACGGGCGTGGCGGTGCTGGGGCGGGCCGGCGCTGTGCGGGGCGAGGGTGATCTCGCCGATGCCCAGGCGGTGTTCCGTCGTCGCGCCGTCCTCCATGATCCGCATGCGCGCGGGTCCGAGGACGATGGTCTCGCCGCCGTCCGGGCCGACGACCGACACGTCGTTCATGACCGACTCCTTCGTACGTACTGCGCCTCGGGGGCCGCGGGCCCGCGGATTCGCGGTCCGCGGACTCTCGGTCCGCCGGCGCACGGGCCCGCGGGTTCACGGGTCCGCGGGCTTGTGAGATCCGACTCTCGTGAAGGTAGTCCCCTCACACTCCATTATGCAAGTACACTCTCATCACGATGGCGGACTTGCGGTATCGTGCCGTCCGGGCGGCCGGCGGGGACCAGCGCCGGGCAGCGGTCGGCGGACAGGGCGGAAAGGGCGGTCTCATGGCAGCGCAGGGCACTCCGGGGCAGACGGCCGCGGGCCGGGTCAACCAGAAGCGGCGCACCCACCTGGCGATCGTCCGCGCGGCGACCGACCTCATCCGCACCGGCCGCGAAGTGACGATGCCCGAGGTGGCCAGGACCGCGCTGGTCTCCGAGGCCACGGCCTACCGCTACTTCCCCGACATGGCCAGCCTCCTCCAGGAGGCGATGACGGACATGGTGCCCTCCCCCGACGAGGTGCTCGCGGCGATCGGCGACCGTACGGACCCGGTCGAACGCGTGGGCGCCGCCGCGGAGTTCATGCTGCGGCACGTGCTGACGCTCCAAGGCGCGATCCGGGCGATGATCGCGGCGACGGTCGCCCACCCGCAGGGTCCGGCCCGGCGGCCCGGGCTGCGGTTCGGCGTGATCGACCAGGCCCTCGCGCCGGTCGCGGGGGCGGTCCCGGCCGCGGCGGTCGCCCGGCTCAGGCTCGGGCTCAGCCTCGTGGTCAGCGCCGAGGCCCTGTTCAACCTCATGGACCTGGCCGGGCTCGACCCGGACGCCGCCGTGACCGCGGCGGCCGACACGGCGAGGACGCTGACGCGCGCGGCGCTGGCGGAGGCTGCCGGCGGCGTCTGAACGGAGCGGGCCACGCTCCCGGAC
>JAJSZB010000009.1:0-17749 GCA_050613715.1 Streptomyces sp. IBSBF 3018
GGACCACGACACGAGAAGGGGGGCGGGGGGACCACGACAGGAGTGAGCAGCATGACCACCACAACCCCAAGGCCGCCGGCGCAGAACGCGGGCCGTCCCGCCGAGGACGAGGTCATGGAGTTCCTCGAACAGGTCATCACCGACGGCGCGGCCGCGATGTCCGGCCTGTGCACCTCGCTCGGCGACCGGCTCGGCCTCTATCGCGCGATGGCGGGCGCGGGCCCGCTCACCTCGCAGCAACTGGCCGACCGCACAGGCCTGTCCGAGCGGTACCTGCGCGAATGGCTGGCCGCCCAGGTCGCGGGCGAGTACGTCGACCACGACCGTGCGACCGACACGTACGAACTGTCCGACGTGCGCGCCGCCGTCCTCGCCGACCCGGACGCGCCCACCTACGCGGCCGGCATGTTCACGATGCTCCAGGCGCTCTACGGCACCGAGGACGACCTGATGGCAGCCTTCGGGACCGGTGAGGGCGTCGGCTGGGGCGACCACGGCCCGGCGCTCTTCGAGGGCACCGCGAAGTTCTTCCGCCCCGGCTACGCGGCCGCGCTGGTCCCCGAGTGGCTCGCGTCGGTGGAGGGCCTGACGCGCCGGCTCGAACGCGGCGCGAAGGTCGCCGACGTGGGCTGCGGCTACGGGCACTCGACGCTGCTGATGGCGCAGGCGTTCCCCCGCTCGTCCTTCCACGGATTCGACTTCCACCGCCCGTCGATCGAGGCGGCCCGCGGGCTCGCGGCCGAGCAGGGTCTCGGCGACCGCGTCGCGTTCGACGTGGCGACCGCGCAGGACTTCCCCGGCGACGGGTTCGACCTGATCACCTTCTTCGACTGCCTGCACGACATGAGCGACCCCGCGGCCGCACTGCGCCGCGCCGAGCACGCGCTGTCCGCGGACGGCGTCTGCCTGCTGGTGGAGCCGAACATGTCCGCCGACGTGGACGAGAACGTCCATCCGGTCGGCCGCGGCATGAGCGCCGCGTCCGTCGCGGTGTGCCTGCCGTCCGCGCTGGCCCAGCACGGACCCGAGGCGCTCGGCAACCACGCGGGCGAGGCGAGGATGCGGAGCATCGCCGACGACGCGGGCCTGCACCACTGGACGATGACCGCGGAGAGCCCGGTCAACAGGATCTACGCGCTGGCCCGTTGAGCCGCCTGCCGTCTGCCGCGCGCCGCCAGATCCGGCACGGGTGTGCGGCCGGTCCGCGCGGGCCCGGCGGGTGCGCGGCCTTCGCCTTGACCGCTCACCGGCAGGTGGTCAGGCTGGAGGTATGACCACGGCCGGGGAGGCCGCGCTGCGGCGGGTGCTCGCCGTCGCCGACCTCCTGATCGACGCGGTCGACGAGGAGGCGCTGGTCCCCGCGCTGCTGCCGCCGCTGCTCGCGGCACTGCCGGGCGACAGCATCGTATGGGCCCCGCACCCCGCCCCCGCCGGCCCGGTCTGCCTGCCCGCGGACCTCATCGCCCCGGACGCGCTGGCGGCCTTCGAACGCGGCGCGGGCGCGGACCCGCTGGTCGCGCACACCACGACCGGGTCCGGCGTCCCGGCGCGCCGCTCGGACCTGCAGAGCCGGGCCGGGTGCCGGGCGATGCGGGTCTACGCCGAGGTGTACCGGCCGCTGGGCGCCGAGCACCAGCTCGCGATGGCGTTCCCCGCGGGATACGCGAGCGGTGTGCGCCGCCGGATCTGCCTGGTGGTCAACCGCTCGTCGGCCGACTTCGGCGACGCCGAGCTGGAGACCGCGGCCCTGCTCCGCGTCCGGCTGGCGCACGCCATGGCGCGGCTCGCCCCCGCGCGGCCGTCGCAGGGCGCGGCCCCGGGCGCGCCGGCGGCCGTACGCCCCGAGCCCGGGTCGTACGCCACCGGGCCGGCCGGCGGTGGGCCGTACGCCACCAGGTCGGTCCCCACCGAGCCGGCCGAGGGCGGGCTCCCGGTGACACGGCGCGAGGCCGCGGTGCTCGGCCTGCTCTCCCGCGGCCTGACCAACGAGCAGATCGCGCACCGCCTGGACATCAGCCCCCGCACCGTCGACAAGCACCTGGAGCACGCCTATCCGAAGCTGCGCGTCAGCGGCCGGGTGGAGGCCGCCATCGCCTGGCGCACGGTCTCGCCCTCCCGGTAGCGCTCCCGGTAGCGCGCGGCGGGCCTGCTGCGCCGGGCTCATGCACACCCCACATGAACGCATCCTTGCCATCCGATCGGTTCCGATATATCGTTGAGGTGTCGCGAACGATCAACGATGGAAGGAGCGACATCATGCACTCCCACGGACACGGACATGACCACGAGCACGGCCACGGGGGCCCGGGCCGCCACGGATGGGGCGAGCGCGAGGGGCGGAGGTCGGCCTTCGGGCCGTTCGGGCCGCCGTTCGGCGGCGGACCCTTCGGTGGTGGGCCCTTCGGCCCCGGAGGCCGGGGGCGCGGCGGGGGAAGGGCGCGGCGCGGCGACGTGCGCGCGTCGATCCTCGCCCTGCTCAAGGACCGCCCCATGCACGGCTACGAGATGATCCAGGAGATCGCCGAGCGCAGCGGCGGCGCGTGGCGGCCG
The DNA here is from genome assembly GCA_050613715.1 of Streptomyces sp. IBSBF 3018. Classification (GTDB taxonomy): domain Bacteria; phylum Actinomycetota; class Actinomycetes; order Streptomycetales; family Streptomycetaceae; genus Actinacidiphila. The sequence continues at coordinate 2,551 of JAJSZB010000009.1, forward strand.
AGCCCCGGCTCGGTCTACCCCACCCTGCAGCTGCTGGAGGACGAGGGCCTGATCAGCAGCGAGAGCGAGGGCGGCAAGAAGCTGTTCACGCTCACCGACAGCGGCCGCACCGAGGCCGAGGGCGGCCCCGAGGCCCCCTGGGAGGAGGCCGGCCGCGGCGTCGACTGGGACTCCCTCAACGAGATCAGGAAGGCGGGCGGCGGCCTCTTCGAGGCGTTCCGCCAGGTGTGGGCCACCGGCACGCCCGAGCAGCGCGACAAGGCGCTGGGCGTGGTCAACGAGGCCCGCAAGAAGCTCTACCTGATCCTCGCCGACGAGGACTCCGAGCAGGGCTGATCCGAGCCGGACTGCTCCGAGCCGGACCGATCAGAGTCGGACCGGCCCGAGCAGGCCGGAACGGGGCCACCCGCTCCGGCGCGCCCCACGTGGCCCGGGCGACGCCGGGTACGCCGCGACAGCGGCGCGTTCCGATCGAGCCGGCCCGCGACCTCCTCAGGTCCCGGGCCGGCTCGATCCGCGTATCAGCAGCCGCGTCGGCACGATGTGCGCGGCGGTCGCGCGCCGCCCGGACTGCTCGGCGCCCCGCGCGGCCGTGGCGCCCGCGGCCGCCCCCACCGGCCGGGCCGCCGACGCCTTCACCGTGGCCGTCGCCGTCCGGGACGGCGTCGTGTCGTCCAGCAGCGCCCGCAGCGCGGCCACCGCCGCCTCGCCCAGCGCCCGCTGGTCCTGGGCCACCGTGGTCAGCGCCGGGCGCACCAGCGCCGCCGCGTCGATGTCGTCGAAGCCGACCACCGCCAGGTCCCGCGGCACCGACAGGCCCGCGTCGGCGGCCGCGTGCATCGCGCCGATCGCCATCTGGTCGCCGGCCGCGAAGATCGCCGTCGGCGGCCGGTCCACCGCCAGCAGCGCGCGCGCCGCCCGCTCGCCGCTCTCCAGGAAGAAGTCGCCGCCCGCGACGTACTCCTCCGGCACCTCCAGGCCCAGCCGCTGGCACGCCCTGCGGTAGCCGGCCAGCCGCTCGGCGGCCGGCGGCAGATGCAGCGGCCCGGTGACGGTGGCGATCCTGCGGTGCCCGAGCGCGTACAGATGCTCCACCGCGGCCTCCGCGCCCGCCGCGTTGTCCGAGCTGACCCTGACCGTGCGCGGACCGGTGAACGCGGTGTCGATCCCGGCGCACGGCACGTCGGAGGCGGCCAGCACCCGCAGACAGCGGTCGTCCGGGGGAGTCGTGAGCACGATGACGCCCTCCAGATTGTGCCGCCGCACCGCCTGCAGATAGCTCGCGTCCGGCTCCTCGGGCGTCGGCGTGGTGAGCAGCATCAGGTGGTAGTCGGCCTCCGACAGCGCCGTGCGCACCGCGCTCAACAGGCCGAGCAGGAACGGGTTGTGCAGGCCCTGCGCCTCCTGGCCGCTGTCCCAGATCAGCCCGATGGTGTCCGAGCGGCGCCGCACCAGCGTGCGGGCCGGCTCGTTCGGGGCGTACCCCAGTTCGCTGGCCAGCCGTCTGATCCGCTCCCTTGTCGCCTCGCTCACCTCGGCACGGTCGTTGAGCGCGCGCGAGACGGTGGCGGTCGAGACCCCGCTGCGGCGGGCCAGTTCACGGATGTTCACGGGAGAGCCGTTCTGCGCGGGGACGGTGGCGGACCGGGGAACGCGTCGGGGACGGGGGCCGGGGACCTTCGCCGGCGGCCGACCGACCGGAGGGGCCGGAGGGGACGACCGGGTTCGGAGTGCGGACACGGGGATCAGAGTGCGGACGCAAGGATCAGGGTGCGGGAAAACACCTCCTGCGTACAGTCTTGACGGTCCGTGAGAACGCGGGACAGACTTCCGGCCGTTCGAAAACGTTTACGGCAGTTTACGGGAATTCGGTCCCGAAACACGTGCTCGGGACCCCAAACAGGAACGGGACTCCTGCATGCCAGCGAACGCACGACGACTACGGATGAACGCCCTGCTGACGCTCGCCACCGCGGTTGCCTGTGTGGCGGCCGTCGCGTCGGTGCCGGCCCAGGCCGGCGACAACCCGACGTACACGAACCCTAATGCGCCCGTCGACCTCCGCGTCAGGGATCTGCTGCACCGGATGACGCTGGACGAGAAGATCGGCCAGATGGACCAGATCTCGGTCGTCAACATGCAGGGCGACTGCCAGTGGAGCGGCGGCGCGTTCACCGAGTCCTGCATGAAGAACGTGCTGGTGGACAACCACGCGGGCTCGGTCCTGTCCGGCGGCGGCGCGGGCCCCTCCGTGAACACCCCGGAGAACTGGGCGACGATGGTCAACACCGTCCAGAGGTACGCCGTCGACAACACCCGGCTGCACATCCCGGTGATCTACGGCGTGGACGCGGTGCACGGCCACAACAACGTGCTCGGCGCGACGGTCTTCCCGCAGGAGATCGGGATGGGCTCGACCTGGGACCCGTCGCTGGTCCGCCAGGCCGGCGCGTCCACCGCCCGCGCGGTCGCCGCCACCGGCATCGACTGGAACTTCGCGCCGGTCACCGACATCGCCCGCGACCAGCGCTGGGGCCGCTACTACGAGACCTTCGGCGAGGACCCGCTGCTGTCCGGCACGCTGGCCGCCTCCGCGGTCCAGGGCATCCAGGACGCGGGCGGCGCGAAGGACGTCGCCGCGACCGTCAAGCACTTCGCCGGCTACGGCGAACCCGGCAACGGCCACGACCGGGTGCCCGGCGACGTCTCGGTCCGCTACCTGCAGGACACCCTGCTGCCCTCCTACCAGCAGGCCATCGACGCCGGCGCGCAGAGCGTGATGGTCAACTCCGGCGCCATCAACGGCGTCCCGGCGACCGGCTCGCACTACCTGCTCACCGACGTGCTGCGCAAGCAGTTCGGCTTCCAGGGCGTGGTGGTCAGCGACTGGCAGGACGTCCGTGCACTGCAGACCGCCTACCACGTCGCCGCCGACTACCCCGCGGCGATCGCCAAGGCCGTCAACGCCGGCCTGGACATGGCGATGGAGCCCTACGACGCCCAGGGCTTCAGCGACGGCCTGAAGACGGCCGTGCAGCGACACCTGGTCTCCGTCAGCCGCATCGACCAGTCGGTCTCCCGCATCCTGCGGCTGAAGTTCGAACTCGGCCTGTTCGAACACCCCTACGTGGACGCCTCCAAGGCGAACTCCCGGGTGATCGGCGCCGACACCGCCCTGGCCCGGCAGGCCGCCGACGAGTCGCAGGTGCTGCTGCGCAACGACGACAGCGTGCTGCCCATCTCCTCCTCCGCCAGGAAGATCGTCGTCGCGGGCTCCTACGCGGACGACATCGACGACCAGGCGGGCGGCTGGACGATCGGCTGGCAGGGCGTCCCGAACGGCGTGACGCTGCCCGGCACCACGGTGCTCCAGGGCATCGAGAAGGCCGCGCCCTCCGGCACCCAGGTGGTCCGTGCCACCTCCTCCGACGACGCGGTGGCCAAGACGAAGGACGCAGACCTGACCGTCGTGGTGGTCGGCGAGAAGGCCGCCGCCGAGGGCGCCGCGGACAGCCCGCGGCCCGAACTGAGCGCGGACCAGCAGGCGCTGGTGAAGTCCCTGAAGGCCACCGGCAAGCCCGTGGTCACCGTGGTGATCGCCGGCCGGCCGCTGGTGCTCGGCGACGCGGACGGCACCGAGGGCCTGCTGATGTCCTGGCTGCCCGGCAGCGAGGGCGGCGACGCGGTCGCCGACGTGCTCTTCGGCAAGGTGAACCCGAGCGGCCGGCTCAGCGCCTCCTGGCCCAAGGACATCGGCAACGAGCCGCTGTACTACCAGCAGCTGCCCGGCACCAACAGCGGCCCGGAGTCGTCGTACGACGCCGCCTACCCCTTCGGCGCGGGCCTGTCGTACACCACCTACTCGGTCGACTCGATCGGCGCGGGCGCCGCGACCGCACGCACCCGGGACACCGTCCACCTGAAGGTGAAGGTGACCGACTCGGGCTCGCGCGCCGGTGACCTGGTGGTGCCGGTGTACGTCTCGCAGCCGGTGAGCGACGTGCTCTCGCCGTCCCGCAAGCTCGTCGCCTTCACCAAGGTGCACCTGGAGGCGGGACAGTCCCGGACGGTCACGCTCGACGTGCCGCCGAGCCGGCTGGCGGTCACCCCGGGCGACATCGACGGCGCCGGCCGCAGGGCCGTCGCGAGCGGCGCGTACGTCTTCACGGCGGGGACCCAGACCACGACGGTGACGCTGCGCTGAGCCGGACCGGCTCAGGCACCGGTTCCGGCACCGGCGCCGGGCCGCGCGGTGGGTCCTCCCGCCCGCGGCCCGGCGCCGGGTGTGTGATGGACGCCGGGAGCCGGCGCCGCGGCGGGGCCGGCGGCACGGCGCAGGCCGGGACGACGGGAGGACGGATGGGCACGGACGGCGCACAGGCCGGCGGCGGGGCCGCGGAACGCGACGCGGAGCTGCTCGCGCGGATGCGGGCCGCGCCGGTGCTCGCGGGGGAGCTGCCCCGGTTCGACCCCCAGGCCGCGCCGGCCGCGCCCGGACCGCTGTTCGCCCAGTGGCTGGAGCGCGCGCTGGCCGATCGGCTGCCGGAACCGCACGTGATGACGCTGAGCACGGCCGGACCCAGCGGCGAACCCAGCGCCCGCGTGCTGATGCTGCGCGGCGTCGACAGCGCGGACTGCGCCTTCGTCTTCGCCTCCGACTCCCGCAGCCCCAAGGGGCGCGACCTGACCGCGAACCCGCGGGCCGCGCTCACCTTCTACTGGCCCGGGCACGGCCGGCAGACCAGGCTCATCGGCCCGGTCGCCGCCCTCGGCCCCGAGGCCGCCCGGCAGGACTACCTCGGCCGCAGCCCGGCCTCCCGCGCGGCCGGCTTCACCGGACGGCAGAGCGAGCCGCTGTCCGGACCCGAGGAGTACGCGCGGGCGACCCGCCGGGCGCGCGCGTACGTGGCCGCGGACCCGGCGGCCGTCCCCGGCACGCACACCGTCTACCGGCTGCGCGCGCAGGAGGCGGAGTTCTTCCAGGCCGACCCGGCACGCGGACACCTGCGGCTGCGGTACACCCGCACCGGGGACGGCGGCTGGGACCGCACCCTGCTCTGGCCGTGACGCGTAGCGCGCCCTGCGGCCGGCCGTGGACGGCGGCTACGGCGACGGTCTGTGGCACCCCGCCCGCCGGCGGCGCCGCTCCGCGCGCGGACGGCGCCGGACCGACCGGAATCCGACACCCGGCGCGCGCGTGCGAGAAAGGCCGGAAGTCGGTGGTATTGCCGTGGCCATGACTCATCCCTCCGGATGATGCGCCGCCGTCCGGAATGCCCCGCTGAGCCGATGCGGCCGTGCCCGGCCGCCTGATGGGGTGGTACCCGTGCACACCAGCCCCGGGCTACCGCCCGAACTCCACGGCCCGGCGGACCACCGACCCGCGGACCACCGACCCGCGGACCACCGACCCGCGGACCACCGACCGGCTGACGACGCGCGCCTGAGCATAGGGGTGCGCGCGGTCGCCGCCGGCGCCCGCCGGCGCGCGGTCAGGGACGGCGACCGCCAGGCCGACACCGCGCACCTGCTGCACTCCCTGCTGGAGCGCGACCCGGCCGCGCGCGAGGCGTGCGACGACGGGACCGGCCGGATCGCCCGCGTGCTCGGGTATCTGGTGCAGCGCAGCATCGGCTACGGGATGCGGTGGAGCGGGTCGGTGGAGGACTCCGGCGCGCTGCCCGTCGTCTCCGACCTCGGGGCGCGCGGCGCGCGGGGGCGGGAGCGGCGTGAGGGCGCCGGCACGGGCGCGCCGAGCGGGTTCCGGTCCGAGGCCGCGCGGTCGTTGCGGGCCGGCGGGACCGTGGCGTGGAGTCCCGCGGCGGCGGCCGCCCTGCGCGCCGCCGTGGCCCTCGCCGAGGAACGCGGCCGGGCGCAGGCCGACGGCACCGACCTGCTGGACGCGCTGGTGGCCGACCCCGGCTGCCGCGCGGTGGAGGTGCTGCGCACCGCCGGGCTGGATGTCAGCCGCTACCGGGATGACGGTCCTGTCGCGAGCTGACATCATGACCGGATGCAGGGGACATCGGGGGCCGGCCCGGCGCGGGCGAGGTCCAGCGGGCTGGGGCTCGCCCTGGCGTCCGCGATCGCCTTCGGCGGCAGCGGGGTGGCCGCCAAGCCGCTGATCGAAGCCGGCTTCACACCGCTGCACGTGGTGTGGATGCGGGTCGCCGGCGCGGCCCTCGTGCTGCTGCCCGTCGCGCTGCGGCACCGTGCGCTGCCCCGGCTGCGGCCCGGACTGCTGCTGGGCTTCGGCGCGCTGGGCGTCGCCGGGTGCCAGGGGCTGTACTTCGTGGCGATCTCCCGCATCCCGGTCGGCGTCGCGATCCTGGTGGAGTACCTCGGCCCCGCGCTGCTGCTCGGCTGGGTCCGCTACGTGCAGCGCCGCCCGGTCAGCCGGGCCGCCGCGCTGGGCGTGCTGCTCGCGGTGTCCGGCATGGCGTGCGTGGTGGAGATCTGGTCCGGGCTCGCCTTCGACGCACTGGGCCTGCTGTGCGCGTTCGGCGCGGCGTGCTGCCAGGTGGCGTACTTCGTGCTGGCCGACCACGGCGCCGCGGGTGACGACGCGCCCGACCCGGTCGCCGTCATCGCCTACGGCCTCCTCGTCGGCGCCGCGCTGCTCACCGCCGTCTCCCGGCCGTGGAACCTCCCCTTCACCGCGCTCGCGCACCGGGCCGCCCTCGGCGACCGGGAGGTGCCCGCGGTGCTGCTGCTCGGCTGGCTCGTCCTCGTGGCCAACGTCGTCGCCTATCTCACCGGCGTGGTGGCGGTCCGCCGGCTCAGCCCCCAGGTCGCCGGCGTCGTCGCCTGCATCGAGGCGGTCGTCGGGACCGTGCTGGCATGGATACTCCTCGGCGAGCACCTCGGCGCGTCCCAGATCGCCGGCGGACTCCTCGTCCTGTGCGGCGCGTTCGTCGCCCAGACCGCGGCGGCCCCGCACACACCGGTGACAGCGTCCGGGCCGGAGCCCGGGCCCGAGCCCGTGCCCGAGGCGGCCGGCGGGACCGCGCATCCGCCCGCCGCGCGGGTCCGGCGGTAGCAGGGCCGCGTCGACGCTCCCTGCGGGGTGCGGGGTGCGGGGTGCGGGATGCGGGATGCGGGGTGCGGGGTGCGGCGTGCGTGGCGCTGGGCGCGAGCTGCGTGCCGCCGGGCGCGAGGTGCCGGATGTCGCCGCGTCCGGCGGGATTGCGCGGTGCTCGGACTCGTCGGCCGCTCGGCGTGCCGCACGCGGCGCGCTCGGCGCCCCGCCGGCGCGACCGGGTGGGGCAGCGCGCGGGCCGTGCGCGGCGCTAGGGTGGCCCGCATGACGTTGATGGTTCTTCCGCCGCCGGCCCGCTGAGGCGGGCGGCGCGCGCAGGCGCGACCGCAGAGGTCCCGGTCCGGGAAGGACGCCGGCTCGCCGAACGGCGGCGGCGCACCCGGCGGTGAGCGCTGCCCGCAGACGGTGATGTGTCCATCGCTCACCTCTCGCGGGAGAACCTCGTGTCCCTCACGAAGATCCGTCATGCCTCCGTCCCCGCCGATCCGGCGCGGACCGCCGTGCGCGGCCTGCTCTACGTCATGTTCGCGGCCACCGCCTGGGGCACCGCGGGCGCCGCGGCCGCCCTGCTCTACCGGGGCAGCGGCCTCGGCCCGTTCGGCCTCACCTTCTGGCGCGCGGCCGGCGGCTTCGTGCTGCTGCTCGCCGTGCGCCTGGCGAGGCGCTCCCTGCGCCCCGGTGCCGGTGCCGGTATTCATGCCGGTGCTCATGCCGGTGCTGATGCCGCTGCCGGTCGTCGTACCGGCACACGCGCCTCGCGCCGGGCGATGCGTCCCGCGCCCACCCCCGCGCCGCTCGCCGCCTCGCGCCCGCGCCGGACGGCGGTCCGCGTGCTCACCACCGGCGCCGGGCTGACGCTCTTCCAGACGGCGTACTTCTGCGCGGTCCAGGCGACCGGCCTCGCCGTCGCGACGGTGGTGACGCTCGGTTCGGGACCGGTGATGATCGCCCTGGCCGCGCGGCTCACGATGGGCGAACGGCTCGGCCGCGGCGGCGTCGCGGCGGTCGGCGGGGCACTGGCCGGACTCGGCGTGCTGGTCCTCGGCGGCGGCCACGGGGCGGTCCGGCCGGCCGGCGTCGTCCTCGCCGTGCTCTCCGCCGCGGGCTACGCGGCCATCACCCTGCTCACCCGCTGGTACGGCAGCCGCGGCGTCGCCGCCGACCCGCTGGACACCTCGCTGTGGTCGTTCGGGATCTGTGCGGTCCTGCTGCTCCCGGCGGCCCTCGGTGAGGGGCTGCTGCCGCAGGCCGCCGGGCTCGGCCGCACGCTCGTGCTGCTCTGCTACCTCGCCTCGGTGCCCACCGCCTTCGCGTACGGGCTGTACTTCGCGGGCGCCGCGGTGCTGCGGGCCGCGACGGTCTCGGTGATCGCCCTCATCGAACCCGTCTCGGCCGCGGTCCTCGCCGTCGTCCTCCTCGGCGAGCACCTCGGCGCCGCCACGTGCGCGGGCACGGCGATCCTGCTGGCCGCGGTGACCGCACTGGCCCTCCAGGAGGCCGTCGGCGCGCGGACGGCGCCGGCAGCGGATGCGGCGCCTGCACTGGAGGCCTCAGCCGTGATCTCCAACGCCGGGGCCACGTCGGCCGGTGACGAAGGACGGGCCGCTGCCCACACCCGGTAGCGGCCCGTCCGTCCATGGGGGAGCGCCCGTCACGGCTCCCGGTCGGCCGCGGCGAGGCGGCGCAGCTGCTGGGCGCGGGCGGCGCGGTCGCGCGGCGCGTCACGGTGGGCGAGCAGCCCGGTGACGCGGCGCTGGACCTCCCGCGCCTTGTTGCCGCCGTACTTGAACTTGGCGCGCACGTCCGTCACCTCGATCCGCACGCCGCGGATGCCCGCCAGCATGCGGCCGAACGGCTCCTCGCCCACCGCGACCCGCGCCGTGCCGCCGTCGGGCTGGAAGTGGCCGAGCTGGCGGCGCAACAGCTCCGCCTTCTCCTCCGGGCCGTCCAGGACGTGCGCCACGCCCAGCAGTTGGACCGCGGCGTAGTAGCTGGTGGGAGTGCCGTGCTCGGTCGGCGCTCCCTCCGGCGCGTGCCAGGGGCCGGGGATGTACGCGTAGTCGTCGACGACGCTCAGGGTCACCCGGGGAGCCGCCTCCAGCGCCCGCCACAGCGGGTTCGGGCGGGCCAGGTGCAGCAGCGCCTCGCCGTACCCGCCGGGCTCGGCGGCGTAGGAGAAGTGGACGGGCTGTACGAACGGCGGTTCGCCGTCGAGCCCGTTGACGGCCAGCTGGCCGAAGTCGTGGGCGGCGAGCCAGGCGCGCCACTCGGCGTCCTCGGCCGGCGCGTCCCAGGGGTGGATGAGCATGGTCCCTCCGCGGCCGGTCAGGCGGCGCCGCGCGGCGCGCCCGGCTTGAGGTAGTCGGGCAGCGGCGTCGCGTCGGCCTGGTCGGCCGCGGGTATCGGCGTGCCGTAGCCGGTGCTGACCGGAACCACGCCGGACCAGTGCGGGAGCAGCGCGTCCTCCGGCTCGTCGTTGGGGCCGCCGGTGCGCAGCTTCGCGGACACCTCGGCGAGGTCCAGCCGGAGCACCGCGGTGGCCGCGAGCTCCTTGGCGTTCGCCGGCCGGGAGTCGGCGGCCCGGCCCGGCACCACGTGGTCGACCAGGACGTCGAGCGCCGCCGCCTTCTCCCGCGGGTCGGTGACCTGGTAGGCGGTGCCCTGCACCACCACCGAGCGGTAGTTGATCGAGTGGTGGAACGCCGACCGCGCCAGCACCAGACCGTCCACATGGGTGACCGTCACACACACCGCGATCCCGGGATCGGCCCCGCGCAGCGGCCGCGAGCCCGTCGACCCGTGCAGGTAGAGCGTCTCGCCGGAGCGGGCGTAGAGCGTCGGCAGCACCACCGGGGCGCCGTCGCGGACGTAGCCGAGGTGGCCCACATAGCCGCCGTCGAGGATGGCGTGCACCGTGGCGCGGTCGTACGCCGCGCGCTCGCGCGAGCGGGTCGGCACGTTCCGCCCGGTCTGCGGGTACGGCGGGGCCGTGGTCTCCATGGCGCCATCCTTTGAACTAGTGCATAATGAACTTTGTGCTAGGAGCATATCGGATCAAAGGTCGGGGCGCATCGGGTATCGCCGCGGACATCGAGGGCGCGGTCGGCACGGGCGCGCTGCGTCCGGGCCAGTCGTTGCCGCCGTTGCGGGAGTTGGCGCGCGAACTCGACGTCAACCCCAACACCGTCGCCGCCGCCTACCGCCTGCTGCGCGACCGCGGCGTCATCGAGACGGCCGGGCGCCGCGGCAGCAGGGTGCGGGCCCGCCCGGCGACCGCACCGCGCGACGCCCTGCGCATCGACCTCCCGCCCGGCACGCGGGACGTGTCCACCGGCAACCCCGACACCGCCCTGCTGCCCCCGCTCGCCGACGCGCTCGCCGCGGCCGCCGCCCACCACGCGGCGGCGCCCGCCCTCTACGGCGGCCCGGTGACCGACGCCGAACTGGCCGACGCGGCCCGCGCCGCCTTCGACGCCGACGGCGTGCCCGCCGGCCCGGTCGGCCTCACCTCGGGCTCCCTCGACGCGATGGAACGCGTCCTCACCGCGCACCTGCGCCCGGGCGACGCGGTCGCCGTCGAGGACCCCGGCTGGGGCAGCGTCCACGATCTCGTCCCTGCGCTCGGGCTGCGGGTGGTCCCCGTCGGCGTGGACGACGAGGGTCCGCTGGCCGAGGACGTGGCCGGCGCGCTGGAGGCCGGGGTGCGCGCGCTCGTGGTCACCGACCGCGGCCAGAACCCCACCGGCGCCGCGCTGTCCGCCGCCCGCGCCGCCCGCCTGCGGGACCTGCTCGCCGACCACCCGTCGGTGCTCGTCATCGACGACGACCATGTGCACGGCCTGACCTCCCTCCCGCTGCACTGCCTGTCCGGCGCCACCGACCACTGGGCGCTGGTGCGTTCCACCGCCAAGGCGTACGGCCCCGACCTGCGGCTCGCCGTGTACACCGGCGACGCGGTGACCGTCGACCGGGTGCGCGGCCGGCACCGGCTCGGCGCCGGCTGGGTCAGCCACCTCCTCCAGCGCGCCGTCGTCCACCTGTGGCGCACCGGCGCCGTCGACACGGAGGCCACCGCGCGTTCGTACGACCTGCGCCGCGACGCCCTGCTGGGCGCCCTGGCCGAGCGCGGCGTCACCGCCCACGGGCGCAGCGGCATGAACGTCTGGGTGCCGGTGTCCGACGAGACCGGCGCGGTCGCCGGACTGCTCCAGCGCGGCTGGGCGGTGGCGCCCGGCGCCCGCTTCCGCGCGCGCTCGGCCGCCGGCCTGCGGATCACCGTCTCCCCGCTCGGCCTCGGCGACATCGCCCCGCTCGCCGACGCCGTCGCCGAGACACTGCGCCCCTCCGGCTCCGGCCGCTACGCCTGAGCCCGGCCGCTACGCCTGAGCCTCGGCGGCCTCCCGCGCGCCCGCCTCCGGCACCCGGACCTCCCGCGCGCCCGCGGCCGCTGCCTCGGCCGCGGTCACGGCGCCTGCCCGTACGGCTGTGCCCGACCTGGGCCGGCGCTGGGTGAGCGCCGCGCCGAACAGGATCACCACCGCGCCCACCGGTTCGTTCCAGCTCAGCGACTCGCCGAGCAGCAGCACGCCGGCCGCAGTGGCGACGATGGGTATCAGATACGTGACCATCGAGCCGATCGTCGGGCCCTTCTCGGCGACCAGGCCGTACTGCACCAGGAACGCCAGCCCGGTGCCGAGCGCGCCGAGCGCCAGCACCGACAGCACCGACTTGGCCGGGTAGGAGTGCGGCAGCGAGGTGAAGAAGGGCGTGATCACCAGCAGTTGCAGGGTGCCGATCCCCAACTGCCCGGCGGACATCGCCAGGTGCGAGCCGCCGCTGCCGGCCAGGGTGCGGCGCACATAGGCCCAGCCGACCGCGTAGCTGACCGCCGCGGTGAGGGCCATGACCGTGCCCTTGGGGTCCTCCCCGGAGAAGCCCTGCCAGGCGCCGAGGACGGTGAGCACGCCGATGAAACCTATGCCGACACCCGCGAAGCGCTGCCGGGACGGCCGGTCCTCGGAGAGCGCCACGACCGAGACCAGCATCGAGAACAGCGGTGTCGCCGCGTTGCACATCCCCGCGAGCATCGACGGGATGGTCTGCTCGGCCGTCGCGAAGAGGGAGAACGGCAGCGAGTTGAGCAGCACCGCCGCGACGGACAGATGCAGCCAGGTGCGCCCGCCGCGCGGCAGCCGCTCCCGTGTGACCGCGACCGCCACCGCCAGCACGGCCGTCCCGAACACCATCCGCCCGAGCGTGACCTGAAGTGGCGCGAAGGCTTCGTTCCCCACCTTCATGAACAGGAAGCTGAAGCCCCACACCAGGCCGAGCGCGACGAAGCGGATGCGCCAGTCCACGAAGCGGCCGAGGCGGGCGGCGGTCTCCCGGGGAGCCCGTGGCCCGGACCGGTCTGCGGGCGGTGGCGGAAGGGGATCGGTGTCGGAATCGGCCGCCGCTGCGGCGGGGCGGCTCTCGGCTGGTGCGCTCATGCCCCCACGATGGCCCGCGGGACGTCGTAGAACAAGCGAGTTTTTTTACATCCACGATGTAGAATCACTAACATGTTGAGCCTGGAACGCCTGCGCATCCTGCACGCCATCGACACCTACGGCTCGGTGAGCGCCGCCGCCGACGTGCTGAGCGTGACGACCTCGGCGGTCTCCCAGCAGATGGCCAAGCTGGAGCGCGAGACCGGGCAGTCGCTGCTTGCCAAGAGCGGCCGCGGGGTCAGGCTCACCGACGCCGGCCGGCTGCTGTCGGGCCACGCCGAGCGGATACTCTCCCTCGTCGAGCTGGCCCACGCCGACCTGGAGGCGCACCGCGGCGCCGCGGTCGGCGAGCTGCGGGCCGGGGCCTTCCCCACCGCGGTCCGCGGCCTGTTCCCCGACGCCCTGCGCGAGCTGCGCCGCGAGCACCCCCAACTGCGCACCGTCGTCCACGAGCTGGAGCCGCACGACCAGCTCGCCCGGCTGGCCCGCGGCGACATCGACCTGGCCGTGGTCCTCGACTGGTACAACAAGCCGCTGTCACTGCCCGGCGGACTGGCCAAGGCGCCGCTGTTCGACGACCTCGTGGACGTGGCGCTGCCGGCCGGCCACCGGCTCCAGGACAGCGCGGGCATCGATCTGGACGAACTCGCGGACGACGACTGGATCGCCTGGCCGGACGGCGGCTTCTGCCACGAGTGGCTGCTGTTCACCCTGCGCGGCAAGGGCATCGAGCCGCGGATCTCGCACCACGCCGAGGAACACGCGACGGTGCTCGCCCTGGTCGCCGCGGGTCTCGGCGTCGCCGTGATGCCACGGCTCGGCCGCGACCCGATGCCCGAGGGCGTGCGCATCGTGCAGGTCCGGCACACCATGCGCCGGCACGTCTACGCGGTCTGGCGCGAGGACGCCGACCGCCGCCCGGCGATCCGGGTGGCGGTCGACGCGCTGCGCCGCTCGGCCGGCCGCTACGGCGGCTGAGCCCGCGGGGACCGGGGCCGGAGGAGACCGCCCCGCCGGGATTCCGGGCCCGGCGGGGCGGCCTCCGCTCATGGGGATCGCCCGGCAGCGGCCCGCTCAGGCCAGCGTGATCTCGCCACCGGAGACGGTGACCTGCTTGGACGGCAGCGGCGAGGTCGCCGGGCCGTTGGCCACGCTGCCGTCGGCGACGTGGAACTTGCTGCCGTGGCACGGGCAGACGATGACGCCGTCGGAGACGCCGGAGACCGAGCAGCCCATGTGGGTGCAGACCGCCGAGAACGCCTTGAACTGACCCGCGGTCGGCTGGGTGACGACCACCTTCTGGGCGTCGAACACCTTGCCGCCGCCGACCGGGATGTCCGTGGTCTTCGCCAGCGCCTGGCCGCCGCCCCCGCCGGAGGCGTCGGTCGGCGAGGACGCCGAAGGCGTGGCGCCGGCGTCCGAGGACCCGCCGCTCGGTGTCGCGTCCGCACCGGAGCCGGAGTCGGCCTTGGAGTCCGAGTCCGAGTCCGAGCCGCACGCGGCCAGCACGGCGGCGAGTCCCACGCCACCCGCGGCGGCCACGACGCCGCGACGGGTCGGGGAGTCGGGGAATCCGGAGTTTTCGGCCATGAGGTGCATCCTGTCCGCTGCTGGGACCGGGCGGCCGGAACGGTGTCGGTGCGCCCGGTGGCGTGCTGGTGTCACGCGTGACCGTTCATACGGGCCGCGGCGCCGCGATGTTCAACGACGCGCGCAGAAAGTCCAACTGGTGTCGCAGCAGTCCCTCCACCACCACGGGGTCGGACGGCGAATGGGTGATGCGCGACAGCGGCAGCACCTGGTGCGGCCGTCCCGCCGCCAGCAGCGCGGCGGACATCCGCAGGGTGTGCGCCGGGACGACGTTGTCGTCGGCCATCCCGTGCACCAGCAGCAGCGGCCGGGTCAGCGCCGCCGCCTCCTCGATGGGGGAGGAGCGGCGGTACGCCTCGGGCTCCTCGTCCGGGTGGCCGAGGAAGCGCTCGCGCCAGTGCGTGTCGTACAGCCGCTGGTCGCTGGGGCCGGCCCCGCAGATCGCCGCGTGGAAGACATCGGGCCGGCGCAGCACCGCCATCGTGGCCAGCGAGCCGCCGAAGCTCCACCCCCGGACGGCCACCCGGCCGAGGTCCAGCCGGCCGCCGCGCGCTGCCACGTGCTCCGCTGCCGCGTGCAGCGCGGTGACCTGGTCCTCGACCGGCTTGCCGAGCGAGTCCAGGCGGATGGACTTGTCCCACACCGGACCGCGTCCCGGTGTGCCGCGCCCGTCGGCGACCACCACCGCGAAGCCCTGCTCGGCGAACCACTGCGCCTCGCACAGCCGTGCGGTCCTGGCGCGCACCGCCAGCTGGGCGGCGGGGCCGCCGTAGGGAGCCATCAGCACCGGCAGCGGCGGCGGGCCGCCGTCCGGCCTCCCCCGATCCCGCGGACCCTCGCCCGTCCCCTGGTCCGTCGAGTCCCGGTCCTGCCCCTCGGCGTCCTGCGCGTCCCCTCCCGGCAGCCGGTACCAGGACGGCAGCAGGAGCGCGGTGCGCACCTCGTGCTCGCCCGCCCGCAGCCACAGGGGTCTGGGGACCACCGAGGGCCGCGCGGCCAGGGAGGCGAGGGGGGGGGGGGGGGCCCCCCCCCCCACCCCGGCGCCCCCCCCCCCCTCCCGCTGCGATTTCACAACAACTCA
>JAJSZB010000009.1:17759-46803 GCA_050613715.1 Streptomyces sp. IBSBF 3018
CCACGGGGTTGTGGGGACCACCGGGGGCCGCGCGGCGGGGGGGGGGGGGGGGGGGGGGCGGCCCCCCGACGACAGCCGGACGACGTCCCCGTCCTCGGTGTGCGAGACCAGCAGCAGCGTGCCGCCGGCGCGCCGTCCCTCGTGCAGGCCGGGCCCGTCGCTGAGCCGCACCAGCCCGGGCCCGGCCCCCGCGCCGTCCCCGGCCCGGGGCGCGTACGACCACAGGTGCTCCTCGGTCGGCTCGTCGCTCGCCACGAACAGCACCGTGTCGCCCTCCACCGAGAGGACCTCGCGGACCTGGAGTCCCCCGGGCGTGACCGGCTCGCCGCCGACCGTCAGCCGGCGGGTCGTGCCCTCGTCCGCGGTGTGCACGAGGGCGCCGGAGGCGGTGCGCGCAGGGGTGCCGGGGATCAGCTCGACCCACGCCGGATCGCGCTGCTCGTGCAGCAGGCGGGTGGCGCCGGTGTCCGGGTCGCACCCCAGCAGCCGCAGCGTGCGCTGGTCGCGGCTCTGCACGCCGATCAGCGGGCCGTGCGCGTCCCAGGCGGCCGACGTGAGGTACTCGAACGCGGCCCGGTCCCACGCGACGTCGGTCCGCGAGCCGTCGACGCCGAGGACGTGCAGCGAGACGTCGGCGTTGGCGGTCCCGGCCGCGGGATAGGGCACCGCGCGCGGCGGGCGCGCCGGGTCCGCGGGGTCGGCGATCCACCAGCGCCGCACCGGCGAGGTGTCCACCCGGGCCACGAGCAGCCGCTCGCCGTCCGGCGCCCACCAGTACCCGCGGTGACGGTGCATCGACTCCGACGCGACGTGCTCGGCGAGGCCGTACGCCACCTCGGGACCCTCCGGGCCGGCCAGCAACCGGTCCTCGCCGCCGTCCGGTCCGCTCCCGTCCGTATCGCCCCCGTCCAGTCCGACGACGCGCAGCGCGCCGCCGGTGACGTACGCGACGCGGCGGCCGAGCGGGTCGGGGCGCGGGTCGACCACCGGGCCCGCGGTGGGCACCCGGCGCGGTGCGCCGCCGTCGCAGCGGAGCGTCCACAGCTCGCCGTCGAGGGCGAGGACGATCACGCGGACGGCCGCGTCGGCGGCGTATCCGACGATCCCCGAGGTGTGCTCGCGGGCGCGCTCGCGCCGTATCCGCTCGGCCTCGGGGACCTCGCCGGCCGCGCGGTCGAGGGCGGCGGGGTCGAGCAGCAGGTGCTCGCCCGACTCGTCCACGCGCCACAGGCAGCCGGTGGCGTCCTCGGGGCCGCGGGTGCGCAGGAAGAGCGCGAAGGAGCCGTCGGGGGCGAGGGTGAAGGCGCGGGGCGCCCCGAGGCTGAAGCGCCGGGTGCGGGCGTACTGGCCGGGGAAGGCGTCGCGGTCGGCGGGCCGGTCCGAGAGCCGGCTGGCGGGCGGGTCCGAGAGCTGGTCCGCGGGCGGCCCTGTGGGCGGAGTGATCTTGTCCATGCCGACAGTCTCCACCGCATAGCCTGGGGGGATGGTGAGAGAAGTGACCGGCATCCGGTACGTGACGCCGCTGCGCGAGGGCGGCTCGGTGCCCGGCGTGGTCGAGGCGGACGACCTCGGCACCTATGTGGTGAAGTTCGTCGGCGCGGCCCAGGGGCGCAAGGCGCTGGTCGCCGAGGTGATCGCGGGCGAGCTGGGCAGGCGGCTGGGCCTGCGGGTGCCCGAGCTGGTGCGGTTCGTCTTCGACCCGGTGATCGCACTGGGCGAGCCCGACCAGGAGATCCAGGACCTGCTGAAGGCGAGCGGCGGCCTCAACCTCGGGATGGACTTTCTACCAGGTTCCCTCGGGTTCGATCCACTGGTCTTCCCGGTGGACGCGGAGGAGGCCAGCCGCATCGTCTGGTTCGACGCGCTGATCGGCAACGTCGACCGGTCGTGGCGGAACCCCAACATGCTGGTCTGGCACCGGGACCTGTGGCTCATCGACCACGGCGCCTCCCTCATCTGGCACCACAACTGGCCGTCCGCGTCCGCCGCCCCGGCCAGGCCGTACGACGCCTCGGACCACGCGCTGACCCGCTTCTCGCCCGATCCGGCGGCCGTGGCGGGGGAGTTGGCGGCCCGGGTCACCGAGGACCTGCTCACCGAGGTCACCGCGCTGGTGCCGGACGAGTGGCTGGTCGACGAGCCGGGCTTCGACACGCCCGACGACGTGCGGGCCGCGTACCGCGACCTGCTGGGCGCGCGGGCGCCGCAGGTGCACGAGCGGATCACGCTGGCGCCCTCGGCGCGCGAGAAGCAGCCGCCGCCCGAGTGGCTGAGGCCGTGGGTGGAGGGCCACGCGGGGACCAAGGGCGACGCGGACGGGAGGGACGCGCGGTGAGCGGGCGGGACGTCTTCGAGTACGCGCTGGTGCGCGTGGTGCCGCGGATCGAGCGCGGCGAGATGATCAACGCCGGCGTGCTCGTGTACTGCCGCGCCCAGGGCTACGTCGGGGCCCGGGTGCACCTGGACGAGGCTCGGCTGCGCTGCCTCGACCCGACCGTCGACGTGGCCGGCGTGCGGGCCGCGCTCCGCGGCTACCAGGGCGTGTGCGAGGGCGGTGCGCGGGCCGGGCAGGCCGAGGGGGAGGACCCCGGGCGGCGGTTCCGCTGGCTCACCGCGCCGCGCTCCACGGTGGTGCAGCCCGGGCCGATCCACACCGGGCTCACCGAGGACGCGGACAAGGAGGCCGACCGGCTGCTGGAACTGCTGGTCCGCTGAAGCGTCCGCCACATCCGCCGTGGTGACGTTGACAGTGGGTCACGGGCCTCCTACGGTTTCGACCACGAGACCTACTAAGCGGTCGCTCATGTGCGCTGAGGTGCACGCGGCCGGCCACCACCGGGCTTGAGGAGACACAGATGTCCACCACCGAGCAGCGCGTCGCGATCGTCACCGGGGCCGCCCGCGGGATCGGCGCCGCCACCGCGGTGCGGCTGGCCGCGGAGGGCCGCGCCGTGGCCGTGCTCGACCTCGACGAGGGCGCCTGCAAGGAGACCGTCGGGACGATCACCGCGGCCGGCGGCCGGGCGCTGGCGGTCGGCGCGGACGTCTCCGACGAGGCCCAGGTCGAGGCCGCCGTGGCGAGGGTGGCGCAGGAGCTGGGCGCGCCCACCATCCTGGTGAACAACGCGGGCGTGCTCCGCGACAACCTGCTGTTCAAGATGTCCGCCGCCGACTGGGACACGGTGATGGCCGTCCACCTGCGCGGCGCCTTCCTGATGACGCGGGCGGTGCAGAAGCACATGGTGGACGCCACGTTCGGCCGCGTGGTCAACCTCTCCTCGTCCTCCGCGCAGGGCAACCGCGGCCAGGCCAACTACGCGGCGGCCAAGGCCGGTCTCCAGGGCTTCACCAAGACCCTCGCCATCGAGCTGGGCAAGTTCGGCGTCACCGCCAACGCCGTGGCGCCCGGCTTCATCGCCACCGACATGACCGCCGCCACCGCCGCGCGCGTCGGCATGGGCTTCGAGGACTTCAAGGCCGCGGCCGCCTCGCAGATCCCGGTCCAGCGGGTCGGCGTCCCCGACGACATCGCCAACGCGATCGCCTTCTTCACCGGCGAGCAGGCCGGCTTCGTCTCCGGCCAGGTGCTGTACGTGGCCGGCGGCCCGCTCGACTGACCCCGCCCCCGGCCCGCTCCGCCCACCCTCCGCCGCCGCACCGGCCCGTCCAGAAGGTCCCGCACCCATGACCCAGCTCCCCCCGGAGAGCGGCCGCGCCGCCCTCGTCACCGGCGCCAGCCGCGGCATCGGATACGGCATCGCCGAGGCGCTCGTCGCCCGCGGCGACCGCGTCTGCATCACCGGCCGCAACGAGGGCGCCCTCAAGGCGGCCGTCGAGAAGCTCGGCGCCGAGCGCGTGATCGGCGTCGCAGGCAAGGCGCACGACGAGGCGCACCGGGTCGCCGCGGTCGAACGCACGATGGAGGCGTTCGGCCGCATCGACTACCTGGCCAACAACGCCGGCACCAACCCGGTGTACGGCCTGCTCACCGACCTCGACCTCGGCGTGGCCCGCAAGGTCTACGAGATCAACGTGATGTCCGCGCTCGGCTTCGCCCAGCAGACCTGGAAGGCGTGGCAGAAGGAGAACGGCGGCGCGATCGTCAACGTCGCCTCCATCGCGGGTCTCGCGCCGTCCCCGCTCATCGGCGCCTACGGGATGAGCAAGGCCGCCATGGTCAACCTGACCGTGCAGCTCGCGGCCGAGATGGCGCCGGGCGTGCGGGTCAACTCGGTGGCGCCAGCGGTGGTCAAGACGAAGTTCGCCGCCGCGCTGTACGAGGGCCACGAGGAGGAGGTGGCGGCGACCTACCCGCTCGGCCGGCTCGGCGCGCCCGAGGACGTCGGCGGCGCGGTCGCCTTCCTGCTCTCCGACCAGGCGTCCTGGGTGACCGGGCAGAATCTGGTGCTGGACGGCGGCCTGTTCCTCCAGGCGGGCCACTGACGCCGCGCGGTCCGCTCCGACCTGGGCGTTCGGGCGTTGTCAGTGGGTGGGGCTAGGTTCTGAGGCAGCATCGGATCGTTCACCGGAGGTTCCCGACGTGCCCAGCATGCTGCCCGACTCCTGGCAGGCCGCCCTCGGCGGGGAGTTGGACAAGCCCTACTTCCAGCAGCTCACCGACTTCGTGGAGGCGGAGCGGCGCGAGCACCGCGTCTTCCCCCCGCGGGACGAGGTGTTCGCCGCCCTGGAGGCCACGCCGTTCGACCGGGTGAAGGTGCTCGTCCTCGGCCAGGACCCCTACCACGGCGAGGGCCAGGGCCACGGGCTGTGCTTCTCGGTGCGCCCCGGCGTCAGGACGCCGCCCTCGCTGCGGAACATCTTCAAGGAGCTGCGGGACGAGTTCGGCTACCCGGTGCCGGACAACGGCTATCTGATGCCCTGGGCCCAGCAGGGCGTCCTGCTGCTCAACGCGGTGCTGACGGTCCGCGAGGGCGAGGCCAACTCGCACAAGGGCAAGGGCTGGGAGAAGTTCACCGACGCGGTGATCAGGGCGGTCTCCGCCCGGCCCGACCCCGCGGTCTTCGTGCTGTGGGGCAACTACGCCAAGAAGAAGCTGCCGCTGATCGACACCGACCGGCACGCCGTCATCCAGGGCGCCCACCCGTCCCCGCTCTCGGCCAAGCTCTTCCTCGGCAGCAGGCCCTTCGGGCAGATCGACGAGGCGGTCAAGGCGCAGGGACACGACCCGATCGACTGGCGCATCCCGGACCTGGGCGCCACGGCGTAGGGGCCCCGCGGGCGGGCCTGGCGGAGGGCCGGCCGACGGCAGCCGACGGCCGGTCGAACGCCCGGTCGAGGGCCGGTCGGGGCGCCTGCCACCGGGCCGCGCGGCCCGGCGCGCTCAACGGCCGTACGCCTGGCGGCAGATACGCGCCGCCTGGCTGCCGCCTGCCCAGCCGCCGTACGCCTCGCCGAGCCGGCACACGTCCGGCAGGGCGCGCGCGGGCGGCGCGGACACCGCCCCGCGCGGGCGGGCCGGCGCGGGCCGCCCGCCCCGGGCGAGCCGAGGCGCGGCAGGGCGCACCGTGGCCGAGGCGGACGGCGCGGCGCGAGGCGTCGCTGCCGACTCCGGTCCGGTGAAGCCCAGCACATGGTGCACCGGCGGCGGTGGGACCTCCGGCCCCTCCCGAGCGCCGTCCAGGTGGCCGGCGCCGCCGGCCGCAGCGGGAGCACTGGTCGCTGCGGCCGACGGCGCCGCGGACGGCGGGTCGGGGGAGACGGTGGCGCACCCGGCCGCGGCGCACGCCGCCACTGCCAGGACCACCGCCGCGGGGAAGCGGCGCACCTGCCCAACTGTGCAGGAAACGGGCCGGATCGGGTATTCCCCGCAGGAGTGAACGTGGCCGCCGACCCCGTATGCTGCGGTGACGGCAGCGCCGCGCGACCTGCGGAAACAGCGTGCGGCCAGGCGGAACACCGGTCGGAAGAGGAGCACGGCATGGCCCCGGGCAGCGCCCCGCTGAGGATCGGCGTCATCGGACTCGGCGACATCGCGCAGAAGGCGTATTTGCCGGTGCTCGCCGCGCAGCCCGGACTCGACCTGCACCTGCACACCCGCACCCCGGCCACGCTGGACCGGGTCGGCGAGGCGTACCGGCTGCCGCACCGGCACGCCACCCTCGACGCGCTGCTCGACCAGGACCTGGACGCCGCCTTCGTGCACGCGCCCACCGAGCACCATGTGGAGATCGCCGAGCGGCTGATCGAGGCGCGCGTCCCGCTCTACGTGGACAAGCCGCTCGCCTACGACCTGGCCGCCGCCCGCCGCGTCGTGACGCTCGCCGAGGAGCGCGGCGTGCCGCTCGCCGTCGGCTTCAACCGCCGCCACGCGCCCGGCTACGCGCAGTGCCTGGACCACCCGCGCGACCTGATCCTGATGCAGAAGAACCGGGTCGGGCTGGCCGGCGAACCGCGCGCCGTGGTCTTCGACGACTTCGTGCACGTCGTGGACACCCTGCGGTTCCTCGCGCCGGGACCGGTGACGCAGGTGCGGGTGTCCGCACGGATGGAGCGCGGCCTGCTGCACCACGTCGTGCTGCACCTGTCGGGCGAGGGCTTCACCGCGATCGGGTCGATGAACCGGATGAGCGGCTCCACCGAGGAGAGCCTCGACGTCAGCGGCGCCGACTCCCGCCGCCAGGTGGTCAACCTCTCCGAGGTGATCGACCACAAGGGCCAGCCGACGCTGCGCCGCCGCGGCGACTGGGTGCCGGTGGCCCGGCAGCGCGGCATCGAGCAGATCACCCTCGCGTTCCTCGCCGCGGTGCGCGAGGGCAGGCCGCTGGACGGACGCGACGCGCTGCTCACGCACGAGCTGTGCGAGCGGGTCGTCACCGAGATCCTCGCGGCCTGACGCCTGACGCCTGACGCCTGACGCCTGACGCGCCCGGGCCGGGCTCCTGGCTCCAGGCCCCGGGCCGGACGCCCCCGTCCGCGCCCCCGCCTGCGCCCGCGATCAGACCGGCGGCGGCTCGTGCCGCTGCGGGCCCCGGACGCGGCGCGTCACCTCGTAGGCCAGCGCCGACAGCACCAGCACCAGGGCCAGGTGCGGGACCCAGTCGCCGAACCGCGCGTACGGGCTCTCGCCGGTCGCCAGCGGCACCTGGTAGACGGCGGCGGTGCTCGCGCCCGTGCCGATCCGCCGGCCGACCGGGCGGCCGTCGGCGTCGTAGACCGCGCTGATCCCGGTGAGGGTGGCGTGCACCATCGGCCGCCATGTCTCGGCGGCCCGCAGCGCGGCGAGCGAGGCGTGCTGGGCGGGCGCCCAACTGTGCTGGAACGACGACGTGGAGGACTGCGCGACCAACAGCCGCGCGCCGTCGTCCGCCAGGTGGCGGCTCATGTCGGGGAACGCCGACTCGAAGCAGACCAGCGGGCCGATCCGCAGCCGTCCGGTGTCCATCACCACCTGCCGCCTGCCCGGCGTGCGGTTCTGGTCGGCGGCCTTGCCGACCGAGGTGGCCCAGCCGAGCGCCGGCCGCAGCGGGATGTACTCGCCGAACGGCACCAGCCGCATCTTGTCGTACTCCGGGCCGGTCACCCCGTGCGGGCCGATCAGCTCGGAGGTCTTGGAGATGCCGGAGCCGTCCGCCTTCTCGGCGTCCACGTTGACCAGCAGGTCCGCGCCGACCTCGGAGGAGAGCGAGGCCAGCCGGTCGAGCATGTCGGTGCGGGTGGTCAGGTCCTGGCCGACGCTGCTCTCGCCCCACACCACCAGGTCGGGGTGGGTGCCCGCGAGCTGCCGGGTGAGCCGGACCTCGCGTTCGAAACGCGCGTCGGCGGTCGCGACCACGCCCGGCTGCACCACCGCGACCCGCACCGATCCGTCCGCGTGCGGACGCGGCGCCCACAGCCACACCGAGCCCGTGACGAGTCCCGCGGCGGCGAGGGCGGCCACCGCGGGCCGGCGCAGCGCGGGCACCGCGACCAGCGCCGTCAGGCAGGTGTTCACGAACACCACCAGGAAGCTGACCAGCCACACCCCGCCCACCGAGGCCAGCCGCAGCGCCGCCGGCACCTGCCACTGACTGGCGCCCAGCAGGCCCCACGGGCCGCCCAGATACTGCCAGGACCGCACCAGCTCGACCATCAGCCAGCCGCTCGGCAGCAGCAGCACCGCGGCCAGGGCGCGACCGGGCCCGGCGCGGCCGCCGAGCAGCCGCCGCACCAGCCAGCCCCAGGGCGCCCACAGCGCGCCGAGCATCAGCGCGAGCACCAGCAGGAAGACGGTGAGGCTCGGCAGCAGCCAGTGGTGCACCGCGAGCATGAAGCCCGCGCCGCCCAGCCAGCCGTCCCGGGCCGCGGTACGGCCGCTGTCCGCCGAACGCGCCAGCAGCATCCACGGCACCAGGGCCACGTAGGCGAGCCACCACAGGGAGGGCGCGGGGAAGGCCAGCGCGGGCAGCGCGCCCGCCACGGCAGCGGTCAGCAGCCGCGTGCGTCCCGACCCGATCCGTGCGGTCCACGCGGCCGCGCCCCCGGCCCGCCCGTCGCCGTCCGCTGTGGTCGCGGCGGCGCGGGCCGGGTTCAGGGAAGCCGGTTCCACGCGGTCAGCACGTGGCGTCCGTGCTCCAGGCCGAGGCGGCTGACGGTTCCGGTGGCGAGCTGGAAGAGGGCGCCGTCGGCCGGCGGCAGGCCGAGCCGGCGCGCGGTCAGCACCCGCAGGAAGTGCGCGTGCGCCACCAGCACCACGTCGCCGCCCTCGCCGTTGGCGAAGGCCGCGTCGACCCGGGCGAGCACCCGGTCGGCGCGGTCGCCGACCTCCTCGGGCGTCTCACCCGGATGGCCGTCCGGGCCCGGGACCACGCCGTCGGTCCACAGGTCCCAGCCCGGCCGGTGTTTGTGGATGGCCCGGGTGGTCACGCCCTCGTAGCCGCCGTAGTCCCACTCGACCAGGTCCTCGTCGATCCGCGCGTGGTCCAGGCCGGCCAGCTTGGCCGTGTCGCGGGCCCGCCGCATCGGGCTGGCCAGCACGCACGCGACGTGCCGGGACGCCAGCAGCGGCGCCAGCGTGCGGGCCTGCCGCTCGCCGTTCTCGGTCAGCGGGATGTCGGTGTAGCTCGTGTGCTGCCCCGACAGGGTCCACTCGGTCTCTCCGTGCCGGATCAGCACCAGCTCGCCCATCGGAAACCTCCCGTGACGCCCTCTGGCGCCCCGACTGTGATCATATGCGCTGCCGTGCGGCGACGCTCCCGGCGGCCGCGGCCGCCCCTTCCGTTCGGGGAACCGTCAGGGTTGCGAAAGACTTCCCCTCACACCCCGTCAGTACCATGGCGCTGAGCACCCCTGCCAGACGGCGGCCCCGGCCGCCGTCGCCGCGGGGCGCTTCCGGCGGCGCCGCCGCCGGCCCGCAGCCGTCAGGACAGGAGCCCGCCGACATGGCCGACAGGGACGACACGAACGACGCCTCCCGCACCTACGACGTCGTGGTGATCGGAGCGGGCCCGGTCGGCGAGAACCTCGCCGACCGCACCCGGGCCGCCGGACTGACCACGGTGATCGTGGAGAGCGAACTGGTCGGCGGCGAGTGCTCGTACTGGGCCTGCATGCCGAGCAAGGCGCTGCTGCGGCCGGTCGTCGCCCGCGCCGACGCCCGCCGCCTGCCCGGACTCGGCGAGGCGGTCGCGGGACCGCTGGACGCGGCGAAGGTGCTGGCGCGGCGCGACGAGTACACCTCGCACTGGAAGGACGACGGCCAGGTGGGCTGGCTGGAGTCGGTCGGCGTGGACCTGGTCCGCGGCCACGGCCGGATCGACAGCCCGCGCACGGTGGCGGTCGCCACCCCCGACGGCGGCACGGTGCGGCTGACCGCGCGCCACGCCGTGGCGGTCTGCACCGGCACCACCGCGGCGCTGCCCGACCTGCCGGGCGTCGCCGACGTGCGGCCGTGGACCAGCCGGGAGGCGACCGCCGCGAAGGAGGCGCCGGCCCGGCTCGCGGTGGTCGGCGGCGGCGTGGTCGCCGTCGAGATGGCCACCGCGTGGCAGGCGCTCGGCTCGCAGGTCACGCTGCTGGTCCGCGGCGACGGGCTGCTGCCGCGGATGGAGCCGTTCGCCGGCGAACTGGTCGCGCGGGCGCTGCGCGAAGCCGGCGCGGAGGTCAGGTTCGGGGTGTCCGTGACGTCGGTGGCCCGCGAGGGCGGCGGGCCCGACGGAGAGGTGCGCATCGCCGTCGACGGCGGCGACGGCCCCGGCGAACTGGTCGCGGACGAGATCCTCTTCGCCACCGGGCGCGACCCGCACACCGGGGACATCGGTCTCGAGACGGTCGGGCTCACCCCCGGGGACTGGCTGACCGTGGACGACACCTGCCGGGTGACCGCGGTCGCCGACGGCTGGCTGTACGCGGCGGGCGACGTCAACCACCGCGCGCTCCTCACCCACCAGGGCAAGTACCAGGGCCGGGTGGCCGGCGCGGTGATCGCCGCGCGGGCCAAGGGCGAGCCGGTCGACGACGCGCCGTGGGGCGCGCACGTCGCCACCGCCGACCACGCGGCGGTGCCGCAGGTCGTCTTCACCGAGCCCGAGATCGGGTCGGTCGGGCTGACCGCCGCGGAGGCGGAGCGGGCCGGCCTGCGGACGCGGGTCGTGGACTACGACCTCGCCGGGGTCGCGGGCGCGAGTCTCTACGGGGACGGGTACGAGGGCCGGGCGCGGATGGTGGTCGACTTGGACCGCGAGCACGTGGTCGGCGTGACCTTCGCCGGGCCCGGCGTGGGAGAGCTGCTGCACTCCGCGACGGTCGCGGTGGCCGGGCAGGTGCCGCTGGCCCGGTTGTGGCACGCGGTGCCGTCCTACCCCACGATCAGCGAGGTGTGGCTGCGCCTGCTGGAGACCTACCGAGGCTGAGCCCGCGCCCGCGCTCGGACCCGGCCTCCTCCACCCGCCCGGCCGGGGCCGGCGCCGGGCGTCGGCACATCAGGGGGGCGCGGTGCTCCGCGCCCCCGGAGCGCCCCGCGGGCCGTCAGGCCGCTCAGGCCGCCGCGAGGCCGGGGTAGAGGGCCCGCACGCCGGCCGTCAGCGCGGACTTCACCTGCGTGGCCGTCGCGTCCGCGGTGACCTCGGCGTCGCCCGCCGCGAACCCCGCGAGCGCCGCGCGCACGATGTCCGCCGGATCGGCCTTGGCGACGTCGAGGCGCGCGGTCAGCTCCGTGTCGACGTAGCCCATGTGCAGCGCGGTGACCTGCGTGCCCTGCCCGGCCAGGGCGACCCGCAGCGCGTTCGTGACCGACCACTGCGCCGACTTGGCGGCGCAGTAGGCCGCGCTGTCCGGCAGCGACACCCAGGACAGCGCGGAGAGCACGTTGAGGATGCCGCCGCCCCCGTTGCCCGCGAGGACGGGTGCGAACGCGCGGCTGACGGCCAGGGTGCCGAGCACGTGCGTCTCGTACTCGCGCCGCCAGTCGTCGAGGCCGCCGCCGAGGATGTCCGCGCCGGTGGCGATGCCGGCGTTGTTGACCAGCAGGTCCACGTCGGCGGCCTGCTCCGCCGCCGCCCGGACCTGCTCGGGGTCGGTGATGTCCAGCCGCAGCGGCACCGCGCCCGGCGCGGTGACCGTCCGCGGGTCGCGGGCGGCGGCGTAGACCTTGGCCGCGCCGCCGTCGAGCAGCGCGCGGACGAAGTGCGCGCCGATGCCGCGGTTGCCCCCGGTGACGAGCGCGACGGAGCCGTTGATCTTCATGGGGATGCCCTTCGAGCGAGTGGTGCGCGGGCGACCGCGCGTGGAACGCCGCCGGAGACCCGTACCCGCGAGCCGGGAAACCGATCGGTTTCCACCGACCGTATACCGATCGGTTTCCGATGTCGAGGCGGAGCGCTAACCTGGCCGCATGAGCAGCACCACACCGAGGCAGCCGACCCGCGAGCGCCTGCTGGACGCGGCGGCGGACCTGATGTACCGGGAGGGCGCGGCCACCGGCATCGACGCCCTGTGCAAGGCCGCCGGCGTCTCCAAGCGGTCGATGTACCAGTTGTTCGCCGGCAAGGACGAGCTGCTCGCCGCCGCGCTGGAACGGCAGAAGCCGCGGCTGGAGGCGCGCCTGCTGCCGCCGCCCGGCGAGCCCGCGACGCCGCGCGCCCGCATCCTGTACCTCTTCGAGCGCATGGAGGAGGCGTCGGTCTCGGAGGACTACCGCGGCTGCCCTTACCTGTCCGCGCAGATCGAGCTGAAGGACCCGGCGCACCCGGCCAGCGCGGTCGCGGCCGGCGCCAAGGAAGCGCTCGGCGACCTCTTCCGGGTCGAGGCCGCGCGGGCCGGCGCGGCCGATCCCGACCTGCTGGCGCGCCGGTTGCTGGTGGTCTACGACGGCGCCGCCGCCCGTGCGGGCATCGGCGTGGAACGCCTGGACGGCCTCGCCGTCGAGCTGGCCGCCGTCGTCCTCGACGCGGCGGGCGTCACGGACTGAGCCGGGCGCGGCCGCCCCCCTCCACGGCCGCCGCGCCCCCGCTCTCACGCGCTCGCGTTCGTCGCCCTCAGACGGCGCTCCCGTCCCGCGCCCACGCCTGCGCGAGCAGCTCCAGCGAACGCACCCGGTCCGCGTGGTCATGGGTGATCGTGGTGACCAGCAACTCGTCGGCCCCGGTGGCGCGCTGCAGGACCCGCAGCTTCTCCGTCACGGTGTCGGGGGAGCCCGCGAACTGGGTGCGGACGCGGTCGTCGACCAGCGCCCGCTCCTCGTCGGTCCAGATGTGCGCCTCGGCCTCCTCGGGCGTCGGGAACGGGATCGCGCCGCGTCCGGAGCGGATGCTGTGCACCCACAGCCCGTACGGCGAGGCCAGCCGCCGGGCGGTGGCGTCGTCCTCGGCGACCACCACGTCGGCCGAGACCAGCACGTGGGGCTCGGCCAGCACGTCGGAGGGCACGAACGCCTTGCGGTAGGCGTCCACCGCCTCCACCACGGCGGCCGGGCTGACGTGGTAGTTCGCGCCGAACGGCAGGCCCAGCGCGCCGGCCGCCTGCGCGCTGGAGCCGGGGCTGCTGCCCAGCACCCACAGCTGGAGGTCCGCGCCCTCGCCGGGCAGCGCGTGCGCCTCCAGGCCGTCGGGGGTGCGCAGGTCGCCGCGGATCAGCGCCTGGATCTGGTCGACCTGCTCGCGGTAGTCCGGCACCTCCGAGCCCGGGTACTGCACGAACTGCTGGTAGCGCTTCAGCAGCGGCGAGCCGAGCAGCCGGGTGATGTCGTACGGCGGGGGCAGCAGCAGCCCCTCGGGCGTCCAGACGTCCTCGGTGCGCCGCGGCGGCGGAGCGGGCGGCGTGCCGCCGCCCTTGGGTATCCGGATGCCGGTACGGCCGATGCCCAGGTCGATCCGCCCCGGGAAGAGCGCGTCGAGCAGGCCGAACTCCTCCACCACCGACAGCGGCGTGCGGTGGCCGAGCTGCACCGCGCCCGAGCCGACCCTGATGCGCTCGGTGGCCGCCGCCACCAGCTGGACGACCAGCGCGGGGGACACGCCGGCCACACCCGTCGCGAGGTGGTGCTCGGCCAGCCAGTAGCGGGCGTAGCCGGCGGCCTCGGCGCGGCGGGCCAGGTCGACGGTGTTGCGCAGCGCCTGTCCGGGCGTCGAGCCGGAGGGGATGGGGGAGAGGTCGAGGACGGACAGCGGGACGGTCGTCTTCGCGGGTGTGGTGGTGTTCTCGGGTGCGGTCATGACGTGCTGCCGCCTTCCTCTTGCCGGGTCGGCGGTGTCGCGGGGCGCGGCCCCTCGGCGCCGCCAGGGGTGTTCTGCGGCCGCTCGGCGGGGCTGAGCGGCCCGGGTCCCCACTCCCAGGGCGGGTCGGGGATCTCCTTGCGCAGCACCGGCGCGATGTCGGACTGGAACAGCTCCAGTGCGGCGCGGTGCTGGTCCGGCGTCAGGCCGCTGCCGTCGGCCTGGAGGTGCAGCACGGTGTGCCCGAGCCGCTCGTGGTAGCGGTGCACCTTCTCCACGATCTGCTGGGGGCTGCCGATCAGCGCGGAGCTGCGTTCGACGAAGTCCTCCAGCGTGGTGAAGACCGGTTCGAGGCCGATCTTCCGCTGGAACGCCAGCCGGCCCTCGAACACCGGGCGGTAGACGGCCAGCGCCTCCTGGGAGGTGCGTGCGGCGTGGTAGCCGGCGGTGCCCGCGCCGACGGCGGCGAGCGCGGGGTCGTGCCCGTACGCCTCCCAGCGCTCCCGGTAGTGCCGGACCAGTTCGGCGTAGGGCTCGATCGGGTTGGTGACGTTCGCGGAGAACAGCGGGTCGCCGTAGCGGGCGGCCAGGTCCGCGGACTCCCGGCTGGTGGCGCTGCCGTGCCAGACGCGGATCGGCTGCTGGAGCGGGCGCGGCCACACCTCCGCCGCCGTCAGCGCCGGGCGGAACCGCGGCTCCGCGGTGACCTTGTCCTGCCGCCAGATCCGCCGGAACAGGTCGTAGCTCTCGGCGTTGCGGTCCCACTGGTCGTCGGTGGTGACGTGGAACAGCTCGCGCTGCGCGGAGCCGTTGCCCTTGCCGATGATCAGTTCGAGCCGGCCGCCGGACAGGTGGTCCAGCGTGGCGTAGTCCTCGAAGGCCCGCACCGGGTCCAGCAGGCTCAGCGTGGTCACCGCGGTGAACAGCCTGATCCGCGAGGTGAGCGCGGCGATGTGGCTGAGCACCACGGGCGGCGAGGAGGAGATGAACGGCCGCTCGTGGCGCTCGCCCACGCCGAAGCCGTCGAAGCCCAGATCCTCGGCCAGCAGCGCGTCGTCCAGCACCTCGCGGAAGCGGTCCGCGGTGGACACGCGCACCCCGGTGACCGGGTCGGGCGCGTGCACGATGAGTGTGATCGCCAGGAATCTCATGAGGCGACCGCTTCCGCGCCCGGCCCGGGCGCCGCCTCGGCCCCAGGTGCGACCCGCGGCCCGGCGCCCGGCTCGGGGACGCGCAGGCCCAGATGGTCGCGGAGCGTCGTGCCCTCGTAGTCGGCACGGAACACCCCGCGCTCCTGGAGCAGCGGCACCACCGTGTCCGCGAAGACGTCGAGGCCGCCCGGCGTCACGTGCGGCACCAGGATGAACCCGTCGGCCGCCTCCGCCTGCACGAACGCGTCGATGGTGCTCGCCACGGTCTGCGGCGTGCCGACGAACGTCTGCCGCGCGCTGGTGCGGATCACCAGGTCGCGGATCGACAGCTTCTCCGCCTCCGCCAGCTCGCGCCACTCGCGCGCGGTGGCCAGCGGGTCGCGCACCGAGCGCACGCTCGCCCGGCCGCGGGCCACGGTGTGCTCGCCGGGGTCCGGGTCGATGTCCGGCAGCGGCCCCTCCGGGTCGTACGCCGACAGGTCGCGGTTCCACACCTGCTCCAGCAGCTTGATCGCGGTCTGCCCGCTGACCTGCGCGCGCCGCACGTGGTGCGCGAGGTCGGCCGCCTCGGCCTCGGTGTCGCCCAGCACGAACGTCGCGGCGGGCAGGATCAGCAGTTCGTCGGGCGTCCTGCCGTACTTCGCCAGCCGGCCCTTGACGTCCCGGTAGAACGCCTTGCCGGCCTCCAGCTCGGCGTGCCGGCTGAAGATCGCGTCGGCCGACGCCGCGGCGAACTCCCGGCCCTCCTCGGAGTCGCCGGCCTGGAAGATCACCGGCCGGCCCTGCGGGCTGCGCGGCACGTTGAACCGGCCCTCGATGTCGAAGTGCCGGTCGTGGTGGCGGAAGGCCCCCGCCGCCGGGTCGGACAGGAAGCGGCCCGACTCCTTGTCCGCCGTGATCTCGTCGCCGCGCCAGGAGTCGAACAGCTCGGTGGCGGTGGTGAGGAAGGACTGCGCCCGCGAGTAGCGGTCCTCACGGGCCAGGAAGCCGCCGCGGCGGAAGTTCTCGCCGGTGAAGGCGTCCCAGGACGTCACCACGTTCCACGCGGCCCGGCCCGCGGACAGGTGGTCGAGGCTGGCGAACTGCCGGGCCACCTCGTACGGCTCGTTGAAGGTGGAGTTGATGGTGCCGGTCAGGCCGATGCGCTCGGTGACCGCGGCGAGCGCGGCCAGCACCGTGAAGGTGTCGGGGCGGCCCACCACGTCCAGGTCGTAGATCAGGCCGCCCTGTTCGCGCAGCCGCAGTCCCTCGGCCAGGAACAGGAAGTCGAACTTGGCGCGCTCGGCGGTCCGCGCGAAGTGCGCGAAGGAGCTGAACTCGATGTGGCTGCCGGCTTCCGGGTCGCTCCACACGGTGGTGTTGTTCACGCCGGGGAAGTGCGCCGCGAGGTGGATCTGCTTCTTGCGCTCGTCGTTGGCTTGCGTGGTCATGGTGTCCTCCGGCTCAGGCGCTGGCGGTGGCGTAGCGGTTCGCGGGCCGGGGCAGCCCGAGCAGGCCGCGCAGCGTGGCGGCCTCGTAGGAGCGGCGGAACGCGCCGCGCGCCTGCAGTTCGGGCACCAGGCCGCGGGTGATCGCCTTCAGGTCGTGGTCGGCGTCGGCCGGCCGCAGCCGGAAGCCGCTCAGCCCGGCCGCCCGCAGCTCCAGCAGCAGGTCGGCCAGTTCGGCGGGGGTGCCGGTGAAGATGCGGGCGTCGGAGGTGTACGGCGCGTCCAGCAGCGCGTCGAGCCGGTCCCGGCGGGCGCGGGCCGCGGCGGCGTCCTCGTCCAGGAACACCAGCAGGTCGCCGAAGACGTGCACGGTCTCGCCGGCCCGGCCGGCCTCCTCCTGGCCGGCGCGGATCTCGGCGACGATCGCCCCGGCCTGGCCGGCGTCGTGCGGCGTGGTGAAGCCGATGTCCGCGGAGCGGGCCACCAGGCGGTACGGCACGGCGGCGTGCGCGAGCGCGGCCACCGGCGGCTGTCCCTGCGGCGGGCGCGGGGTGATCGACGGGCCCCTGACGCTGAAACGGGCGCCCTCGAAGTCGATGTAGTGCAGCTTGTCGCGGTCGATGAAGCGGCCGGTGGCCGCGTCGCGGATCTCCGCGTCGTCCTCCCAGCTGTCCCACAGCCGGCGCACCACTTCGACGTAGTCGGCGGCCTCGTCGAAGAGGTCGGCGACCAGTTCGCGCACCCCGGGCCGCTCCAGGTCCTCGAAGGAGAACGGCGGGATCGTGCGGCGGCCGAAGTGCGCGGCCACGTACGGCTGGGCGGCGACCTGCACGCGCAGGCCGGCCCGGCCGGTGCTCGCGTAGTCCAGCGTGGCGATCGCCTTGGACAGGTGGAACGGCTCGGTGTGCGTCGTCACCAGCGTCGGCACCAGGCCGATGCCGGCGGTCAGCGGCGCGACCCGGGCGGCGGTCAGCACCGCGTCCAGCCGGCCGCGCACCCGGTCGGTGCGGTCGTCGGGCCGCAGCGGGTCGTCGGACTGGAGCGCGAGGGAGTCCTCGAACGTCACGAAGTCCAGCAGGCCGCGCTCGGCCTCGCGGACCGCGTCGACCCAGTAGCGGGCGTCGAACAGCTCACGCGGGCGCGCGCCGGGCTCGCGCCACGCGGCCGGGTGCCAGCCGGCGTCCTGCAGCGCCACGGCCAGGTGCAGGGGAGCGGACGGGCCGGGGGTCCGGGCGGCGGAGGGGGAAGCGGGGGCGGCGGACCCCGCGGCGGAATCGAGAGCGGGGGACTGGGCGGCGGGATCGGGTGAAGCGGGCATGCGTCGGCAACGCCTTTCTCGGTCGACCGGAGGCGGACGCGCGCGCTCCGCCCCGCCGCCGCGCCGCGGCCACAGGGCGCGCGGGCGGGGCGTGGGCGGACACGGGTTCCTGGCGGCAGGGCGCGTCGCAGTCGGGTCCGGCGTGATCGGCAGGCCGGGCCCCGGGGCGGTCAGCTGCGACACAGGGCCGCGGCGACGCGCTGCAGGTCGATGTGCCGCCGGCGGTACAGCAGGACCGCCGGCGGTGCGAAAGGCGTCAGGACGCGCGGCACGGTCAGCCGCCGAACTCGATCACGGTCTTGCCCCGGCTGTGGCCCTCCTCGACGGCGCGCAGCGCGCGGTCCGCCTCGGCGAACGGGAAACGGGCCGTCACCTGCGGATCGAGGACGCCGTCGGCGACCAGGGCGGCCACCGCCTCCAGCACCTCGGACTCGCGCACCCGCAGCACCGGGCTGCCGCCCAGCTCGGCGACCGTCGCCCGGTCCGCGCCGCTGATCAGCCGCGCGGGGTCGGGCAGCAGCGCCGCGGCCTCGCGCAGCGGCTCCCCGCCGACCAGGTCGAACACCGCGTCGAGGCCGCCCGGCGCGGCAGCCCGCACCCGGTCGGCCGCGCCCGGGCCGGAGGCCACGTGCACCGCGCCGAGCGACTCCACGAAGTCCTTCTTGCCCTCGCTCGCGGTGCCGATCACGGTCAGGCCCTCGTGGACGGCGATCTGCGCCGCGGCCGTGCCGACGCCGCCGCCGATCCCGGTGACCAGCAGCGTGGCGCCGCGCGGCAGGTCCAACTGGCGCAGGCCGTCCCAGGCGGTGGCCGCGGCCACCGGCAGCGTCGCCGCGTCGGCCCAGGACACCCCGGCGGGCTTGCGGGCCGCGCCGCCCACCGGCAGCAGCGCGTGCTCGGAGTAGGAGCCGGCGACCGGATGGCCGAACACCTCGTCCCCCACCGCGAAGGCGGTCACGCCCGGCCCGGTCTCCTCGACCACGCCGGCCGCCTCACGACCGAAGACGACCGGGAACCGCGGTTCCGGCTCGCCCGGCCCGCGCAGTCCTTCGCGGCGCTTCCAGTCCGCCGGGTTGACGCCGGCCGCGCGCAGCGCGATCAGCACCTGCCCGGGACCGGGCACCGGGCGCGGCACCTCGGCGAAGCCCTCGACCTCGGGACCGCCGTTGCGGGTGAAGACATAGGCGCGGGTCATGACGTGGGTCCTTTGTCGTACGGGAGGCGGTACGTGGTGCTGCGGTACGTGGTGCTGCGGTACGTGGCGCGCGGGGGTGCGGGTGCGGGGTTCCGTGCGGCGGGGCGGGCTCACCGGACGGCGGCCGCGTCGTCGGGGACCCGCAGGAAGTGGAAGACGGTGGTGCGGCGCAGCGCGAAGCCCATCGACTCGTACAGCCGGATCGCGTTGGTGTTGACCGCCGCGGCGTGCAGGAAGGGGGTGTCGCCGCGCTCGACCACGCCGGCCGCGACGTGCCGGACCAGCCGGCCCGCCAGGCCCTGGCCGCGGTACGCCTCGTCGGTGCACACCGCGCTGATCTCGGTGTAGCCCGGCGGGCGCAGCCGCTCGCCCGCCATCGCCACCAGCCTGCCGTCCCGCCGCACGCCGTAGTACGCGCCCATCTCGATGGTCCGCGGCCGGAAGGGCCCCGGCTGGGTGCGCGCCACCAGGTCCAGCATCTCCGGCACGTCGGCCGTGCCCAGCCGCAGCGCCTCGCCGTCCCGCTCGGGTGCGAGCGTCTCGGCGACGAGCTGCACGCCCTGCCCGGACTGGCCGGTCGACCAGCCCTCGGGCAGCGAGCGGACCCCGGCCAGCGCGAAGGTGTTGCCGGCGCCGACCAGCGCGGCCAGGTCCTGCCACGCCTGCGGGTCCTCGGCGTCGGCGAGCGCGGTGAACGGCGACACGTCCTCCAGGTAGCGGGCGGCCGAGCCGACCGTCTCCGCGAGGTGCCGGTGCGCGCCGCTCAGCGAGGCCCAGGCCGGGTTGTCCAGGACGTGCCCGGCCGGGCCCTGGTGCGGGAGCGGCTCGTGGGACTGAAGGCTGGTCGACATGGCGGCTGGATCTCCGTCTCTGTAGTGCGGCGGCGCGGCCCGGGGAGCGGAGCGCGCCACAAGGGGGCAACCGGCTCGCCCGGCCGGCCATTCCGCGCGGTGGCGGCGGTCTCAGGAATTGGACGTCGGCAGTCCCGGGGGGTTGATCTGGGAGGTGGGCACCGACTCGTTGGAGAGGTTCCAGGCGGCCAGCCACTGCCCGTACTGGCCGTTCTTGATCAGGTAGTTGATCGCGTCGGCGACCGGCTTGACCAGGCCGCTGTCCTTCTTGGTGGTCGCGCAGATCAGCCCCTGCAGGCTCGCGCCGGCGCCGGAGTACGTGCCGGCGGTGCGGGTCGCCCGCGGCGTGCCCGCGGTCTTGGCGACGTGGTAGGCGACGCTGGGGTTGGGCGCGAAGTAGGCGTCGATCTTGTGGCCGGCCAGGGCGAGGTAGGCGCTGTTGGAGTCCTGGTAGTACTTGACGTCGAGCTTCTTGCCCTCGGCCTTCAGCTTGGTCTGCCACTCCAGCAGGATCTTCTCCTGGTTGGTGCCGGAGCCGACCGCGACCGTCTTGCCGGCCAGGTTCTCGTAGTCCCCGGCGAAGTTCCAGGTGTCGTCCCCGCGCACCTCCAGCGCGAGGTTGTCCTTGCGGTAGCTGGCGAAGTCGTACTTCAGCTTGCGCTGCTCGGTGTCGGTGATGTTGGAGAAGCCGATGTCGTCCTTGCCGCTGTCGAGGCCGACGAAGAGGTTCTCCCAGGTGGCGTTCTGCAGCACCGGCTTCAGGCCGAGGACCGCCGCGACCAGGCGGCCGATGTCGGGCTCGGAGCCGGTGAGGGTCTTCTGGTCGCTGCCGAGGAAGCCCAGCGGCGCGGAGCCGGCCGGCAGCTGGCCGAGGCCGATGACCAGCTGGTTGCTGTCCAGCACCCGCTTGGGCAGCTCGGCGCGGATCGAGGCGACGGCGGAGACCTTGATGGTGGTCTGCTTCGCGGCGCCGTTGGAGAACGCGCCGACCACGACGGCGTCCTTGGCCTGGGCGGCGGGCGCCGCCGCGTCGGAGCCGTCGTCGCTGCCGCAGGCGGCGAGGCCGAGGCCGAGCGCGAGGACGGCGGCGGTCGCCACGGAGGCGGTGCGGGCGGGTCTGGTGCGGAGACGGGGCATGGCTGATTTCCTCGCTGAGGGACGGGCACGCGGGGCGCGGGACGGGACGTGGCGGGACGTGGCGGGGCTGGACGGGACGGGACGAGATGGGGCGGAACGGGATTGGGACGCCGTGGGAGGGGACGGAAGGGACTGTGCGGGAGGGCGGGCGGCCGCTACAGGACGCGGCTCAGGAACTCCCGGGTGCGCGGGTGCTGCGGCCGGTCCAGCACCTCCTGCGGCGGGCCCTGCTCCACGATCCGGCCGCCGTCGAGGAAGACCACCGTGTCGGCGACCTCCCGGGCGAAGGCGATCTCGTGGGTGACCACGATCAGCGTGGCGCCGCTCCTGGCGAGGTCGCCGATCACCGCGAGCACCT
The DNA here is from genome assembly GCA_050613715.1 of Streptomyces sp. IBSBF 3018. GTDB lineage: Bacteria > Actinomycetota > Actinomycetes > Streptomycetales > Streptomycetaceae > Actinacidiphila. The sequence goes on from JAJSZB010000009.1 coordinate 38,843, forward strand.
CGCCGACGAGTTCGGGGTCCAGCGCCGAGGTGGGCTCGTCGAAGAGGATCAGACCCGGTTCGAGGGCCAGCGCGCGGGCGATCGCCACCCGCTGCTGCTGGCCGCCGGACAACTGCCGCGGGTAGGCGTCCGCGCGGTCGGCCAGGCCCACCCGGGCCAGCAGTTCGCGGGCCCGCTCGCGCGCCTGCGCCTTGCTCGCCCTGCCGGTGGCGACCGGCGCGGCGGCGACGTTCTCCAGCGCGGTCAGGTGCGGGAAGAGGTTGAAGCCCTGGAAGACGAAGCCGATCCTGCTGCGCTGCGCCAGGATCTCCCGCTCGCTCAACTCCTTGAGCCGGCCGCGGTGGTGGCGCACTCCGATCGGCTCGCCGCCCACCTCGACATGGCCGATGTCCAGCTTCTCCAGGTGGTTGACCGCGCGCAGCAGCGTCGACTTGCCGGAGCCCGACGGCCCGAGGATCACCGTCACCTCGCCGGCCCGCACCGCCAGGTCGACGCCGTCCAGCGCCCGGTGCGCGCCGTACCACTTGTGCGCGTTGTGCACGGTGACCGCGGCCGGCCTGACCTTCGCCGCCGGGCCGGGCGCCGCGTCCTTCGGGGCCGCCGCGGCGGCGTCGGCGCTCATCCTGCCGCTCCGATCGCGATACGGGTCCGCAGGTCGCGCAGCGCGGCCCGGAGTTTCTGCAGCGGTGTCGGGGGCACCGTGCGCAGCGCGCCGCGCGAGTAGTGCCGCTCGACGTAGAACTGGATGACCGACACCACGCTGGTCAGGATCACGTACCAGACGGTGGCGACCAGCAGCAGCGGCACGATGTCGCCCGGGTAGGTGCTGCCGAGCGTCTCGACCTTGCCGAACAGGTCGAGCAGCGACACGTAGAACACCAGCGAGGTGCTCTTGACCAGCCCGATCAGCTGGTTGACGTAGGACGGGACGATCGCGCGCAGCGCCTGCGGGAAGACGATGCGGGAGAACTGGTAGCCGCGCGGCAGACCCAGCGCCGCGGCCGCCTCGTGCTGGCCCTGGTCGACCGAGAGCACCCCGGCGCGCACCACCTCGGCGGCGTACGCGGCCTCGTTGAGGCTCAGGCCGACCACGGCCACGACCGTGTCGGAGGCCAGCCGCGCCTCGTCGAAGTGCGCGAAACCCGGGCCGAACGGCACCCCGAGGCTCACCGTGGCGTACAGCGCGCTGAAGTTGTAGAGGAACAGCAGCACCACGATCAGCGGCACCGAGCGCAGCAGCCAGATGTACACCCAGCTCACGGTCCGCAGCACCGGGCTGCGCGACAGCCGGGCGAGCGCCAGCACCACCCCGCCGAGCAGACCGAACACCGCGCTGAGCGCGGCGACCTTCAGGGTGATCACCAGCCCGTCGAGGATGATCGGGCGCAGGAACCAGTAGCGGAAGCGGCCCCACTGGAAGAACGGGTTGGTGACCAGCCCGTGCACGACCTGGGCGAGCAGGACCAGCACCACGGCGGTCGCGACCCAGCGCCAGGGGCGGCGCAGCGGGATCACCCGCTGCGCGGACAGTTCGCCGCTGTCCCCGCCGGGCCGCGGCGCGGGCGGGTCGACGTCGGGAGGTACAGGCGGGGCGGCTGGCGGTGATTCGCTCATCGCGGGACTCCACGCGGGGACACGGCGGAGCGGACCGGGGCGGTGTCGCGGTCCGGTTCCGTTCGGCGGCGGGACGAGGGACGGGGCTCGGCCCCAGGAGAAGTACCGCGGCGCGGTCGGGGCCGGTACGGGCTCCGGCCGGACGGCCGGAGCGCGGGCGGGCCCGCGGGCGGGCGGTGGTGGCGCGGGGCGCGTGCGGGCCGGCCGCTCACGGCGCGGTCCGGCACCCGGCTCAGCGGCCGGGGCGGCTCGTACAGGGCTGACAGAGGGCGCTGCTGACGCGCTGGAAGTCGATGTGCCTGGCCAGGTACGCGGACGCACGGCCGTGGCGACGCCACGCTGCCATGCCAGGTCCCGAATACATGCCGGCCGCCCTCGTCCGCCCACCGGGGCGAAGCATCGATGCGGCGGCCACGGAGGCGGGCCGCCTTGGCCGTAACGTAGGCAGCGGCCTTCCGCGGTGTCAACGAGGCGTGGAGCGCTTCGCCCCGCTTTGCGGGGATTGCCTGCGCGCGGCTTCATACGCCGTTCAAAAACCGTGTGCGGGGCGGCAGTCGGCGTCCGCGGCGCGGGTCGCGGGCCGTGCCCGCCGGGCCGGCGCCGCCCGGCTCGACCCGTGGCGGCGACCGGCGCCGGCGGCCGGTGCCGGCCGGGCCGCGGCCGGTCAGCTCGCCTTGCGCCGGGTGCTCTTGCGGGCCGGTGTCTTCGCGGCCTTCTTCCCCGACGCGGAGGACTTCGCCGACGACGCGGACTTCCCCGAGGAGGCGGACTTCGCGGAACGGGCCGAGCCCGCCGACCTCGCCGACTTCGACGACTGCGCCGCCTTGCGCGCCGGCGCCTTCTTCGCGCCCGACCTGCCGCCGCGGGGCCTGGCCTGGTCCACCGACGCCTGGAGGGCCGCCATCAGGTCCACCACCTCGCCGCCGCGGGGCTCGCCGGACGGCGCCGGCGGCTCCTCGCCCTCCAGTTTGGCCGTCACCAGCGCCTGGACGGCCTGGGCGTACTCGTCGTGGTACTCGCTCAGGTCCGCCTCGCCCAGCGCGTCGATCAGGGTGTCGGCCAGCCGCAGCTCGTTGTCGCTGATGGACACGCTGCCGCGGGGCGCGGCCTCCGCCGAGGAGTTCAGCTCGTCCGGCCAGCGCAGCGTCTGGAGCAGCAGGATGTCGTCGCGCGAGGTGATCAGCGCCAGATGTTCGGAGTTGCGCATGGCGAACTTGCCGACCGCGGCCTTCCCCGAACGGTTCAGCGCCTCGCGCATCAGCACATACGGCTTGTTCGCGGCGGGGGTGGCCGGGGCGATGAAGTACGGGGTGTCGAGCTGCATCGCGTCGATCGACGCCGTCTCGACGAACCCGCTGACCTCGATGGTCTTCGCGGTGGGCAGCGGCAGCGCCTGGAGGTCGGCGTCGCTCACCTCGACCAGCCGGTCGTCGGGGGTCTCGAAGGCGCGCCCGATCTCGGACGGCTCCAGCACCTCGGCGTCCAGCTCGCAGGTCTTCTGGTAGCGCACCCGGCCCTGGTCGGCCAGGTGGATCTGGCGGAAGCTGATCTTGTGACTGGAGACCGCTGATCCCAGCTTCACGGGGATGGAGACGAGGCCGAAGGCCAGGTTCCCCGACCAGACGCTGCGCATGGCGTGTCCTTTTTGTCAGCCTATGGGATCTTTATGGTATGCCGATCACCGAGGTCGAGGGCCGGACGCTCAGGCTCAGCCACCTCGACCGCGTGCTGTGGCCCGCGACCGGCACCACCAAGGCCGAGCTGCTGCACTACTACGCGACCGTGGCCGACGTGCTGCTGCCGCACCTGCGGGGCCGGCAGGTCAGCTTCGTGCGCACTCCGGACGGCGTGGAGGGGCAGCGCTTCTTCCAGAAAAGGCCGCCCGCCGGTACGCCCGACTGGGTGACCACCGCGGAGACGGTCAGGAACAGCGGCGAGATCATGGACCAGGTGCAGGTCAACGATCTGGCCACGCTGATCTGGGCGGGGAACCTCGCCTGCGTGGAGATCCACACCCACCAGTGGAAGGCCGCCTCGCCGCGGTCCGCCGACCGGCTGGTGCTCGATCTGGACCCGGGGCCCGACCGCACGGTGGTGGACTGCTGCCGGGTCGCGCTGCTGCTGCGCGACCGGCTCGCCGAGGACGGCATCGAGGTGTGGGCCAAGACCAGCGGCTCCAAGGGCCTGCACCTGCTGGCCGCGCTGCGCGGCGCGACCCCGGCCGCCGCGGGGGACTACGCGCGGCGGATCGCCCGGGAGCTGGAGGCCCGGCACCCCGACACCGTGATCTCCCGGATGACCAGGGCCGACCGGGCGGGCCGCGTCTTCATCGACTGGTCGCAGAACTCCGCGCGCAAGACCACCGCGGCGCCGTACACCGTACGGGCCCGGCAGACGCCGACGGTGTCCGCGCCGCTGTCGTGGCGCGAGGTCGCCGCGGCGCGCCGGCCGGCGCAGCTGGAGTTCACCCTCGCCGACGTGCCGGACCGGGTGCGCCGCGGCGGCGACCTGATGGCCGGTCTCCTCGACCCGGCGGCGGCGTCCCCGCTGCCCGGCTGAGCGGCGCTCGCGGGGGAGCGGGCGGCATCCGGCGCGGCCGGGCGGGGCGGACGCGGCGAACGCGCGCCTTCGCGGCGCGGACGGGTGTGGCTGGGCGCGGCCGGGTGTGACCGGGTGTGGCAACCGCCGCCCGGCGCCCGCCGACAGGCGCCGGACGGCGGATGCCGGTCCGGTGGCGCGGCCGACCGCGGGTTCGTGCGGCCGGCCGCGCGCAGGTGGTGCCTCAGGTGCCTCAGCCGCGCCGCGGTGGCGGCTCCGCGGCGATCCGCTCCAGCTCCTCGTCGGTCAGCAGCCGGGAGCGCAGCAGGAACCGCACGCCCTCCGGCGCCTCCAGCGAGAAGCCGCTGCCGCGGCCCGGCACCACGTCCACCGTCAGATGGGTGTGCCGCCAGTACGCGTACTGCGCCGCGCTCATCCAGAACGGGGTGTCCCCGGCGACCAGGCCGAGCAGCACGTCGGAGCCGCCGACCCGGAACTCGCCGCGCAGGTAGCACATCGGCGAGCTGCCGTCGCAGCAGCCGCCCGACTGGTGGAACATCAGCGGGCCGTGCCGCGCGGCCAGCCGGTCCAGCAGGTCGCGCGCGGCGGGGGAGAGGTCGACGCGCCGCACCGGCTCCACCGCCGCGGAACCGGGCGCCGCGGCCCCCGCCTCGGCGTCCGAGCCGCCGGGGGCGCCCATCAGAAGAACCCCTGCGCCTTCGGGGAGTAGCTGACCAGCAGGTTCTTGGTCTGCTGGTAGTGCTCCAGCATCATCTTGTGGTTCTCCCGGCCGATCCCGGAGTTCTTGTAGCCGCCGAACGCCGCGTGCGCCGGATACGCGTGGTAGCAGTTGGTCCACACCCGGCCCGCCTTGATCTCGCGGCCCAGCCGGTACGCCGTGCCGCCGTCGCGCGTCCACACGCCCGCGCCCAGCCCGTACAGCGTGTCGTTGGCGAGCTTCAGCGCCTCGTCCACCGAGTCGTACGTGGTCACCGAGACGACCGGGCCGAAGATCTCCTCCTGGAAGATCCGCATGTCGTTGGTGCCGCGGAAGATCGTCGGCTCGATGTAGTAGCCGCCGTCCAGGCCCGGGACCTTGCGGGCGCCGCCGCCGGTGACGACCTCCGCGCCCTCCTGCCGGCCGATGTCGATGTACGACAGGATCTTCTCGTACTGGTCGTTGCTGGCCTGCGCGCCGAGCATGGTCGCCCGGTCCAGCGGGTCGCCGCCGCGGATCGCGCGGGTGCGCTCGACGCAGCGGGCCATGAACTCGTCGTAGATCGAGGACGCGATCAGCGCGCGGGACGGGCAGGTGCAGACCTCGCCCTGGTTCAGCGCGAACATCACGAAGCCCTCGACCGCCTTGTCCAGGTAGTCGTCGTCGGCCGCCATGACGTCGGGCAGGAAGATGTTCGGGCTCTTGCCGCCCAGCTCCAGCGTCACCGGGATGATGTTCTCGCTGGCGTACTGCATGATCAGCCGGCCGGTGGTGGTCTCCCCGGTGAAGGCGACCTTGGCCACCCGGGGGCTGGACGCCAGCGGCTTGCCCGCCTCCACGCCGAAGCCGTTGACCACGTTGACCACGCCGGGCGGCAGCAGGTCCGCGATCAGGTCGATCACCAGCAGCAGGCTCGCCGGGGTCTGCTCGGCCGGCTTGATCACCACGCAGTTGCCCGCGGCCAGCGCGGGCGCGAGCTTCCAGGTGGCCATCAGGATCGGGAAGTTCCACGGGATGATCTGGCCGACCACGCCCAGCGGCTCGTGGAAGTGGTACGCCACGGTGTCCGCGTCGATCTCCGCGATGCTGCCCTCCTGGGCGCGGATCGCCCCGGCGAAGTAGCGGAAGTGGTCCACCGCCAGCGGCAGGTCGGCGGCGAGCGTCTCGCGCACCGGCTTGCCGTTCTCCCACGTCTCGGCGACCGCCAGCTTCTCCAGGTTCTCCTCGATCCGGTCGGCGATCTTGTTGAGGATCACCGCCCGCTGGGTGGCCGAGGTGCGGCCCCACGCCCCGGCCGCGGCGTGCGCGGCGTCCAGCGCCAACTCGATGTCCGGCGCGGTGGACCGGGCCACCTCGCAGAAGGTCTCGCCGGTCACCGGGGACGGGTTGTCGAAGTAGCGCCCTTCGGCCGGCGCGACCCACTCCCCGCCGATGAAGTTGTCGTAGCGGCGGGCAAAGCTGACGATGCTGCCTTCGGTGCCTGGCTGCGCGTAGACCATGGTGGCGCTCCTGAAACGCAGGGGTTGCGACGAGCCCACTGTGGCCGCAGAAGGTTGGCGAAAGGTTGGTCGCGTCAGGCGCGCCCGGGAGCGTCCGCGTGGGCGTCGTAGGTCCAGAACGGCCGGACGGCCACCGCGCCGCCCAGCACCAGGACCACGCACAGCAGCGAGCTGCCGGACCAGGCGACGCCGAGCGAGGTCGCCGCGGCGAGGCTGCCCGCGCGCAGATCGCCCAGCGGCGGCCCGCCGGAGACGACGACGGTGAAGACGCCCTGCATCCGCCCGCGCATCTCGTCCGGGGCGTACGTCTGCAGCATCGTCTGCCGGTACACCGCGCTGACCAGGTCCGCCGCGCCCGCCAGCATCAGCAGCAGCACCGCGAGCCACAGCGTGCGGGCCTGCCCGGCCAGGGCCATCGCCGCACCCCAGCCGGCCGCCGCGCAGGCCAGTGCCACGCCCTGCCGGCGCACCCGGCCGATCCAGCCGCTGACCAGCCCGGCCAGCACCGAGCCGATCGCGAGGGAGGCGTAGAGCAGGCCGATCCCGCCGTGGAAACGCGTCTGCGCCGCCTGCGGGAACAGCGCGCGGGGCATGGCCAGCGTCATCGCCGCGATGTCCACCGCGAACGAGGTCAGCAGGACCGGGCGCGCCGCGATGAAGCGCAGGCCCTCCACCACCGCGCGGGTCCCGGCGCGCGCCGCGGCGGCCGGCACGATCGGCGGCAGCCGCACGGTCGCGTAGAGCACCCCGGCGAACAGCACCGCGTCGGCCCCGTAGGCGTAGCCGAAGCCGTGCGGCAGCGACACCAGCACGCCGGCCAGCAGCGGCCCGGCCACCTGGGCGACGTTGCCCGTGGTGAAGTTCAGCGTGTTCGCGGCGGCGACCATGTCCGCAGGCACCAGCTGCGGGATGATCGCGCCGCGCGCCGAGGAGGAGATCGCGAAGCCCGCCGACTGCACGGCCACCAGCGCGAGCACCGCGGCCACCGAGTGCAGGCCGAGCACCGCCTGGGTGAGCAGCAGCAGCGTCACGCTCCAGGTCAGCAGCGACGCGGCCACCGACAGCCGCCGCCGGTCCATGGAGTCGGCGATCGCGCCGCCGTAGAGCCCGAACGCCACGATCGGCACCACGCCGGCCAGCCCGGTCAGGCCGACGTACAGCGAGGAGTGCGACATGCGGTAGATCTGCACCGGGACGGCCGTCTCGGTCACCATCGTGCCGACCAGCGCGGCGCTCTGGCCGAGCAGCAGCCGGCGGTACGCGGGCACGGCCAGCGGCCGGGTGTCGAGGGCGAGCCGGCGCAGCAGGCCCTTGCGCGGGCCGGGCGCGGAGGCGGGAGCGTCCCCGGGCGGGGAGGCCGGCGCGGGAGCGGCAGGCAGTGCGGGCGGGGAGGTCGGCGCGGGTGAGGAGACCGGTGCGGGAGCCGGCTCCGGCGCCGTGTCCGGCGTCGCGTCCTGTGCCGTCATCGGTGGATCGGGTGGTGCGCTGTGATCATGACATCAACGCTGCCATCCGCCGCGGCTGCGGACTTCCGGTATTCTGCCGCGTGATGTCGGAAATCGGCCGGCGCCTCCCGCCCGGCGACCCCCTGC